>JAKBBQ010000054.1 GCA_021808405.1 Pseudomonadota bacterium | reverse complement strand
CGTTCCGGCGACGCCGGCTTCGCTGCCTGCCAGCGCGCTGCCGCCCGGCGCCGTGCGCTACGTCTGCAACGACGGCACGTCCTTCCTCGCCAGCTTCGGCGACGTCAGCGTGACCATGAGCACCGCGCTGGGAGTGATGGAACTCGAGCAGACGGTGGCCGCCGACGGTGCGCGCTACGCCAACGGCGAGGTGCAGGTCTGGTTCAAGGGCCGCCAGGCGACCATCACCAACCTGCGCAGCCCCGGCTCGCAGGTGCTGTGCCTCGAACAGCGCTGAGGAACCGCCGGCGCCCGGACCCGCCGGGCGGGTTGCGCAAACCCCTGGACCCGACGCGGTGCCAGGTTGGCAAGCGCGCGGTGCCGAACTAGCATCCAGGGATCAGACGACCGCTGGGAGGGCCCACAAGGCCTGCCCCGCGGCCGGCGCCGCGCCACCGCGGGGTGCCAGTCGCGAACCACCCGCAGCCACCGCGGCGGGGGACGGCCGTTGCGCATCAGACGCACCTGAGGAGATCGCGCGATGAACGCAGCCCTGCCCGAAGCCGTCCGCCGGGCCCTGGAAACCGTCGGCCTCGACGACAAGTACACCCTGGAATCCGGCAGGGCCTTCATGAGCGGCATCCATGCACTGGTGCGCCTGCCGCTGCTGCAGCGCAGGCGCGACCAGCTCGCCGGGTTGCGCACCGCCGGGTTCATCAGCGGCTACCGCGGCTCGCCGCTGGGCGGCTACGACCAGGCGCTGTGGAAGGCCCGCAAGCTGCTCGCCGAACACGACATCGTGTTCCAGCCCGGGGTCAACGAGGAACTCGCGGCGACCGCGCTGTGGGGCACCCAGCAGCTCGACCTCTACCCGCAGGCGCAGCGCTTCGACGGGGTATTCGGCATCTGGTACGGCAAGGGCCCCGGCGTCGACCGCTGCGGCGACGTGTTCAAGCACGCCAACCTGGCCGGCACCGCGCGCCACGGCGGGGTCATCGCGGTGGCCGGCGACGACCACGTGGCCAAGAGCTCGACCGCCCCGCACCAGAGCGACCATGTGTTCAAGGCCGTCGGCTTCCCGGTGTTCTTCCCCAGCAACGTGCAGGACATCCTCGACCTCGGGCTGCACGCGCTGGCGATGAGCCGCTACAGCGGCCTGTGGGCGGCGATGAAGACCATCCAGGAAGTCGTCGAGTCCTCGTCCTCGGTCGACGTCTCGGCCGATCGCGTGCGCATCGTGCTGCCCGAGGACTTCGCGCTGCCCGCAGACGGCCTGCACATCCGCTGGCCCGACGACCCGCTGAGCCAGGAGGCTCGGCTGATGGACGTCAAGTGGTACGCCGCGCTGGCCTACGTGCGCGCCAACCGGCTCAACCACACGGTGATCGACAGCCCGCGCGCCCGGCTCGGCCTGATGGCCTCGGGCAAGGCCTACAACGACACCCGCCAGGCGCTGGCCGACCTCGGGCTCGACGAACAGGCCTGCGCGCAGCTCGGGCTGCGCCTGCACAAGGTCGCGGTGGTGTGGCCGCTGGAGGCGCACAGCACCCGGGAGTTCGCGACCGGCTTGCAAGAAATCCTGGTCATCGAAGAAAAGCGCCAGATCATCGAATACCAACTCAAGGAAGAGCTCTACAACTGGCGGGAAGACGTCCGCCCGAACGTGATCGGCAAGTTCGATGAACGGACCGGCGACCGCAGCGGAGGCGAATGGAGCCAACCCAACCCGGGGAGCAACTGGCTGCTGCCGGCGAAGGCCGACCTGAACCCGGCGCAGATCGCGCGCGCGATCGCCTCGCGCATGCAGCGCCTGGGCCTGCTCGACAGCGCGCCGACCGACTTGCGGCGGCGCATCGACGAGCGGGTGGCGCTGATCGAGGCCAAGGAGCGCGCGCTGGCGCAGGCGCCGGCGGCGGAAAAGCGCCCGCCGTGGTTCTGCTCCGGCTGCCCGCACAACACCAGCACCCGCGTTCCCGAGGGCTCGCGCGCGATGGCGGGAATCGGCTGCCACTACATGGTGGTCTGGATGGACCGCAGCACCTCGACCTTCAGCCAGATGGGCGGCGAGGGCGCGGCCTGGGTCGGCCAGGCCCCGTTCAGCAAGGACCGCCACGTGTTCGCCAACCTCGGCGACGGCACCTACTACCACTCGGGGCTGCTGGCCATCCGCCAGGCGATCGCCAGCGGCGCCAACATCACCTACAAGATCCTCTACAACGACGCGGTCGCGATGACCGGGGGGCAGCCGGTCGAGGGCCACCTGAGCGTGGCGCAGATCAGCCGCGAACTGCACGCCGAAGGGGTGCGTGAAATCGTCGTGCTCAGCGACCACCCGGAAAAATACCGCGAGGTCCGCGACCTGGCTCCCGGAACCACCGTGGGCCACCGCGACGAGCTCGACTCGGTGCAGCGGCGTCTGCGCGAGGTGACCGGCACCACGGTGCTGATCTACGACCAGACCTGCGCCACCGAGAAGCGCCGGCGCCGCAAGCGCGGAACGATGGCCCAGCCCGAGCGCCGGGTGGCGATCAACCCGCTGGTCTGCGAAGGCTGCGGCGACTGCTCGGAGCAGAGCAACTGCCTGTCGGTGGAACCTCTGCAGACCGAATTCGGGCGCAAGCGCACCATCAACCAGAGCAGTTGCAACACCGACTACTCCTGCCTCAAGGGCTTCTGCCCGAGCTTCGTCAGCGTGGTCGGCGGCAAGCCCCGCAAGGCCGCCGCGGCGGCCGCGCCGTCGCTGCAGGCGCTGGCCGATCCGGGCGAGCCGGTGATTCCCGACCCGCTGCGCGACGACCGCGCCGGCGGCGGCAGCTACGGCATCCTGGTGGCCGGCATCGGCGGCACCGGGGTGATCACCATCGGCCAGTTGCTGGGCGTGGCGGCCCATATCGAGGGCAAGGGAATCGTCACCCAGGATGCGGCCGGGCTGGCCCAGAAGGGCGGCGCGACCTGGAGCCACGTTCTGATCGCCGAGCGGCCGGAACAGATCCACACCACGCGGGTGGCGATGGCCGAGGCCGAACTCGTGCTGGGCTGCGACCCCATGGTCGCCGCCGATCGCGAAACCCTGGCGCGGGTCCGCCATGGCCGCACCTTCGTCGCCCTCAACACCCACGGCGCACCGACCGCCGCGCTGGTGCACCAACCGCAGTGGCAGTTCCCCGCGGCGGCCTGCCACCAGGCGCTGCAACAGGCGGTGGGCGAGCAGCAGATCGGCGGCTTCGACGCCGACGCGCTGGCGCGCCAGGTGCTGGGCGACAGCATCTATGCCAACCCGATGCTGCTGGGATACGCCTGGCAGAGGGGCTGGATCCCGCTGCTCCGCGAGTCGCTGCTGAGGGCGATCGAGCTCAACGAGGTCGCGGTGGCGCAGAACAAGGCGGCCTTCGAGTGGGGGCGGCACGCCGCTGCGCATCCCGAGCAGATCGCAGCGTTGGGCAGCACCGAACAGGTCATCTCGTTCGCGCGCCGGCCCGGGCTCGACGAACTGCTGCGCAGCCGCGGCGAGTACCTGCAGGACTACCAGAACGCTGCCTGGGCGCGCAGCTACCGCGAACTCGTCGAGCGCGTCGCGCGGGCCGAGTCGGCCTTCGGCTCGACCCGGCTGAGCGAGGCGGTGGCACGCAACCTGTTCAAGCTGATGGCCTACAAGGACGAATACGAGGTCGCCCGCCTGCACGCCGACCCCGGCTTCGCGGCCAGCCTGCGCGAGCAGTTCGAGGGCCGCTTCAGCCTGCGCTACCACCTGGCGCCTCCGCTGCTGGCGCGCCGGGGGCCCGACGGCAGGCCGCGCAAGATCGAGTTCGGGCCGTGGCTCGGCAGCGTGATGCGACTGCTGCGCCACGGCAAGGTGCTGCGCGGAACCGTCCTCGACCCCTTCGGCCGCACCGAGGAGCGGCGCATCGAGCGCGACCTGATCCGGCGCTATCGCGACACCGTCGAGCAGTTGCTGCAGCGACTACGCGCCGACAACCTGGAGCAGGCGCTGCGCCTGGCCGACCTGCCGTCGCGCATCGCCGGCTTCGGCGAAGTCAAGTTGCGCGCGGTGCGCGAGGTGCTGCCGCAGTGGGAGCAGTTGCTCGGGCAATGGCAGGCCGGGCCGACGCCGCAGGCAACGGCCCCGCAGGACGCGGCGCTGCAGCACTGAGCCAGCGTCAGAAGTCGGTGGGGTCGACGTCGATCGCCCAGCGCACCCCGCCGCGCGTGTCCTGCAGGGCCTGGCGCCAGTCGCGCAGGAAGCCGTGCAGCGCCGCGCGGCGCGCCGACTCCACCAGGATCTGCTGCCGGTGCACCCCGGCCAGGCGCGCCAGGCTCGACGGCACCGGCGGGTAGACCGTGGGCTGGCCGCCGGCGGCCAGGCCTTGCGCCAGTTGCGCGGCGTGGTCGACGAATTCCTGCAGCTTGTGGGGATTCGCATGCTCGGCCCGCAGCAGCGCCTGGAAGCTGAACGGAGGCATCGCCGCGCGCTTGCGCTCGCCGAGTTCGCGCTCGGCGAATCCCGCGTAGTCGTTGCGCTGCAGCGCCTGGTACAGCGGGTGCTCGGGGTACGCGGTCTGCACCAGCATCTCGGGCTGCAGCGCCGCGCCGCCGGCCCGCCCGGCGCGGCCCGCGGCCTGCACCAGCTGGGCGAACAGGCGTTCGGGGGCGCGCGGGTCGTGGCTGAACAGCCCGGCGTCCGGATTCAGCGCGGCCACCAGTCCGACACGCTGGAAGTCGTGGCCCTTGGTGATCATCTGGGTGCCCACCAGGATGTCGACCTCCCCGGCATGCACCTGGCTGAACGAAGCCTCGGCCTGGCCCTTGCGCGCCGCGGTGTCGGCGTCGATGCGGGCGATGCGCGCCTGCGGGAACAGGCCCTGCAGCGCCTCCTCGACCCGCTGGGTGCCGCGGCCCACCGGTTGCAGGTCCAGGCCGCCGCATTGCGGGCAGGCGCGCGCGACCGGCTGCCGGTAGCCGCAGTGGTGGCAGCGCAGGCTGCGGTCGCTGCGGTGGTAGACCAGATGGGAGTCGCAATGCGCGCAATCGGACATCCAGCCGCAATCGGGACAGCACAGCACCGGGGCATAGCCGCGGCGGTTGAGGAACATCAGGCATTGCTGCCCGAGTTGCAGCCGCTGCGTCACGGCGTCGAACAGCGCCTGGCCGACCGGCGCGCCGGCGCGCAGCAGCGGGTCTTCGCGGCTGGACAGCAGCCTCACCCGCGGCAACTCGCCGCCCGAGCGCTGTTGCAGCCGCAGCAGGCCGTAGCGCCCGCGCGACGCGGCGTGCCAGCTCTCCAGCGACGGGGTGGCCGAGCCCAGCAGCACCGCCACCCCAAGCTGGCGCGCCCGCCACACCGCCAGGTCGCGCGCCGAGTAGCGCGCCCCCTCCTGCTGCTTGTAGGACGGGTCGTGTTCCTCGTCGACCACGATCAACGCCAGACGCGGCAGGCTGGCCAGCACCGCCAGACGGGTGCCCAGCACGATGCGCGCCTGGCCGTGGTGCGCCGCGGCCCAGTGGTCGAAGCGTTCGGCCTGCGCCAGGCCGCTGTGCAGCAGCGCCAGGCGCTGCCCGGGGAAGCGCGCGGCCAGCCGCCGCAGCAGCTGCGGAGTGAGGTTGATCTCCGGGGTCAGCACCAGCACCTGCGCCTGCGGGTCGCGCTCGAGCACCTGCTGCACGACCCGCAGGTAGACCTCGGTCTTGCCGCTGCCGGTGACCCCGAACAACAGTTGCGCGCCGTAGCCCTGCTGCTGCTCCAGCGCCTGTACCGCGGCCGCCTGCTCGGCGCGCAGCACCGGCCGCTCGGCCGGCGCCGCGGCCGGCGGCAGCGCCGGCCCGCCCGGCAGCAGCCAGCCCCGTTGCAGCCATTCGCGCAGCAGCGCGGCGCCGCGGGGATGCAGGCGCCGCGCATCCGCCTCGTCCAGGCTCGCCTGGGCGGCCTGGCCAGGCGCCTGCGGCTGGGCGGCTGGCTGGGCGGCTGGCTGGGCGGCCGACGGATCGGTCGCGCCGTCCGGCCCGGGCGGCTCCAGGCCCAGCGCCCGCGCCAGGCGAGCCAGCGTCGGGCCGTGGCGACGCAGCCGCAGCGCCAGTTGCTGGCGCCCCAGGTCGCTGAGCACGTAGCGCGCGTCGCGGCTCAGCGCCTGCTGCAGCCTGCGGCGAACCGCCTGCGCCGGGTGCTCGCGCAACCAGCCGGGAAGCGCTGCGCCCATGAGTTCGCCCAGCGGCCGCTGGTAATAGTCGGCCGTGAAGCGAAGCAGAGCCATCCATTGCGCCGACAGCGGCTGCAGGCAGTCGAGCACCTGTTCCACGGCCTTCAGCACGCGGGAGTCGGCGTCGGCACCCTCGCGATCGCAGTGCAGCACCACGGCGCACACCACCTGGCGGCCCAGCGGCACCCGGACCAGCGTGCCGGGCGCCAGCGGCTCGCTCCACAGGTAGTCCAGCGCGCCGCGCAGCGGAGCGTCGACCGCCACCTGCACCCGCCACGGCCGATCCGCCGGGCGATCGCCAGCCGGCCGGGGCGGATCAGGGTTTGCGAGCATCGAAGGCGGGGCGCCGATCCCGGATCGGCGCCCTGGGCCGCCTGGCAACCAGGGTTTGCGAGGGATTCTCCCTAGCGGCCTCCGGGAATTCCCGCGCTGTGGATAACTTTGTGCATAGGCGCCGTGGCATTGCGCCCGCCCTCTGTGGACAAACTGGGGGCGATTTCATGCGGCTGCGCAGCAAAAACCAAAAAAACGCATGAGAACAACGAGATAGCGGAGATGTCATGAGGTAAAGTCTGGGCTCCGCCGGCTATGTCCCGAAAACTCCCGCAATGTGCATAAATGGCCTCGCGGGGGCTTGACAGGCGGGCTTTCGCGGCCCCGCGCCCGCTGCCGCGGGCCCCGCCTCAGCGATGCAGCCCGCGGCTGTGGGAGTGCACGGTATCGACCAGCACCTGGACATGCTCGGGCGGAGTGAATTGGGAAATCCCGTGCCCGAGGTTGAACACATGGCCGCCCGGCCGCGCCGCCGACATCGGGCCGTAGCTGTCCAGCACCGCGCGCACCTGCTGCTCGATCGCCGCCGGCGTGGCGAACAGCACCGACGGGTCCAGGTTGCCCTGCAGGGCCACGCGGTCGCCGACCGCCGAACGCGCGGCGCCCAGGCCCACCGTCCAGTCGACTCCCAGCGCGTCGGCGCCGCATTCGGCCATCTGCTGCAGCCACATGCCGCCACCCTTGGTGAACAGGATCGCCGGCACGCGCGCACCGGCGTGCTCGCGCCGCAGCGCCGCCAGCACCTGCGCGCTGTAGCGCAGCGAGAACTCCTGGAAGGCGCCGTCGGCCAGCGCACCGCCCCAGGAATCGAACAGCATCACCGCCTGCGCGCCGGCCTCGATCTGGGCGTTCAGGTAGGCGGCGACCGCCTCGGCGTTGACCCGCAGCACATGGTGCATCAGGTCGGGGCGGGAGTACAGCAGGGTCTTGGTCTGGCGCCAGTCGTCGCTGCCCTGGCCTTCGACCATGTAGCAGGCCAGGGTCCACGGGCTTCCGGAAAAACCGATCAGCGGCACCCGCTGCACCCCGTCGCGGGTCAAGGCACCGCGGATCTGCGCGACGGCGTCGAACACGTAGCGCAGGCGCTCGAGTTCGGGAGGCCGCAGGCCGAGGATCTGCGCCTCGCTGCGCAACGGATGCTCGAAACGCGGCCCCTCGCCGGCGGCGAAACGCAGCCCCAGGCCCATCGCGTCGGGAACCGTCAGGATGTCGGAGAACAGGATCGCCGCGTCCAGCGCATAGCGATCCAGCGGCTGCAGCGTGACCTCGGTGGCCAGTGCCGGGCTGGTGGCCAGCGCCAGAAAACTCCCTGCGCGACCGCGTGTCGCGTTGTACTCGGGCAGGTAGCGCCCCGCCTGGCGCATCAGCCAGACCGGGGTGTAGGCGGTGGGCTGGCGCAGCAGCGCGCGCAGCAGGGTGTCGTTGGCTAGGGAGCTCATGCACCCATTGTCGCAAAGCCGCCGCACCCTGCCGCGGTGCAGCCATTGCGCAAGCCGTTTGCATTATGATCGGGGCCCCACCCGCCGCCTCCCCGCTCGATGCCGCGCCTGTTCCGCAACACCGTGTCCGCGCTGCTGCTGGCCGTCGCGGCCCACGCCGGCGCGGCCACGCTGCGCATCGTCGCGGCGGAGAGCACCTACGGTGCCATCGCGCAGGCGATCGGCGGCACGCAGGTGCAGGTGGTGTCGCTGATCCGCAACCCCGACGTCGATCCCCACGCCTTCGAGGCCTCGCCCCAGGCCGCTCGCACGGTCGCGCAGGCGCAGCTGGTGCTGATGAACGGCCTGGGCTATGACCACTGGATGCGCCAGCTCCTGCAGGCCAATCCGGTGCCGGGGCGCACGGTGCTGGTCGCGGCCGACCTGCTGCCCCAGCGCCGCCTGCCCGACGGCAACCCCCACGTGTTCTACGACCCGCGCGTCGGGCTGCGCATGGCCGACGCGATCGCAGCCTGGCTGCGCCATGCCGACCCGGCGCACGCCGCCGACTTCGACGCTGCGCAGGCCAGGCTGCGGCAGCGCATGACCCAGGTGATCGACCAGGCACGCCAGCTCGCGCTGGCGCACCCCGCGCTGCCTGTCGCCGCGACCGAGCCGGTGTGGGGCTACATGGTGCGCGAACTGCGCTGGCGCGACCTGCACCACGGACTGCAGGTGCATGTGATGAACGGCACCGAGCCGTCGCCGCGCGAGGTCGCTGCGATGGACACCGACCTGCGACGGCGCGCCGTCGCGTTGCTGATCCACAACCGCCAGGTCAGCTCGCCGCTGACCCGCAGCATGCTGGCGCTGGCGCGGCGCTGCGGGGTGCCCACACTGGGGGTGGACGAATTCACCCCACCGGGCGTGGGTTATGCGCAATGGCTGCTCGACAGCCTGCAGGCAGCGCAGCGCGCGCTGGCGGCGCCAGCCGCGCCGACCCGGCGATGCGATGACTGAAGCCGACGGCGCCGCGGTGCTGGCGCGCGGCCTGCGCGTGGCGCGCGGCGCGCGCGAAGTGGTCGACGGCCTCGATCTGCGCATCGAGCCCGGGCAGATCGTCGGGGTGTTCGGCAGCAACGGCGCCGGCAAGACCACGCTGCTGCAGACCCTGGCCGCTTTGCTGCCCAGCGGCGGCGGCGAACTGCAGGTGCTGGGCGGCAGCCCGCTGCAGGCCAGGCGGCGCATCGGTTACGTGGCGCAGGTCGTGCCCGACGGCGCCCACGCTCGGCTGCGCGCGCGCGACTTCGTCGCCAGCGCCTGGCAGGCCGAACGCTGGAGCCCGCTGCTGGGCGCCGCGCGCCGACGCAGCCGCGAGCAGGCGGTGCAGCAGGCGCTGCAGGCCAGCTCGGCCGAACACCTGGCCGAGCGCGGCATGGACAGCCTGTCCGGCGGCGAGCGCCAGCGCTTGTGCATCGCCCAGGCGCTGGTCAATCCGGTGCGCCTGCTGCTGCTCGACGAGCCGCTGGCCAACCTCGACCCGCGCGCCCAGCTCGGGGTGCTGGAGCTGGTGCGCGGGCTGCGCGACCGCCAGCGGCTGACCGTGCTGCTCAGCGCCCACGACATCAACTCCCTGCTGCCGGTGATGGACCGCGTGCTCTACCTGGCCGGCGGCCGCGGTCGGCTCGGCAGCGTCGACCAGGTCATCGACGACGACGTGCTCAGCGCGCTGTATGGCGTGCCGATGGCGGTGGCGCGCCACGCCGGCTATCGCTTCATCCACCCGGCCGGCGGCTTCATGGCCGAGCAGGCCGGGCATTGCGAGCACGACCACCACGGCGCGCACGACACGGAGCACCGCGGATGATCCTGGGCCTGGAATACGCCTTCATGCGGCAGGCGCTGGTGGCGGCGTCGAGCATCGGCGTGGCGGCCGCCGCGGTGGGCTACTTTGTCACGCTGCGGCGCCAGACCTTCGCCGCGCACGCCCTTTCGCACATGGGATTCGCCGGCGCCGCAGGCGCGATCGTGCTCGGGCTGAGCGCCTACCTGGGGCTGTTCGCCTTCACGCTGGCAGCCGGACTGGCGCTGGCGCTGGCCGGGCGCAGGCTGCGCGAACGCGATGTGGGAATCGGCATGGTGCTGATGTTCGCGCTGGGGCTCGGGGTGCTTTTCCTCAGCCTGTACACCACCAACGCCCAGTCGGCGATGAGCATCCTGTTCGGCAGTATCGTCGGGATCACCGCTGCGCAAGCCTCGCTGTCGCTGGTCGTGGCCTGCCTGGTGCTGCTGGCGCTGGCGCTGATCTACCGCCCGCTGTGCCTGGCCAGCCTGAACCCCGAAATGGCCCGTACCCGCGGCATCGCGGTCGGACGGCTCGACCTGCTGTTCGCCGTGCTGCTGGCGGCCACCGTGGCGGTCGCGGTGCCGGTGGTGGGCGCGCTGCTGATCTTCGCCTTCCTCGTCGGCCCGCCGGCCGCGGCGCAGGCCTTCACCCGGCGTCTGGGAGGCGGCGTGCTGCTGGCCATGCTGTTCGGGCTGGCGCTCGCCTGGGTGGGGCTGGCGGCGTCGTATGCGGTCGGATGGCCGGCCAGCACCTGGATCGCCTCGCTGAGCTTCGCCCTCTTCCTGCTCGCCCAGGGCTGGCGCTGGTGGCAAGAGCGCGCCTGACCGGCGCGGCGCGGCTCATGGTTGAATAATGGGTTGCGTGCCGAGGCTACCGCCGCGCCGGCACGCCAGGCGCCGCGCCGGCGCCGCTTCGGGCATGACCTGTCCCGATTTCCGAACGGAACGTTGCCAAACTGGAGATTCGCATGCAGCACCCCCCAATGCCGGCGGGCGTGACCCTGAACGCGCCACACAACCCCGAATTCGACTCGATCCTCAGCGAGGCCGCGCTGGAGTTCGTCGCCAGGCTGCACCGCCGCTTCGAGACGCGGCGCCAGCACTTGCTCGCCGCGCGCGCCGAACGCGTCAAGCGGCTGGACGCCGGCGAGCGCCCGGACTTCCTGCCCGAGACCCGCGCGATCCGCGAAGGCGACTGGAAGATCGCCCCGCTGCCGCCCGCGTTGCAGCGCAGGCGGGTGGAGATCACCGGCCCCGTCGACCGCAAGATGATCATCAACGCCTTCAATTCGGGCGCCGACAGCTACATGGCCGACTTCGAGGACGCCAACACCCCGAACTGGGACAACCAGGTGCGCGGGCAGATCAACCTGTACGAGGCGATCCGTCGCAACATCGTCCTCGAGCAGGGCGGCAAGACCTACCGGCTGAACGACCAGATCGCGGTGCTGCAGGTGCGCCCGCGGGGCTGGCATCTCGATGAAAAGCACCTGCTGGTCGACGGCAGCCGGGTCAGCGGCGGGCTGTTCGACTTCGGGCTGTTCCTGTTCCACAACGCGCGCGAGCAACTGGCGCGCGGCGCCGGCCCGTTCTTCTACCTGCCGAAGATGGAGAGCCACCTCGAGGCGCGGCTGTGGAACGACGTGTTCGTGTACGCCCAGGACGAGCTCGGCCTGCCCCGCGGCAGCATCCGGGCCACGGTGCTGGTGGAGACCATCGTCGCCGCGTTCGAGATGGACGAAATCCTCTACGAACTCCGCGAACACAGCGCGGGACTGAACGCCGGGCGCTGGGACTACATTTTCAGCGCCATCAAGAAGTTCAAGAGCGCGCGCGACTTCTGCCTGGCCGACCGCGCGCTGATCACCATGACCGCGCCGTTCATGCGGGCCTATGCGCTGCTGCTGCTCAAGACCTGCCACCGCCGCGCCGCGCCGGCGATCGGCGGCATGAGCGCGCTGATCCCCATCAAGAACGATCCGGAGAAGAACGCCAAGGCCATGGAGGGCATCCGCGCCGACAAGCGGCGCGACGCCACCGACGGCTACGACGGCGGCTGGATCGCCCACCCGGGGCTGGTGAGCGCGGCGATGGAGGAATTCGTCGCGGTGCTGGGCGACGCGCCGAACCAGATCGCCAAGACCCGCGACGACGTGCAGGTCGGCGCCGCCGACCTGCTGGACTTCCGTCCCGAGGCACCGATCACCGAGGCCGGTCTGCGCAACAACGTCAACGTCGGAATCCACTACCTGGGGGCCTGGCTGGCCGGCAGCGGCGCGGTGCCGATCCACAACCTGATGGAAGACGCCGCCACCGCGGAAATCTCCCGCAGCCAGGTCTGGCAGTGGATCCACAGCCCAAAGGGGGTGCTGGACGATGGCCGCAAGGTCAGCGCCGACATGGTGCGCGAACTCATTCCCCAGGAGCTGGCCAAGGTGAAGGCCGCCGGCGCCGAGGGCCACTTCGACAAGGCGGCGCAGATCTTCGAGCGCATGGCCACGGCCGCGCAGTTCACCGAGTTCCTGACGCTGCCGCTGTACGAAGAGCTGTCCTGAGCCGGCGACGGCTGCGATGCCGGCGCGCGGCGCCGGCATCGCATGGCCGTTTGCGGCAGCGGTCGCGAGCAGCCCGGCGCTACAGTGCAGGCTGCTCGTGACCGGTGACCCTTCATGCCCTGGCTGGAACTGCTCGCACTGGCTGCCATCTGGGGCGGCTCGTTTCTGTTCCTGCGCATCTGCGTGCCCTGGTTCGGGCCGCTGCCGCTGATCGCGGTGCGCGTGACCGTCGCCGCGCTGGTGCTGCTGCCGGTGCTGCGCGCGGCAACCCGCCGGCAGCAGCTGCGCCGCGACTGGCGCCACCTGGCCGTCGTGGGGATCGGCAATTCGGCGCTGCCCTTCTGCCTGTTCGCCAACGGCGCGCTGCACCTGGGAGCGGGCTTCGAGTCGATCCTCAACGCCACCACGCCGCTGTGGGCGGCGGTGATGGGCGCGCTGTTCTTCGGCAGCCCGATCAGCCGTTCGCAGGCGCTGGGCCTGGGCACCGGCTTCGCCGGGGTGGCGATCCTGGTCGCCGGGCAGTCCGGCATCGGCCACGGACCGATGACCCTGGCCGCGGCGCTGACCCTGCTGGCTCCGGTGTCCTACGGCTTTTCCGCGCACTACGCGCGCCGCCACGCCGGGCGCACCGACCCGTTGCTCATCGCCTTCGCCAGCCAGGGCTTCGCCGCGCTGGCGCTGGCGGCCCCGGCGGGGGTGCTGTGGCCGGCCGTGCCCGTCCCGCCGGGCGTGTGGGCCGCCGCGCTGGCACTGGGGGTGCTGTGCACCGCGCTGGCCTACACCCTGTACTTCCGCCTGGTGGTGCACGTCGGGGCCGCCTACGCCGCCTCGGTGACCTTCCTCATCCCGGTGTTCGGCATGCTGTGGGGGCGCCTGTTCCTGCACGAAGCGATCAGCGCCTCGATGCTGCTCGGCTGCGCCACCATCCTCGCCGGCACCGCGCTGGCCGGCGGCCAGTGGCAGCGCCTGCTGGCGCGCCGCGCCGGCTGAGCGTCAGCGCTGCGGCTGCCACCGCGGCTGCGCCGAACCCAGCGCGACCGCCGGAGTGTCCCAGCGCATCGGCGCGCCGGCGACCGCAGCCGGCGGCCGCAGTCGCCGCGCCGGCCCCCACACGGTAGCCTCGGTGCCCTCGGCGAGGTCGGCGGCCGCCGCGTCGGCGAACGGCGCGTCGGCCGCCTCCCCCGCATGGGCGAACAGCAGCTCCGCGGTACGCGCCAGCGAGCCGCGCGATGACCAGACCTGGCCCGCGCGCAGGCGCTGGGTCACCGCGCGCACCGCGGCCGCGGCCATCAGGTAGCCGGTGGCATGGTCGAGGGCCTGCACCGGCAGCGAAACCGGGGCGTCGGCCTGGCGCCACGCCATGCCGCGCGCGGCGATGCCGCAGGAGAACTGCACCAGGCTGTCGAATCCCCGCCTCGCGCTCCACGGCCCGCCGTGGCCGTAGGCGTCCAGGCTGACGTCGATCAGCCCCGGGCGGATGCGCTGGCGCCGCTGCGCGTCCAGGCCCAGGCCGTCGAGCGCGCCCGGGCGCAGCCCATGCACCAGGATGTCGGCCTGCGCCAGCAGCGCCTCGAAGACCTCGCGCTGCCGCGGCTGGCGCAGGTCGAGGCGGGCGCAGCGCTTGCCCGCAGTGACCTCGGGAACCACCCCCGGCTCGTCCCAGTCGGGAGAGTCGATGCGCAACACCTGCGCGCCGTAGCCGGCGAGGAAACGCGTGGCCACCGGACCGGCCAGCACCCGCGTCAGGTCGAGCACCCGCAGCCCGGCCAACGGTCGCTCGGCCAGCGGCTGCCAGTCGCCGCTGCAGCCGTCGCCGTCCACGCTGCGCCACACCAGCGGCTCGCGCGCCACCGCCCGGCCTTGCGCGTGCCGCTGCCACTGGGCGCGCTGGCGCAGCCGAGCCGCGCAGCCGCCGGCAGCGACCACGGCCTGTTCGAGTTCCTCGGCAGGCCAGCTCGCGACCGCCCGCGACAGCGCCTCGCGCGAGGCCGCGCAGCCGAGCAGCCGCAATACCGCGCTGCGATGGTGGGGAGCGTTGGCGTGCAGCTTGATCCAGCCGTCGCGCGCCGGGTAGTCGCCGGTCAGCGCATCGCGCAGCGCGGGAAGCTTCCAGCCCAGCGGGTGCAGCGAAAACCCGAACCACAGCGAAGCCAGGCGCATGTCCACGCGCACGCGCGGGCGGGTCGCGACCAACGACACGAGTTCGGCCACCGCCAGGCAGGCGGCGGCCACCGCCGAGGCCGCCAGATCGCTGACCGCGAAGCACGAGGGCAGGCGCTGGATGCCGACGAACTCCACCGCCGCCGCAGCGGCCTCGGGCAGGTCCAGCGCGACAGCCAGTTCGCGCAGCAGCGCCGCGGCCGGCTCAGGCCGGGTCGAAGTGCACACCGACCGTCCCCAGCACGGCGAACTCGGCGCTGAAGCCCTGACCGGGCAGGGCCCGCGGCGCGCGCGTCAGGCCGCCGGTGAGGATCACCGAGCCGGCCTCGATGCGCTGCCCGCGCGCCGCCAGCGCGCCGGCCAGCCAGGCCAGCGCGAGCAGCGGATCGCCCAGCGCAGCCGCGCCGATGCCCTGCTCGAGCACCCGCCCGCCGCTGCCCAGCAGCACGCCGAGCAGCCGCAGGTCGCCCACCGCGTGCAACCCGCGCGGCGGCCCGCAGACATAGCGCGCGCTCGAGCTGTTGTCGGCGATGTTGTCCGGTGCGCGGAAGTCGTAGTCGGGGTAGCGGGTGTCGACGATCTCCAGCGCGGGCATCACCGCGTCGACATGCCGGTACACGGCCGCGCGGTCCAGCCCGGCGCCCTCGAGATCGCGCCCGACCAGCAGCGCGATCTCGGGTTCGACCCGCGGGTGGATCAGCTGCCCGGCCGGCACCACCGGGGCGTCGTCGGGGAGTCGGTGGTCTTCGCTGAGCACCCCGTAGTTGGGGTGGGCGATCCCCATTTGCGCGCGCATCGCCGCGCTGGTGTAGCCCAGCTTGAAGCCCACCGCCGGGCTGGCGCGCAGCGCGAACTTGCGCGCCTGGATCGCGTAGGCGTCGGCCTCGTCGAGGCCGGCCTCGCCGGCGCTCAGGCAGGCGATCGGCTTGCGCTCGCACTCGGCGCGCCACAGCGCCTGCGCGCAGCGCTCGATGGTCGACGCGGCGACGGTCATCGCTCAGGCGGCCGCGCCGGCGACGCCGCCGCGCCGACGCTCACGGAATGGATGGACGGTTGCCACGATGCCTGCCAGGGACGCATCCGAGCGGATCACCGGCCGATGATACGGCGCGGGCCGTTCGTGCGGCCTGGGTGCGACCGCCGTGCACGGGGCTGCCTCGGCGCAGCGGCGCGAGGCCGCGCATCCGAATCGCCTGCGCAGGCAGTTCGAGCTCTTCGCCGGGCCCGCGCCACGCCGGTGTCAGCCACCCGGGCGGTGCTCGGCGCGGTACTCCGCCAGCGCTGCACGCGCGCCGCGCGCGAGCCACGCGGCGTCGGAATGCAATCCGATCAGGTGGAACCCGGCGCGACGGAACTGCTGCGCCTGGTCGGCGCTGGCGGCGAAGATTCCGCAGGCCTTGCCCGCCTCGGCCGCGGCGGCGAGTACCTCGTCGATCGCCGCGCGCACGCGCGGATGCGCCAGGTCCCCCGGATGCCCGAGCCCGAAGCTCAGGTCCGCCGGTCCGATGAACAGGCAGTCCACGCCGTCGACGCGGGCGATCGCGCGCGCCTGCTCGACGCCGCGCGCGGTCTCGATCTGCACGATGGTCGCGGCCTGCGCGTTGGCCTCGGCGAGGTAGCGCGAATCGAGCCCGTAGCGCGCCGCCCGCACGATTCCGGCGATGCCGCGGCAACCGCCGTTGTCGCCCTCGGGGTAGCGCATCGCGGCGGCCAAGTGGCGCGCCTGCTCGGCGCTGTCGACTGTCGGGAACATCAGGCAGGGTGCCCCGGAGTCCATCGCCTGCTTGATCTGCTCCGGGTCGTGTCTGGCGACGCGAACGATCACCCCGACCTGCGCGCCCTGGCCGCGCGCCGCGTCGATCGCGCGCAATTGCTGCAGCAACGCGTCGCTGCCGCCGGGACCATGCTCCTGGTCGACCAGCAGCCAGTCGAAGCCGCAGTGCGCGAGCAGCTCGGCATTCGCCGGACTCGCCAGGGTCAACCAGCAACCGATGCTCGCTCGGCGCTCGGCGAGCGCGCGCTTGACGGGGTTGATGTCCATCGGGGGAACTCCTGCTGTCGTCGGTGCGGGGCCGCAAAGCCCAGGGTATAGCAGCAACCCGACCAGGCCGCCCGGCCCACGGCAGGTTGCGCAACCGCGGCTGCGCACGGGCGTGCCGCGCACCGCGGCTTCGCCCCGGAGTGACGGGTCTTCGGTGCACAGTCACGACAGTGGACTCTTCCCGCGCGGCTGTGGCTCAGCCCTGGAACGGGGAATTGCGGAGACGGCCGGCGCTGAACTTTTCCGTCTCGCCCGCATCCAAGCAGCAGTAGCCAGAGCAAGCCGCGATCGAGCGTGTCGCATGGCTCACGGAGATCGCCATCGTGAACAAGCTCACGATCGCCCTCGCGGCGGCCTGCGTAGCGGCCTTTCCGGCCGAGGCACACCTCGTCGAGAAGAACTGGCATGTGTTCAGCCGCTCCTGCGCCATCGGCGCAGGAGCGCAGGAGTCGATCACCTACGCCTTCGCCGACCAGCGCTGGACCCGCGTGATCTCCGAACACTACCAGGTCGACG
>JAKBBQ010000337.1 GCA_021808405.1 Pseudomonadota bacterium | reverse complement strand
TGGGCCGCAGCGTGCAGCAGCCCCTGAACGCCATGTACCGCTGGACGACCGAGCACATGGCCGAGGTGGAGCAGGCACGCGCGGCCTTCGACGGCCGCGCAAGAGGCGAAGTTCCCGACTCGGGAGTCTGAGGCGCCTCAGCACAGCCTACGCTGCCGTGCCGGACCTGAGCCTGGCGATGGTGAATCCCGAGGGCTGGCGCCAGACCAACGGTGGGCGGGCCGGGCGAAGCCCGGCCCTGGGGCCCGCTCAGAAATTGAACTTGTCGATGTTGCCCGCGTCGAAGGTCGTCAGCGGGCCCAGGATGATCTCGCCGTCGGCGCCGACCGTGCGCTTGCCGAGCTTGCCGGCCATGAAGCTGTCACCCGGCTTGCCGGTGATCGTGCCGCTGGCCAGGTTGGCCGCAGCGTAGGCGGCGAGGTAGCCGAGCTGGCCCGGGTCCCACAGCTGAAAGGCCTTCACGGTGCCGTTCTTGATGAATTCGCGCATCTGGTTCGGCGTGCCCAGCCCGGTCACCACCACCTTGCCCTTGTAGGGCGAGGTGGAGATGTAGCGCGCCGCGGCCGCGATGCCCACCGTCGTCGGCGCGATGATCGCCTTCAGGTGCGGATAGGCCTCCAGCAGCCCCTGGGTCTCGACGAAGGATTGCTGGTCGTCGTCGTTGCCGTAGGCGATCTTCACCAGCTTGATGTGGGCGTACTGCGGCTTGGCCAGCTCCTTTTTCATCCAGCCGATCCAGGTGTTCTGGTTGGTCGCGTTGGGGGTGGCGGACAGGATCGCCAGTTCCCCGCTGCCTCCCATGAGCTTGGCCGCCAGCTGGATCTGGCCCCGCCCGATCGATTCCGCGGTGACTTGATTGACGAACAGCTGTCGTCCGTCGGAGGCCGTGTCGGAGTCGAAGGTCACCACCTTGATTCCGCGCGCCATGGCCTTCTTCAGGTAGGGCACGACGGCATGCGCGTCGTTGGCCGCGATCACGATGGCGCTGACATGCTGCGCGATCAGGGTGTTGATGTAGGACACCTGCGACGACGCGCCGGCATTCGACGGACCGACGACCTTGCCGTGATCCCCGAGTTCCTTCACCGCGGCCATGCCGCCGTCGTCGGCGGTGACCTCGTAGGGGTTGTTGACCTGCTTGGGGACGAAGGCGATGGTCAGGCCGCTCTTGAGCGGTGCTGCCATGGCCGTGACGCCCGTGAACATCAGCGCCGCGCAGATCGTCAGCAGTGCGCCGCGGTACCGTTTGCTCCACATGTTCAGTCTCCTCGAATTTGCCGCCTCGCACGTCTTGTTGGGAAGCCCCGCCCCGTGCGCCCAGGCGTGGCCTTGCTTCAGGACTCCTGGGGCCGCTGCCCGGGCGCGGCGGCCAGCGCGCGCCGGTCGCGCAGCGCGTGCAGCCGCGCCATCAGGTTCGGCACCAGCACCGAGCTCAGCAACAGCAGCCCGGTCACGATGGTCAGGGTCTCGCTCGAGATGTCGTAGAGCGTCAGCGCGTTGCGCAGCACGCCGACCAGCAGCACCGACAGCAGCACCCCGCCCAGCGAGCCACGCCCGCCGAAGATGCTCACGCCGCCGAACAGCACCGCGGCGATCACCGAAAGCTCCAGGCCCTGCCCGTTGTCGCCGCGCGCGCTGGTGAAGCGCAGTGTGTAGATCACTCCCGCCACGGCGCTGAGCAGGCCCGACAACACGAACAGACGCAGCTTGGTGCGTGCCACGTCGAGGCCCGAGAAGCGCGCGGCGACCGCGTTGGTGCCGATGGCATAGACCGCGCGCCCGAAAGTGGTCGCGTGCAGCAACAGCACGAAGGCCACGGCGGCGACGAACAACACCACGAAGGGCTGCGGCACGAAGGATGCGCCGATGTCGTTGATGCCGAAATCGGTATAGGCGCCGGGAAAATTCGCCACGGCACGGCTGCCGAGCAGCACGTAGGCCAGGCCGCGGTACAAGGCCATGGTGCCGATGGTCACGGCCAGCGACGGCAGGCCCAGGCGCACGACGATCCAGCCGTTGAGCCAGCCGGCGCAGGCGCCGGCGATGCAGGCCAGGCCGATCGCCAGGGGCATCGGCAGGCCGGCGTGCCACAGCACGCCCAGCAGCGCGCTCGACAGGCCCAGCACCGAGGCCACCGACAGGTCGATCTCGGCCGCGATGATCACCAGGGTCATCGGCAGCGCGATGAGCCCCAGTTCGCTGATGCCGGCCAGGATGTCGCTGACGTTGTCCCCGGTGAGGAAATACGGCGACAGCACGCGCCCGAGCACGAGGCTCGCGAACAGCGCGCACACCAGGATCCACTCCCAACGCAGTTGCACGCTCCGCCTTGCGGCGGGCGGTGCGGCGCCGATGTGCTCAGCCATGTCGCCTCTTCTCCCTCAGACGCCTTGCCAGGGCACGCGCAAGCGCGGCGTCGCTGGCGATGGCCAGCACGATCAGCAGCCCCTGGATGGCCTGCTCCCAGAAGGGCGAGACCCGCAGAACCACCAGGGAAATGCTGATCACCCCCAGGATCAACGCCCCGAGCGTGGCGCCCAGGATGGTTCCCGCGCCGCCGGTGATCGCCACGCTGCCGACCACCGCCGCGGCCACCACCTGCAGTTCGAGGCCCGTGCCGGTGCTGGCGTCCACGGTGCCGAAGCGCGCCAGCCACAACACGCCCGCAAGGCCGGCGATGGCCCCCGAGGTGACGAAGCCGATGGCCACGCGGCGCCCCACGCGGATGCCCGCCAGCCTGGCGGCCTCGGGATTCGAGCCGACCGCGTAATGCTCCCTGCCCCCCGGGAACTGCCCCAGATAGATCGAGAAGGCCACCAGCACGGCGCCGGCGATCAACACCAGCACCGGCATGCCGAGCAGGCTGGCGGTTCCCAGATCGGCGAATCCCGCCGGCAGATTGCTGGCATTGACCTGGCCGCCATGGACCCAGGCGTAATCGGCGCCGCGGTAGATGTACAAGGTGGACAGCGTGGCGACCAGCGAGGGCACGTTGCCGAACACGACCATGGCCGCGTTGATCGCGCCCGCGACCAGCCCGATCGCGATGCCGGCCCCCATCGCCACCAGGATCGGCATGTGCGGATGGGCCACGAACAGCGCGCCGACCGCGTAGGCGGACAGGCCCAGGGTCGAGCTGACCGAAAGGTCGATGTGGCGCATCAGCATGACCCCCGTCATGCCGGCGCTGAGCAGGCTGACGATGGCCACGTTGAGCAGGACGTCCTTGAGCGTCTGCGTGCTAAGAAAGGCCGGGCGCACGCTGCCGGTGAACAGAACCAGCGCGACCAGCACGGCGACCAGC
>JAKBBQ010000053.1 GCA_021808405.1 Pseudomonadota bacterium | reverse complement strand
CCAGTGCCGTCGGCGCGGCCGGCGCGATGCCGCCCGCGGCGGCGGCCTCGGCGACTGGCGGGGATGCGGTGCTCAGTCTGCGCACCAGCGGCAGCAGCTGGGTGCGGGTGCGCGCCGGCGGCGGCAAGGTGCTGTTCTCCGGGCTGCTGGCGGCCGATTCCTCGCAGGCCGTGGCCATCGGGCGCGGCGACTATCCCTTGCATGTGGTGGTGGGCAATGCGGCCCAGACCCGGCTGAGCCTGGGGGGCAAGGCCGTCGCGCTGCACGCGGGCAGCGGCAATGTCGCGCGCGTGGTGCTGCCCGCTGCCGCCCCCTGACGATTCGCCGATGACTCCAGCCTTGTCGCCATCCGACGCCGAACCGGACCTCGAGCCGCCGCGCCGGCGCACTCGCCAGGCCGTGGTGCGCTGGGGCGGGCGCAGCGTCAGCGTCGGCGGCGATGCCCCGGTGCGCGTGCAGTCGATGACCAACACCGATACCGTGGACGTGGTCGGCACGGCCATCCAGGTCAAGGAGCTGGCGCAGGCCGGCTCGGAACTGGTGCGCCTGACGGTCAACACCGACGAGGCCGCCGCGGCAGTGCCGCGCATCCGCGAGCAACTCGATCGCATGGGGATCGACGTTCCGCTGATCGGCGACTTCCACTACAACGGCCATCTGCTGCTGACACGCCATCCGGCTTGTGCCGAGGCCCTGTCCAAGTACCGCATCAACCCGGGCAACGTGGGCAAGGGCGACAAGAAGGACCGCCAGTTCGGGCAGATGATCGAGGTCGCGCTGCGCTGGCAGCGGCCGGTGCGCATCGGTGTCAACTGGGGCAGCCTCGACCAGGAACTGCTCGCTTCGCTGATGGACGCCAACGCCGCGCTGGCGCGGCCGCGCGACGCCCGGCTGGTGATGCACGAGGCGCTGATCCGCTCGGCCACCGACTCGGCGCGGCGGGCCGAGGAACTGGGCCTGGCGCCCGAGCAGATCCTGCTGTCGTGCAAGGTGTCGACGGTGAGCGACCTGGTGGCGGTGTACCGCGAACTCGCGCGGCGCTGCGACTACCCGCTGCACCTGGGCCTGACCGAGGCCGGCATGGGTACGCGCGGCACCGTCGCATCGAGCGCCGCGCTGGCGATCCTGCTGCAGCAGGGGATCGGCGACACCATCCGCGTCTCCCTGACCCCGCAGCCGGGCGAGGCGCGTACCCAGGAGGTGGTGGTCGCCTGGGAGATCCTGCAGGCACTGGGGCTGCGCAGCTTCACCCCCAGCGTCACGGCGTGCCCGGGTTGCGGGCGCACCACCAGCACGGTGTTCCAGGAACTCGCGCAACAGATCGACCTCCACCTGCGCCAGCGGATGCCCCAGTGGCGGGTCGACTACCCCGGGGTGGAATCGCTGCGGGTCGCGGTGATGGGCTGCATTGTCAACGGTCCCGGCGAGAGCCGGCACGCCGACATCGGCATCAGCCTGCCGGGAACCGGCGAGCAGCCGGCGGCGCCGGTGTTCATCGACGGCGAAAAGCGCCATACCCTGCGCGGCGAGGACATCGCTGCACAGTTCACCGCGCTGGTCGAGGACTACATCGGCCGGCGCTGGGGGAGTGGCAGCGTCCCACGTGGTTGAGCGGCGCCGCCGCAGCGTCCGGCCGGGCTCCGGCGGGGCTGCGCCGGGGCCTTTTTGCATGCAAGGTTGATCGATCGATGAATGCCAAGCTCAGTGCCGTCAAAGGCATGAATGACATCCTGCCGAGCGAATCGGCGGGCTGGGAATGGTTCGAGGCGCGGGTGCGCGACGTCATGCGAGGCTACGGCTACCAGTCGGTGCGCACGCCGATCGTCGAGCCCACGGCCCTGTTCGTGCGCAGCATCGGCGAGGTGACCGACATCGTCGAAAAGGAGATGTACAGCTTCACCGATTCGCTCAACGGCGAGGCCCTGACCCTGCGCCCGGAGAACACCGCGGCGATCGTCAGGGCGGCGGTCGAGCACAACCTGCTGTACGACGGCGGCAAGCGGCTGTGGTACACGGGGCCGATGTTTCGCCACGAACGACCGCAGCGCGGCCGCTACCGCCAGTTCCACCAGGTCGGCGCCGAGGCGCTGGGCTTTCCCGGGCCGGACATCGATGCCGAGCTGATCCTCATGGCGCGCCGCCTCTGGGCGGTGCTCGGACTGCGCGGCCTGCGCCTGGAGCTCAACTGCCTGGGCCAGGCCGACGAGCGGGCGCGCCATCGCGCCAAGCTGATCGCCTACTTCGAACAGCACGCCGGCCAGCTCGACGAGGAGGCGCGGCGGCGGCTGTACAGCAATCCCCTGCGCATCCTGGACAGCAAGAACCCCGCGCTGCAACCCCTGCTGGAACAGGCGCCGCGGCTGCTCGACGAACTGGGCGAGGACTCGCGCGCCCATTTCGACGGCCTGCAGCGGCTGCTGCGCGCCGCCGGCCAGGATTTCACGGTCAATCCCCGCCTGGTGCGCGGCCTGGACTACTACAACCTGACGGTGTTCGAGTGGGTCAGCGAGCATCTGGGCGCGCAGGCCACGGTGTGCGCCGGCGGCCGCTACGACGGGCTGGTCGAGCAGATCGGCGGCAGGCCGGCGCCAGCCTGCGGCTGGGCGTTGGGAATCGAGCGGGTGCTCGACCTGCTGGCGCAGGCCGGCGGCCAGCCGGCTGCGCCGGCTCCCGATGCCTACGTGGTGCTGGCGCATGCGCCGGCGCTGGAGCGGGCATTGCAGGTGGCCGAGGAACTGCGCGCGGCCGGGATGCGCGTCCTCATGCATGCCGGTGGCGGCAGCTTGAAGTCGCAGATGAAAAAGGCCGACGCGAGCGGCGCGCGCTTTGCGCTCATTTTCGGCGAACGCGAATGGCTGGCCGGCGAGGTCGGCGTCAGGTCGCTGCGCCAGGCCGGCGAACAGCAACAGCGCAGCGTGGCGCTGCAGCCGCCGGCGTTGCTGCTGGAAATGTTGATGGCCACGCCAGGCTGAGGCCGCGCCTGCGGCAAGCCGCGGCCGCCTAGAATGCACGCTGGCCCAACCCCCCCGAGCCCATGAGCTACAACCTCGAAGAACAGGATCAGATCGAACAGCTGCGCGCGTTCTGGCAGCGCTGGGGCACCGCGATTTCCGCGCTGCTGCTGGTGGCGGCATTGGCCTGGGCGGGCTACAGCGGATGGCATTGGTGGGCCAGGCGGCGCGCCGCGCAGGCCTCGAGCCTGTACAGCCAGTTGAGCCAACGCCTGGCCTCCAGCGATCTGGCGGGCGCGGCGCCGATCTGGGGCAAGCTGCGCAAGGACTTCGGGTCGACCGCCTACGCGCAGATGGCCGCGCTGGCGTTGGCGCACGGCTACGTCGACAGCGCGCAGCCGGCGCAGGCCGAGCCGGTGCTGCAGTGGGCCTGCAGCCATGGCCCGGTGGCGGCGCAGCGCGCGGCGGCGATGCTGAACCTGGCGGCGCTGCAGCTCGACTCCAGGCAGTACGCGCAGGCGCTGCGCACCCTGCGGACCGCGCCGACTCCGGCCTTCGCGCCGCTGTTCCTGGCCGGCCGCGGCGATGTCTACGCGGCGCAGGGACGCCGCGCCCAGGCTCGGGAGGATTACACCAAGGCATTGAGCGAGCTGCCCGCCGATGCGGCTCTGCGCGAGTTGTTGCGCATCAAGCTCGACAGCGTAGGGGGGGCGGCATGATGCGCCGAGCCTGGCTTGCCCGGCTGGGACGCCGGTTGGGGTGGGCATGTGCCGCGGCCGGCTTCGGGTTGCTCGGCGCGTGTTCGTCGGCGCCTCGGCAGCCCGACCCGACGCCGCTGCGGCCGGTGCCGCCGATCCTGCACGTGCAGACGGCGTGGGTGGCGCATGTCGGCGCGGTGCCGCCCACCTTCCAGATGGCCGTCGCGCCGGGTCGCGTGGTCGTCGCGTCGGCCGACGGGCAGGTGCAGTGCCTGCGTGCAAGCGACGGCAAGCTGTTGTGGCACAGCCGGGTGGAAGGGGGCATCAGCGCGGCGGTGGGCAGCGACGGCACCTTCACCGCGGTGGTCGACGTGGACAACCGGGTGGTGTCGCTCGGGCCTCAGGGGCAGGTGCTGTGGCGCTACCAGCTGCCGACCAGCGTGCTGACGCCGCCCGCGGTGTTCGGCGGCATGGTCGTCGTGCAGGGCGCCGACCAGCGCGTGTGGGCCTTCAACGCGGCCACGGGGGCCAAGCGCTGGGAAGACGAGTTCCACGTTCCCGCGCTGCTGCTGCAGCAGGGATCGGGCATCGCGCTGGACGGGCCGGACCTCGTGCTGGGCGACGCGAGCGGGCGCCTGCGCGCGTTGCGCCTGGTCGACGGCACCGCGCTGTGGGATGCCGTGGTCGCGCAACCGCGCGGGGTCACCGACGTCGAGCGCCTGGTGGCCATCACCGGCACGCCGTCGCTGGCCGCCGGCGTGGGCTGCGCCCGCGGCTATCAGGCCGGCCTGGGCTGCGTGGCCCTGGCCGACGGGCATGTGCTGTGGACCGCCCGCGCCGACGGCTACACCGCGGTCAGCCAGGACGGCAAGGAGATGGTCGCCACCCAGGCGGACGGGGTCGTGCAGGCCTACGCGGTGGCCGACGGCAAGCTGCTGTGGCATAACGACGAGTTGAAGTGGCGCAAGCTGTCGGCGCCGCTGCTGGCCGGGCGTACCGTGGCGGTGGGCGATCTGCAGGGCTACGTGTCGTTCCTCGACTCCGGCAACGGGCGCATCATCGGCCGGGCCTCGACCGATGGTTCGCCGATCGCCACGCCCTTGGTGCTGGCCGGCGATACCCTGGTCGCGCTGACCCGCGACGGCGGGGTCTACGGCTTTGTTCCCCGCTGAGGCGCCGGCGCGCCCCGCCGGCCGATACGGGCAGAACTGATGCTTCCGGTGCTGGCGCTGGTCGGGCGCCCCAACGTGGGCAAGTCGACCCTGTTCAACCGCATCACGCGCTCGCGCGACGCGCTGGTCGCGGACATTCCCGGGCTGACCCGGGATCGCCACTACGGGCGCGCGCGCTGGCAGGGCCGGGCGCTGCTGGTGGTCGACACCGGCGGCTTCGAACCGGTGGTCGACACCGGCATCGTCGCCGAGATGGCCAAGCAGACGCGCCAGGCCATCGCCGAGGCCGACGCGGTCGTGTTGCTGGTCGACGCCCGCTCGGGGCTGGCCCCGCAGGACCAGCAGATCGCCGCCTACCTGCGCAAGACCGGCAAGACGGTATTGCTGGCGGTCAACAAGGCCGAGGGCCTGGGGCCGGCCGCGATGGCCGAGTTCCACGAACTCGGCCTGGGCCAGCCGATGCCGGTCAGCGCCGCGCACGGCCAGGGAGTGGGCGCGCTGCTCGATGCCGCCTGCGCGCAGTGGCCCGAGGCGCAGCCCGAGCCCGCCCGCGGTGAAGACGAAGCCGGCGAGGAGCCCGAGCAGGAGCCCGGGCAGGAGCCTGTTGTGGCCGAGGCGACCCGCGCCGCGGCGGCGTCGCACGCCATCCGGCTGGCCGTGATCGGCCGTCCCAACGTGGGCAAGTCGACGCTGGTCAACGCACTGGTCGGCGAGCAGCGGGTGATCGCCTTCGACCAGCCCGGCACGACCCGCGATGCCATCGAGGTCCCCTTCGAGCGCGAGGGCGTGGCCTACACCCTCATCGATACCGCGGGGCTGCGGCGCCGCGGCAAGGTGTTCGAGACCATCGAGAAGTTCTCGGTCATCAAGACCCTGCAGGCCATCGAGTCGTCCAACGTGGTGGTGCTGCTGCTCGACGCCAGCGAGGGGGTGTCGGAACAGGACGCGCATATCGCGGGTTTCGCGGTGGAAGCCGGCCGCGCGCTGGTCGTGGCGGCGAACAAGTGGGACCAGGTCGACCCGTACCAGCGCCAGCGCTTTGCCGCCAGCGTGGCCGAGCGGCTGCCGTTCCTGGGCTTCGCCCGCCGCCACGAGATTTCGGCGCTGTCCCGCCATGGCCTGCGGGCCTTGCTGCAGTCGGTGGTGGAGGCGCACCGCGCCGCTTTCGCCAAGCTGCCCACGCCTCGCCTGACGCGGGCGTTGCAGGAAGCGGTGGCGTTCCAGCAACCGCCGCGAGCCGGCACCGTGCGCCCGAAGCTGCGCTACGCTCACCAGGGCGGGCAGAACCCCCCGGTGATCGTGATCCACGGCAACTCGCTGGACAAGGTCCCCGCCAGCTACACGCGCTACCTGGAATCGCGCTTCGCCAGGACCTTCAAGCTGGCCGGAACGCCGTTGCGCATCGAATACCGGACTTCGCGCAATCCCTATCGCGGAAAAGACGATTGACGTATTGCCGACGCCGACCCGACAAATCCTCAGGCGCCTGCCGGGCGTCGGGGCGGGCAAGTGCGCGGCTGGAGGTTTGTGCTATGTTCGACGAGGTGGATCATTTTCCACGATAGAACGCAACCGGAGTTTTCCATGAGCAATAAAGGGCAGTTGTTACAAGACCCCTTCCTGAACCTGCTGCGCAAGGAGCATGTCCAGGTTTCCATCTACCTGGTCAACGGCATCAAGCTGCAAGGGCATATTGAGTCTTTTGACCAATATGTCGTGCTGCTGCGCAACACCGTGACCCAAATGGTGTACAAGCACGCCATTTCCACGGTCGTTCCTTCTCGTCCCGTGACCTTCCACGTCGGTGCAAGCGAGCCCGAGGCTTCCTGAGAGCCTGCCCGGTGCGGTGCTGGTCGGCGCCGACGTCGGGCAGCCCCATCCCGACCCGCAACTCGACGAACTGCGCGAACTCGCGGTATCGGCCGGACTGCACCCGGCGGCCTCGACCTTCAGCCGCCGACGCAGCATCGACCCTGCGCTGTACCTGGGTTCGGGCAAGGTGGCCGAAATCCGCCAGCAGGTGCTCGACGCGCAGGCCGGTTGCGTGCTGTTCGATGCCGCGCTGTCGCCGGTGCAGCAGCGCAACCTGGAGCGCGAGATCGGCGTTCCGGTGTGGGACCGCACCGCTCTGATCCTGGAGATCTTCGCCCGCCGCGCGCGCAGCGGGGAGGGCAAGCTGCAGGTCGAGCTGGCTCGGCTGCGCCACGCGGCGACGCGGCTGGTGCGCGGCTGGACCCACCTGGAGCGCCAGCAAGGCGGTATCGGCCTGCGCGGGGGCCCGGGCGAAAAGCAGATCGAACTCGACCGACGCATGCTCGAGGACAAGATCAAGCAGCTGCAACTGCGCTTGCACAAGTTGCAGCGCCAGCGCGGCACCCAGCGGCGCGCCAGGCGCCGCGGGGCGCAGTTGCAGGTGTCGATCGTCGGCTATACCAACGCCGGCAAGAGCACGCTGTTCAACGCGCTGACCCGCGCTCGGGCTTACGCCGCCGACCAGCTGTTCGCGACCCTGGACACGACGGCGCGCCGCGTCTGGCTGGCCGAGGGGGTGTACGCGGTCGTGTCCGACACCGTGGGATTCATTCGCGAGCTGCCGCACAGCCTGGTCGAGGCCTTCAAGGCCACGCTGGACGAGGCCACCGAGGCCGACGTGCTGCTGCACGTGGTGGACGTGTCCAATCCCCACGCCGAGCAGCAGATCGAGCAGGTCCAGCAGGTGCTCGAGGAAATCGGGGCCGACGACATCGCGCAGATCCTGGTCTACAACAAGGTCGACAAGCTCGCTGGCGCGGTGCCGCCTACGCGGCGGCGGGCGCTGCGCGACGGCGCTACGGGCCGTGCTAGCATCGCTGCCTTCGATGTCAGCGCGCTGACCGGCGTCGGACTGGACGCGCTGCGGCAGTTCCTCGCGGAGTTGGCGCGGCAGCATGCCGCGGCGGCCGAGGGGCGCGCCCCCGCGGTCGAGCCCGGCTCACCCTGGCCGGCGCAGCCGACCGATGGCGGCGCCGATGCCGCGCACCCCGCCTGATGCCCCAGCTGCCGATGCGATTCCTGCTCACTTCCACGCCCGCGGGGCGGCCCCATCCGCTGGCCGCCGATGGCGACCCCGAGTCCGGTCGCGACGGGCGCAATGCCGCGGGCGGTGGCGATGGCCGGGGTGGCCCGCCACCCGACGCCGATCGGCGCAATCCCCGCCCCGGGGGCGGGCCTCCCGACCTCGACGATCTGTGGCGCGACTTCAACCGCAAGCTCAACGGGCTGTTCGGTCGCCGGGGCGGCGGACGTGGGGGCGGCGGCTTCCGCCCGCCGCGTCGGCCGGGTCGCTTTCTCCCGACACCCCAGGTGCTGTCGCGCGGCCTGGTGGCGCTGATCGTGCTGCTGGCGCTGGGCTGGCTGGGCTCGGGGTTCTTTGTCGTGCGGCAAGGACAGGTCGCGGTGGTCAGCAGCCTGGGGGCTTCGGTGTCGGTCGCGCAGCCGGGCCTGAATTGGCACGACCCGGCGCCCTTCGGAAGCGCCGTGCTGGTCGATATCGGCACCCTGCGCACCCAGCCGGTGGGCGACTCCAGCGTCGGCACCCTCAGCGGGGCGCCGCGCTCGTCGATGCTCACCGCCGACGGCGACATCGTCGACCTGCGGTTGAACGTGCAATGGCGGGTCGGCAAGCCGCTGGACTATGTGTACGGCGACCGCGATCCCGATGCGGCGGTCGCGCAGGCCAGCGAGCAGGCGATCCGCGGCGTGGTAGCCTCGTTGAGCCTTGACCAGGTGCTGCATGGCGACCGCGCGCTTCTCGCCCGCCAGGCGCAACAGCGCGTGCAGCAGTTGCTCGACCGCTGGCACAGCGGGGTCCACGTGAGCGACCTGACGATCCAGCGGCTGCAGGTGCCGCAGGCGGTGCGCGCCGCCGACGACCAGGCGCGCAAGGCTGCGCTCGATTCCGAGCGCCTGCTGGCCCAGGCCCGGGCCTACGCGCAGGACGTGCTGCCGCGCGCGCAGGCCAGCGCGGACGCCTTGCTGCAGCAGGCCCGGGGCTACAAGGCCAGCGTGGTGGCGCGTGCGCAAGGCGACGCGGCGCGCTTCAACCTCATCTACGACGAATATCGCAAGGCGCCGCAGGTCACCCGCGAGGGTCTGTACCTGCAGACCATGCGGCATATCCTCGGCCGCGTGACCAAGGTGGTGGTCAGCTCGAAGGGCTCGAACAACCTGATCTACCTGCCGCTGGACCGCTTGCAGCAGGCCCCCGGGCCGGCGGCCGCGCCGCTCGGCAGCGCCTCCGCGCCGGGTTCCGGCGCTGCGCTGCCGGGCTTGCCCGCCGGGGTCGTGCAGACCCTGGGCCCGGGTGCCGGGTCCTCCGGCACGGCTTCGGCGGCTGCGCCGTCGACCAGCACCACCGCGCCCGCCAGCGTGCCGCGCGATACCCGGCGCGGCGTTCGCGACAGCCTGCGCCAGCGCGATTCCCGCTAGCCCGCCGCGTCGCCCTCCTCGACCCTCTGCCCGGACCGCCCATCGATGAATCGTCTCGCCGCCATCGTCGTGCTGATCGTGCTGCTGCTGGCGGCAGCCGCCTCCAGCGTGTTCGTCGTGCACCGCGGCCAGTACGCGGCCGTGTACGCGATGGGCCGGGTCGAGCGCGTGCACAGCCGGCCCGGGCTGTACTTCAAGTGGCCGACCCCGGTGGAGAACGTGGTGTTCATCGACGCGCGGGTGCTGAGCCTGCGCAGCGCGCAGGCCGACACCCTGGCCACCAGCGGTCCGCACAACCTGGTGGTGCGCTGGTTCATCAAGTGGCGGGTCGCCGATCCGCGAAGCTTCCTGCGTGCCTTCGGCGCCAGCGAATCGGCCGCCGACGATCGCCTGGCCGCGGCGATGCGTTCCAGCCTGGGTGCCGACCTCTCGGCGCTGGACCTGCACGCCGCCTTGCAGGCCCAGGCGACCGAGTTGCCCGGCAAGCTGCGCACCCAGCTCGCCGCCGCGCTGCGCGACAGCGGGGTCGAGGTGGTCGATGCCGGGCTGACCCAGATGGACTACACCGCCGACGCCACCGACGCGGTGTACAGGCGCATGGCCGCCGCCCGCACCCTGGTGGCCGACCGCACGCGAGCCCAGGGACAGGCGCAAGCGGCGCAGATCCGCGCGCAGGCCGACCGCGAGCGCGAGGTGTTGCTGGCGCAGGCCTACCGCAAGGCGCAGACCCTGAAGGGCGAGGGCGATGCCGAAGCGGCGCAGATCGACGCCGATGCCTTCGGCAAGGATCCGCACTTCGCGTCCTTCTACCGCAGTCTGGAAGCCTACCGCGCGAGCTTCGACAGCCGGCGCGACGTGCTGGTGCTCGACCCCTCGAGCGCGTTCTTCCGCTACCTGCTCGACCCCGCGGGCGATGGCGGCGGCAAGGCGGCGCGCAAGCGCTGAGTCGCCGCGACGCGGCCGCTTCGGCGGCGCCCGGTGTCCGGTCCCGCTCATGACTGGCATTTCGCTGGGCCGTATCGGGGCGCAGCCACACGAACCGAACGGCAGTTCCGAGCGGGACAGGACACTAGAATGCGCGCTGGCATTGGCCGAACCCCGACCCTAGTCTGCATGACCGCCTGGCTGCTTCCCGAGCGTTTTTCCGACGTGCTTCCCAGCGAAGCCGCCGCCATCGAGGCGCTGCGCCGGATGCTGCTCGACCATGTCGCCAGTCACGGCTATGAGCTGGTCATTCCGCCACTGCTCGAATTCGTCGACTCGCTGCTGTCGGGAACCGGCCAGGACCTGGACCTGCAGACCTTCAAGCTGGTCGACCAGGTGTCGGGGCGCACGCTGGGCCTGCGCGCCGACATGACCCCGCAGGCCGCGCGCATCGACGCGCACCTGCTGAACCGGCAGGCCATCGTGCGCCTGTGCTATTGCGGTAGCGTGGTGCATACCCATGCGCAGGGTGTGTACGCGACCCGTGAACCCTTGCAATTCGGAGTCGAGTGCTACGGCCATGGCGGGCTCGAGGCCGACCTCGAGGTGCAGCGACTCGCGCTGCACAGCCTGCGACTGGCGGGCTTCCAGGGCCTCGCGCTGGGTTTGTCCGACGCGCGGCTGGTGCGGGGCGTGCTGGGCGGGCTGGTGGCCGGGCCGGCGCGACTGTCGGCGATGCTGGAGGCGCTCGCGCGCAAGGACGTGGCGCGCCTGGGCCAGCTCACCCGGGACTTGCCGCAGGCGCAGCGCGACCCCATCCTGGCGTTGTGCGATCTGTACGGCGACGTATCGGTGCTCGAGCAGGCGCGGCAGGTGCTGCCTCGGCGCGACGCCGTGGAGCAGGCCCTGGCGGATCTCGAGCGGCTGGCGCAGGCGCATGCCGCTGCGGGCTGCGAGGTGCAGATCGATCTGGCCGACATGCGGGGCTATCATTACCACACCGGCGTGATTTTCGCGATCTACGCCAAGGACCGTCCCGATGCGCTGGCACGTGGCGGCCGTTACGACGAGATCGGCGCCAGTTTCGGGCGCTCCCGCCCGGCGACCGGGTTTTCGCTGGATTTGCGCGAACTGGTGCGTTCCGCGCCGATGGCGCGGCCTCGCGCCGCGGTGCGGGCGCAGTGGTCGGAGCAGCCCGGCTATGCGAGCGCGGTGCGTGCGTTGCGCGACAGCGGCGAGGTGGTCATCGAACTGCCCGCCGGGGCGCGATTCGAGAGCGACGGCTTCCGTCTCGACCGCGAGCTGGCCTGCAGCGACGGCAAGTGGTTCGTGCGGGCTTGTGGCGAGGCGGACGCGCGGTGAGGCCGGGCGCGCAAGTCGGCGCAGGGCTCGCGCGGCATTCCCATTCCTAGATGATGACAAGAGGTGTCGTGAGCACAGGACGTAATGTGGTCGTCGTCGGCAACCAATGGGGCGACGAAGGCAAGGGCAAGGTCGTCGACTGGCTGACCGAGCAGGCCCATGGGGTGGTGCGCTTCCAGGGCGGCCACAATGCCGGGCACACCCTGGTCATCCAGGGCCGCAAGACGGCCCTGCAACTCATCCCGTCGGGAGCGATGCGCCCCGAGGTGGCCTGCTACATCGGCAACGGCGTGGTCGTCGACCCCGAGCATCTGATGCTGGAAATCGACCGCCTCGAGGCGGCCGGCGTGGAGTTGCGCTCGCGCCTGCGCATCAGCGAGTCGTGTCCGCTGGTCCTGCCCTCGCATGTCGCGCTCGACGTGGCGCGCGAGGCCAGCCGGGAGTCCAGGGGGGTGGGCAAGATCGGCACCACCGGCAAGGGCATCGGGCCGGCCTATGAGGACAAGGTGGCGCGGCGCGCCGTGCGGTTGCAGGACCTGAAGCACCCGGCGCGCCTGGCCGAGAAACTGCGCGAAACCCTGGACTGGCACAACTTCGCGCTGCGCGAGTACCTGCATGTCGCGCCGGTGGATTACGACTCGGTGTACCAGCGCTTGCTGCAGCTGGCCGAGCCGATCGCGCCCCTGCTCGACGACGTGGGCTACCGCATCCACCTCAGCCGCCAGCGCGGCGAGCGTCTGCTGTTCGAAGGCGCGCAGGGCACCCTGCTCGACGTCGACCACGGCACCTACCCTTTCGTCACGTCGAGCAACTGCGTGGCGGGCAACGCGGCCGCCGGCTCGGGGGTCGGCCCGCGCGAAATCGACTATGTGCTGGGGATCACCAAGGCCTACACCACCCGCGTGGGCAGCGGCCCGTTCCCGTCGGAGCTGCCGATCGACCAGCCCGGCAGCGTCGGCCACCATCTGCACACCGTGGGGCAGGAGCGCGGCACGGTCACCGGGCGCCCGCGGCGCTGCGGCTGGATCGATACCGCGGCTCTCAAGCGCGCGAACATCATCAACTCGACCAGCGGCCAGTGCATCACCAAGCTCGATGTCCTCGACGGCTTGCCCGAGATCCTGCTGTGCACCGGGTACCGGCTCGACGGCCGGGACATCGACATCCTGCCGCTCGATGCGGACGATATCGCGCGCTGCCAGCCGCGCTACGAAAGCATGCCCGGCTGGAACCAGACCACCGCCGGGCTGACCCGCTGGGAGCAGTTGCCCGCGCCGGCGCGCCAGTACCTGGAGCGGGTCGCCGAACTCAGCGGCACGCCGATCGCGATGGTGTCGACCGGACCGGACCGCGAGCACACCATCGTGCTGCAACACCCCTTCGGCGGCTGAACCCGCACGATACGCACGGGCAAGGGTTCGACCGACGATTTCCCGCACTCCCTGGGCGCACAAGGCCATGCTGAGCGAAGACGGCAAGAACATGTACGTGTCGTGGGACGAATACCACGCCCTGATCGAAAAGCTCGCGCTGAAGATCCACAAATCGGGGTGGGAGTTCGACCAGATCCTGTGCCTGGCGCGCGGTGGAACACGCCCCGGCGACGTGTTGTCGAGGGTGTTCGACAAGCCGCTGGCGATCATGTCCACCAGTTCCTACGGTCGCGGGCCGAACGCCGAGCGCGCCCAGGTCGAGATGGCCAGCTACATCACCATGCCCCGGGGCCAGCTCGGCGGCCGCGTGCTGCTGGTCGACGACCTGGCCGACTCGGGCGAGACCCTGCGCGCGGTGGCCGACCGGCTGCGCGCCGGACCGCTGGACATCTCCGAGCTGCGCACCGCGGTGCTCTGGGTCAAGGGCATCTCGACGGTGCTGCCGGACTACTACGTCGAGATGCTCCCCTCCAGCCCGTGGATCCATCAGCCCTTCGAGGAATACGACACCTTGCGCCCGGCCAAGCTGGCCGAGCGCTGGAAGTTCTGACTTCGGCGCCGTCTCAACGCGTCGGCGTGGCGTCCAGGCAGCCCAGCGCATAGTCGGCAAGCGCCTGCCCCAGCAGCGGGCTGTCGCCGGCGGCGGGCATCACCCGGACCCGCAGCCCGGGGTGGCGGCCGCACGCCGCCTCGACCTGGCTCGCGACATCCTCGGCCAGATGCGTTCCGCTGCCCAGGAAGAGCGGGACGACCAGCAGATCCAGTTGCCCGGCCACCGCGCAAGCCTCCAGCGCCTGCGACAGCCGCGGGGACATGGACTCCAGGAAGCACAGCTCGGCCTCGACCTCCGGCCGACCGGCCCGCAGCCGCTCGAGCACCTGTTCGAAAGGCCGCGCCCACCGCGGCTGGCGCGAGCCGTGCGCGAGCAGCAACAGCCGCGGTGGGGCCGGGTCGGGCGGGGAGGCAGGCGAGCCGTCGCTGGGCGCAGGTCGGTTCATCGTCGGGGGGCGTTTCGGGCCGGCTGGGGTGACGCCCGGAATTGTGCCTCGCCCAGCGGGCGTGCGCGCGAAGGCCTTGGCATTCGTGAAAAAGCATGGCAAAATGTATGTGGATGTGACCTTCGGCTGCACGTGATCACGAGGCCGGCTGTCGCATCGGGTTGTCGCGCAGTGTTTCGCCTTGCAGAAAAACACGCGCACCGCCTGCACGCGGCCCCAGCCTGGCCAGGGCATGCGCGCGGGCGTTGACGGTCAAACCGACCATTGCGGGGGACACGCCGTTGAATCGAAGGAGTCCCTCATGCACTCGTTCCCCGCGCTGCGCCGCGACAAGGGCGACTGGTTGATCGCCGCCACGCTGCTGCTGGCGGTTGCACTGCTGTTCTACCTGAGCCTGGGGCGCGATGCCCTGCGACCCCTGCTCGATTCGCTGCAGCGCCAGGGGTGGCACCACCTGCTGCTGCACGGCGGGGTGCTGCTCGGCTATCTGGGCCTGGGCCTGGCTGCATTGCGAGTCGGGCTGTGGGCCTTGTACCGCCCGGCCGAGCTGCCGGCACCCGCCGATGCGCCGACCCTGACCGTGGTGATCCCCGCGTACAACGAGGGGGAGATGGTCGGGCGCTGCATCGATTCGGTCGCGCAGGCGCGCTATGCCCGCGAGCGTCTGCAGATCATCGCGGTGGACGACGGCAGCCGCGACGACACCTGGGAGCACATGCTGCGCGCCGCCGAGCGGCATCCGCAACTGGTGCACTTGATCCGCTTCGACGCCAACCGAGGCAAGCGGGCGGCGCTGGCGGCCGGTTTCGCCCGCGCGCAGGGCCAGATCACCGTGACCATCGATTCCGACAGCGTGATCGAGGCCGACACCCTGCTGGCCATGGTGGCGCCTTTCCGCGATCCCCGGGTCGGCGGGGTCGCCGGGCGCGTCGCGGTGTACAACCGCCACGCCGGGCTGATCCCCCGCATGCTGCACGTGCGCTACGCGATGAGCTTCGACTTCCTGCGCGCCGCCCAGTCGACCCTGGGCAATGTGTACTGCTGCCCCGGCGCGCTGTCGGCCTATCGCACCGCCGCGGTGCGCCAGGTGCTGCCCGAATGGCTGCACCAGCGCTTCCTCGGCGCTGCCTGCACGATCGGCGAGGATCGGGCGTTGACCAACCACATGCTGGCGCTGGGCCTGGACGTGCGCTACCAGAGCAATGCGGTGGTGCATACCCTGGCGCCGCTGTCGTACCGCGGTCTGTGCAAGATGTTCCTGCGCTGGGGGCGCAGCCAGGTGCGCGAGGACTTCCGCCTGCTCGCCTTGCTGGGCCGGCGCCGCTGGCCGGCGCGCGTGCTGGCCGCGCTCGACGTGCTGGTCGGCCACTCGGCGCAGTTCCTCGGCCTGGTGGCGCTGCCTTCGGCGCTGTGGTTGGCGCTGCAGGAGCCGCGCCTGCTCGGCTACCTGGCGTTGGGAGTCGGGATCGGCGCGGCGCCGGGGATGGTGTACTTCCTGCGCCTCGAGAGGTCGCTGCACTGCGTCTACGGGCTGGTCTACGGTTTCTATTCGGCGTTGACCCTGTTCTGGATCATGCCCTACGCGGCACTGACGGTGCGCACCAGGGGCTGGCTGACCCGCTGAGCGGGGCGACGCTCAGGCCGGGCGCGGCTGCGCCCGCCCGCCCAGCCGCGCGGTGATGCGCGCGGCAGCGTCGCGCACAGCCTGCGCGGCCGGACTGTCCCAGTCGGCATCCAGGCGTTCCTGGTGGTCGAGCAGGGTCAGTACCAGCACCGCGTTGCCCTCATGGTCGAAGGCCGCCGCGCTGAAGGCGTTGACCCCCGGGATCGGGTGGCCAGCGGCGCGGCTGCAGCCATGGCGTCGCACCTCGGCTGCGATGCGCGCGAGCTCGGCATCGCGCTCGGCCTCGCTGCGCGTCGGCGCCAGGCCCCGCAGCGCACCGGCCACCGGCCCGACCAGGCGTTCGCGGGGCAGCGCGGCGGCGAAGGCGCGACCGGTGGCGGTTTCGAAAATCGACATCACGCTCCCCACCCGCAGCGCAACGTGCAGCGGCTGGCGCGCTTCCACCAGCCGGACCACGGTCGGGCCGAAATTGCCCCACACCGCCAACGCCACGGCATGCCCGGTCTGCTCGGCCAGGTCCTGCAGCACCGGCTCGGCGGCGCGCAGCGGGTCGAGTTGCTGCAGGCAGGCCAGGCCGATTCGCAGCGCCGCCGGGCCCAGGTGATAGTGACCGCTGCCGGCCTGCTGCTCGACCAGCCCGACGCGCGAGTAGCTGACCAGGTACGGATGGGCGCGCGACGCGCTGAGTCCGGCGCGGGCGGCGAGGTCCTTCAACGCCAGCGGCCCGGGCGCGTCGGCCAGCGCGAGCAGCAGGCGCGAGCCGACCTCGATGGACTGGATCGCACGCTGGGAGGACTTGTCGTCGTCGGGCATCGGGAGCGGGAGCGGGGCAGGGCGAAGCCATGGTAAATCCGTTTGACAGTGACGAAAAGCGGTGACTATGCTATTCGACAGAGGACATGCGAACGCTTTTGTCATACGCGAACGAGCATCCCGACCCTCCGCATTCCGACCTCCCACTCCCATCCTCGCGCTGCGCGGCGGCCGTGCCCGCCAGCCGCTGCCGGCCGCCTCCCGGAGACACCATGCGAACCAAGACCTTTGCTTCCCAGGCCGACCTGCAGGACAAGCAAGTCAGCTTCACCCGCCTGAGCGACAACGCCTACGCCTATACCGCCGAGGGCGACCCCAATACGGGCATCATCATCGGCGACGACTCGGTCATGGTGATCGATACCCAGGCCACTCCTGCGATGGCGCAGGACGTGATCCGTCGCATCCGCGAAATCACCGACAAGCCGATCCGCTACGTGGTGCTCAGCCACTATCACGCGGTGCGGGTGTTCGGCGCCAGCGCCTACGCCGCCGACCACGTGATCGCCAGCCGCGACACCTATGACCTGATCGTCGAGCGGGGAGAGCACGACAAGGCCAGTGAAATCGGGCGCTTCCCCCGGCTGTTCCGCAACGTCGAGAGCGTTCCGCCCGGGCTGACCTGGCCCACGATCACCTTCCAGGGGGCGATGAGCGTGTGGCTGGGCCAGCTCGAGGTGCAACTGCTGCAGCTCG
>JAKBBQ010000052.1 GCA_021808405.1 Pseudomonadota bacterium | reverse complement strand
GACGCCCGACCGCGACCGCACGCGCGACCAGGACCGCACGCGCGACCAGGACCGCACGCGCGACCAGGTCCGCGACCGGGACCGTGATCCCGACCAGGACCAGACCCGCGACCGCACGCGCGACCAGACGCGCGATCCCGACCAGGATCAGGACCAGGACCAGACGCGCGATCAGGACCAGACGCGCGACAAGGACCAGGTCGACCGCTGAACCCCGGCAGGGGCCGCCACGCGGCGGCTCCGCCGGCTTTCCACCCAGAGATGGCGAGGCCATGATGAAACACTCCACCCGCATGGGCATGTACGCCGCGCTGGCCAGCGCGGCCGCGCTGTCGGCCTTGCTTGCCGCCTGTGGCGGCGGCTCGAGCGGCAGCTCGACCGCCGGCGGTGTGCCCTCGATCCCGTACGTGCCTGCCGACGAGCAGGCAGCGTGCGTGCCGAGCAGCGATGTCATCGGCCAATGGAAGACGCTTTCCAACAACCTGCGGCTGATTCCTGGCTCGCAGGACCTCAACTTCTTCAGCTACAACCAGCCGTCGGTGAACACCGCCGGCATGGTCGCGTTCCGTGGTCGCGCCCGCGATACCGGGGGCTCGGGCTCGTCATCGACGGGCAGCGGCGGATCCGGCGGCACGGCCCGCGGCGTGTTCGCGGTCGACGCATGCCCGGCGCAGACGGTGGTGTACACGGTGGCCGACACCGACACCCTGGTCCCGCAACCCAACAATACCGGGGCGCAGTTCACCGAATTCCCCTCGTTCCCGCGCATTGACATCGGCTCGCCGATCATCGCCACGCGCGGACAGTCGACGCCGGTGTGGACCCTGGCCGACGGCACCAAGCTGGGAACCACCGGGGTCTACGCGACCCTGGACCAGGGGCTGGCGATCGGGGTGAACCTGCTCGGCGGGGTCGATACCTTCGCGAGCATGCAGGTGCCGGGCGCGAGCGCGCCGGCCACGCGCTTCGACCAGTTCCCCGGCTCGCCTTCGGTCAGCCAGGGGCGCTACGTGGTGTTCAAGGGCAACTACACCGATGGCACCACCAGCCGCACCGGGGTGTATTTCCGCGACCTGCAAACCAACGCCGCGGCCGTGCAGCGCATCGCCGACACGACGATGACCATTCCCGGCACCGCGCTGAACTTCGGCTCCACGGCGCCTCCGACGGCGGCCGGCCAGCAGGTGGTGTTCGTCGGCCTCGACAACGAGGACGCGCCCACCGCCGGCGGCCTGTACCTGGCGCGCCTGCAGTCCGATCCGGCCTTGCAGCCGCTGGTGGTCATCGGCACGACCCAGGTTCCCGACGCGACCGGCGCACCGTTGCCGGCAGCCAGCGGCGCCAGCGCGCCTCCCACCTTCAGCCAGGTCGGTGAAAGCCTGAGCTTCGACGGGCGCTACGTGTCCTTCTGGGGCGCCTGGGATACCCAGGACTCGACCCAGATGCGCACCATCAGCCTGTCCTGCCCCACCGACGGCAACAAGGACCTGATCAACGCCTGCAACTCGCAGAACCCGGGTGGCGTCGCGCAGAAATCCGAGCCGATCAACCAGGGGATCTTCGTCTACGACACCCGGACCGGTTCGTTGTGGATGGCGGCGCGCGCCGGCACCGACGAAGCCTTCGAGGACCTGCTGTTCTGGACCTTCTCCGGCTCTCCCGGCACCACGGGCTCGTCGGGCTCGTCCGGTTCGTCGGGTTCGTCGGGTTCGTCGGGTTCGTCCGGCTCCACCGAAGGCACCGATGCCGAGCCTCCGCGTTGGCGCTCGGCGGCCTTCAGCACGGTCGACGGCGCGCGCGGGGTGCTGTTCAAGGGGGTGCGCAGCCCGCTGGCCGGAGCCAGCGCACCGCCTCCCGGAATCTACGGCGCGGCGCTGGCCCAGGGCGGCATGGGCACGGTGTTCAAGGTGGTCGAGGTCGGCGACTCGATGGCGCCGATCGACGCGCAGGCTCCCGCCGGCTCCACGGTCAGCGCGCTGGGAATCGAGCGCGAGGCCTTGCGCGGCGGCTGGCTGGCGATCACCGTGTCCTCGCTGAATCCGGCCGGCGAAAGCTGGGCCGGGGTGTATGCGACCTTCTTCCCCGGCAACTGGCGCGTCGTGCCGGGCGAGGCGGGGGCGATGGGGGTGCTGGCGCTGGGGCGCTGAGAGCGCGACAGTCCAAGGTTGGCGAGCGGCCCGGGTGTCGTGCGGCACCCGGGCACTTTGCAGGCACGGCCTCGTCCGTGCCTGTTTTTTCTTCGGATGTGCAGGCAACGGGAGAACATCATGAACACCCTGAGATGGCGTGCGGCGGCCTGCGGGCTGGCCTTGGCGCTGACCGCCGGCTGTGCGATGAACCAGGAGCAGGGCGGTGCGGTGCTGGGCGGCATGGCGGGCGCCGCCGCCGGCTCGACCATCGGCCGCGGCTCGGGCCATGCCGCGGCGATCATCCTCGGCGCGTTGCTGGGCAGCGTGGCCGGGGCGAACATCGGGCGCCACATGGACGAGCAGGACCGGGTGCGCGCTGCGCAGGTGTTCGAGACCTACCCCACCGGCAGCCCGGGCAGTTGGCGCAACCCCGACGGGGTCGACTACACGGTGACCCCGACGAGCACCTACCAGACCGCGCAGGGCCCGTGCCGGGAGTTCACCATGCGGGCGATGATCGGCGGCCGGCCCGACACCGTCTACGGAACCGCCTGCAGGCAGCCCGACGGCACCTGGAAGGTCGTGCAGTGACGGGCACCGGGCAGGCTGGCGGTCCGGTCAGCGCGGCGGCGCCGCGCCCCGGGCGACGACCCTGCGCAGCGGTCGCAGCGCCGCCACGAAGCCCAGCAGCATCGCTGCCGCGGCCAGCAGCGCGGGCGGGCGCCAGGCACCCAGGCCGAGCAGGCCGCGCAGGCCGGGCAGCAGCGCCAGCGCCAGCAGCAGCGCGAGCGCGCCCAGGCCGAGGCGACCCACCCAGGGATTGTCCGGGCGGGCATTGCGCCACGGCGGGCGCGCGGGGTCGCGGGCGGCCAGGATGAGCACCAGCACCCCGCCGAGCAAGGCCAGGAACATCGCCAGGCGCACGTCGGGCGCGCTCCAGCCGCGCGCCAGCAGCCAGCCGCAACCGGCCAGCAGCAACGCGGCCAGCACAGCGCCCTGCGCCAGTGCGGGCCACAGCCGCCGCGCCGCGAAGGGGCTGGCGCGGCGCGGGCGCGGTGGCCTGCGCATCAGGTCGGGAGCCGCGGGCTCGGCCTCGAACAGCACCGAGCACGCGGGGTCGATCACCAGTTGCAGCAGCACGATGTGCAGCGGCAGCAGCAGCGCCGGCCAGCCGAGCAGAGGCGGCAACAGCGCCAGCAGCACGACCGGAACATGCACCGCGGCGACGAAGGCCACGGCCTTGGCCAGGTTGTCCCAGATGCGCCGTCCCTGCCGCATGGCCTCGACCATCGCCGGGAAGCTGTCGTCGAGCAGCACCAGCGCGGCCGCCTCGCGGGCGACGTCGGTGCCGCGCGCGCCCATGGCCACGCCGACGTCGGCGGCGCGCAGCGCCGGCGCGTCGTTGACTCCGTCGCCGGTCATCGCGACCACCTCGCCGCCGGCCTGCAGCGCGCGCACCAGCCGCAGCTTGTGTTGCGGCTGCAGGCGCGCGCACACCTGCACTCGGCGCAGCCAGGTGGCGAGCCGGCGGTCGTCGAGGCGGTCGATGACGTCGCCGCAGAGCACCCGCGGGCGTCGCGCCAGCCCGACCTGCAGCGCCAGCGCGCGCGCCGTCGCCGGGTGATCGCCGGTGAGCATCAGCACCCGCACGCCGGCGTCGCGGCATTCGGCCAGTGCCTGCGCCACGCCCTCGCGCGGCGGATCGAAGAACCCCAGCAGACCGAGGAACTCGAAGTCGAAGTCGTGCTGCGAGGCCGGCCAGGCGGCGTCGCCGCCGCCGGCCGGCGCGGGCCAGCTGCCGCAGGCCACGCCCAGCACGCGCAGGCCGCGCGCGGCGAGTTGTTCGACCTGGCGCAGGATCTGCGTCGCCTGCGCCGGCGGCAGGTGGCACAGGTCGACCACCGCTTCCGGCGCCCCCTTGCTGGCCAGCAGCAGGCGCGCCGGCGCGTCGTCGCGGTCCGGCTGCACGACGCGGGTCATCGCCAGCATCCCCGCCGACAGCCCGTACTCGGCCTGCACCTGCGCGGCCGCGTGCCAGTGCTCGGTCCCGCGCAGGCCGCGCGCCGCCAGCTCGCGGATCGCCTGCTCCATCGGGTCGAAGGGATCGGCCGGGGTGGCCAGCGTGGCGAATTCGAGCAGCCGGTGGAACTCCTCGGGAAGCGGCTGCGCGGCGGCAAGGGTCGTGGCGTCGAACTGCGCCCGCGGGGTGCGCAGCGCGACCAGGCGCATGCGGTTGGCCGTCAGCGTGCCGGTCTTGTCGAGCGCCAGCACGCCGATGCCTCCCAGCGCCTCGACCGCGGGAATGCGGCGGGCCAGCACCCGCACCGCGGCGATGCGCGAAGCTCCCAGGCCGAGGAACACGCTGAGGATCACCGGGATCTCCTCCGGCAGCAGGGCCATGGCCAGCGCGATTCCGGCCAGCACGCTGGGCAGCGGCGGTTGGCCGCGCAGCCGCCACTCGATGACGGCCAGCGCCGCGGCGAGCAACCAGGCCAGCAGCGCAAGCCGGCGTACCAGGCGCAGCGTCGAGCGTTGCAGCGCCGACGGCTGCTGCGGGATGCTCGCCAGGTCCAGGCCGATGCGGCCGATGGCGGTGGCGCCGGCGGTGGCGACGACCTCGGCCACGGCCACCCCCTTGGTGACCTGGGTGCCGGCCAGCACCGGGTCGCCCAGCCGCTGCCCGGCAGGCGGTGGCCCGCGGTCGACGCTCGCCGACTCGCCGCTGAGCAGCGACTCGTCGACCTGCAGCTGGCCATGCAGCAGCCGGGCATCGGCGGGGATGCGGTCGCCTTCGCGCAGCAGCAGCAGGTCGCCGACGACGACCTCGCGCGCCGCGATGCGTTGCTCGATTCCGCCGCGCACCACGCAGGCGCGCGGCGCCGACAGGTCGCGCAGCGCCTGCAGCGCGTGTTCGCTGCGGCGTTGCTGCAGCCAGGAGATGGCCGCGACCACGAACACGAAGCCCAGCAACGCCAGCGCTTCGGCGCGGTCGCCCAGCAGCAGGTAGATGGTGCCGGCACCCAGCAGCATCAGCAGCATCGGCTCGCGCAGCACGTCGAAGATTCCGCGCAGGCCGTAGCGCGGCGCGCCGCCGGGCAGGGTGTTGGGGCCGTCGAGCTGCAGCAGCTCGCGCGCCCGCGCCGGCTCCAGTCCGCGCAGGGCTTGCAGCGGTGGCAGCTGGGTGCCGCCAGGCAGGGATTCGGGCATGGTCGCGGGCGCTCGCGGGATGCGCCGCGGCGCGACGCACGCTGGGGTCATCCACTGTGCAGCAGAATAGGCGTGAATCCCAGCCAGAACCTTGATCCGCCATGCGTTTCGAAGACGTTGCCGACGACCCCGAAGACCCGCGCTTCAGCGCCGAGCAGCGCGCCCGCGCGGCCAGCCGCAGCAGCTGGGTCAGCGCCGCGGTGAACCTGCTGCTCGCGCTGACCCAGGTCGTCGTCGGCCTGCTCGCCCGCTCGCAGGGCCTGGTCGCCGACGGCGTGCATTCGGCCTCCGACCTGGTGGCCGACTTCGTGGTGCTGCTGGCCAGCCACCACAGTCGAAAGGACGCCGACGTCGAGCATCCCTACGGCCACCAGCGCTTCGAGACCGGCGCTTCGCTGGCGCTGGGCACGCTGCTGCTGCTGGTGGGCGCCGGCATGCTGTGGGCCGCGCTGACCAAGCTGGAGAACCCGGCCGCGGTGCCGCAGGTGCACGTGGTCGCGCTGTGGGTGGCCGGGGCCACGCTGGTGGCCAAGGAGGGGCTGTTCCGCTACATGCTGGCGGTGGCCAAGCGGGTGAAGTCGAGCATGCTGGTGGCCAATGCCTGGCACGCGCGTTCCGACGCCGCCTCGTCGCTGGTGGTCGGCGTCGGCTTGATCGGCAACCTGGCCGGCTACCCGCTGCTCGACCCGATCGCCGCGCTGATCGTCGGGCTCATGGTCGGCCGCATGGGCTGGGGCTTCGCCTGGGACGCGCTGCACGACCTGATGGACCGGGCGGTCGACGAGCAGGAGGTGCAGGCCATTCGCGGCACCCTGCTGCAGACTCCGGGGGTGCAGGGGGTGCACGACCTGCGCACCCGCAAGATGGGCGACATGGTCGTCGCCGACGCGCACATCGAGGTCGACGCTGCGCTCAGCGTCGAGCAGGGGCACGCGATCGCGGTGGCCGCCCGCGACGCGGTGATGCAGCGCCACCGGGTGCTCAACCTGATGACTCACGTCGACCCCTGGATGAGGCCGGACCTGGACCATCTGCAGCCGCGCCCGGCGCGAGGTGTCGAGCGCGGGCCGCAGGCCGCCGGCGAGGGGCGGTGAACGCCGGCCGGCGAGGGGCTGGCGAGGGGCCGGCGACCCCCGCCGCTGAGTCAGTCGTCGTCGTCGTCGTGGTGCCAGCGTCGCCAGTCGCGGCGGTCGTCATCGCGCCGCCACGGTGGCGGGTAGCCCCAGCCATAGGCCGGGGCGTAGCGCGGGTAGTACACCACGGGTGGCGGCGGCGCCACGACCACCGGGGGTGGGGCGACCATGGGGCCCCAGTTGGCCGCCGCGCCCGGCACGCCGGCGTTGAGCGACCAGTACAAGGGGCCGGCATGCGCCGAGCCGGCCAGCGCGGCGAGCGCGGCAGCGGCAAGCAGGGTGTTGCGGATCATCTGCGCTCTCCTGGCAAGCGAAGGACATGCCAGTACAACGCCCGCTGAGCGCCCTTGACGACAGTCGCGGCAACGCCGCTGTAACGGGACGCTACGCGCTCGTTCAGCGCCTGCCGCCGCCGGGGCCGCCGCCCAGGCCCGGGCCCGGACCGGGGCCCGCGCCGCGTCCTGCGCCGTAGCCCGGTCCCGGTCCCGGTCCCGGGCCGCGCGGCATGTCGGGCAGGCGCACCCCGTGTTCGCGCGCTCGCTCCTGCATCTGGCGGTGGTGTTCGAGGCGTATGCGCTCGCGCTCGCGCGCGGTGCGCGCCTCGCGCATGCGCTCGCGGTAGGCCTGGCGCTCGTGCGGGGTCATCAGCTGCGAACCGTAGATCGGCCGCGGCGGTGTCTGCGCCGCAGACTCGCCGGCGAGGCCGGCGCCGAGCAGCAGGCCGGCCAAGCCCAGCGCGAGCAGACGGGAACGTGGAGTCATGGTGGTCTCGGGAAGTGACGGGAGGGTGCCGGCCGTGCGGCCGACACCCCTGTTGTAGGAAGGCGCGGCCGCGCTGTCGTTGCGCGCGGTCAACTGCGCGCGGTCGTCGGCGCAGGCGCGCCCGGTGCGTCGTGCCCGGGTGGCCCGGCCTCGCTGCAGCGTCCATGCCCCGGAGCTATGCTCCAACGCTTGATCCGGTTTCAGGACTTCCACGGTTTTCTTGTTCGACGGAGCATTGGATGCAAACCACCCGACTGGGCCGCACCGGCCTGAGCGTTTCCCGCATCTGCCTGGGTTGCATGACCTATGGCGAGCCCACGCGCGGCAGCCACGCCTGGACCCTGGACGAGCAGGCCAGCCGGCCGCTGATCCGCAAGGCGCTCGAACTGGGCATCAACTTCTTCGACACCGCCAACGCCTATTCGGACGGTTCGTCGGAGGAGATCGTCGGTCGCGTGCTGCGCGAGCACGCGCGGCGCGAGGAGATCGTCGTCGCCACCAAGGTGCATTTCGCGTCGCGCCGCGCGCCCAACATCGGCGGGCTGTCGCGCAAGGCGATCCTGTTCGAGATCGACGCCAGCCTGCGTCGGCTGGGCATGGACTACGTCGACCTCTACCAGATCCACCGCTGGGACCCCGACACCCCGATCGAGGAGACCATGGAGGCGCTGCACGACGTGGTCAAGTCCGGCAAGGCGCGCTACCTCGGCGCGTCGTCGATGCACGCCTGGCAGTTCGCCAAGGCGCAGGAGGTGGCGCGCGCCCACGGCTGGACACCCTTTGTCAGCATGCAGCCCGAGCTCAGCCTGCTCTACCGCGAGGAGGAGCGCGAGATGCTGCCGCTGTGCCGCGACCAGGGCGTGGGGGTGATCCCGTGGAGCCCGCTGGCGCGCGGCCGCCTGGCGCGGCCCTGGGGCCAGAGCAGCTCGCGCATGCAGACCGACGCGTACGGCGCCAGCCTGTTCGACCGCACCGTGCAGCTCGACTCCCCGGTGGCGCAGGCGCTGGACGCGCTGGCGGCCCGCCGCGGCCTGTCGCACGCGCAAGTGGCGCTGGCCTGGGTGCTGCAGGTGCCGGGAGTCAGCGCGCCGATCATCGGTGCCTCCAAGCCGCAGCACCTGGACGACGCGGTGGCGGCGCTGCAGGTGCGACTGGCTGCCGACGAGGTGGCCGCGCTGCAGGCGCCGTACCAGCCGCACCCGGTGGTCGGCTTCGAGTGAGGCCGGCGCGCCGCCGCGGCGCCGCCCGCCGCCCGACGCCGCGCTTCGGGTAGCGGCTCCAGCCAGCGGCGCCAGCCGCGCGAGCGCGTCAATCGATGCGGAACACCGCACCGCGGTCCGCGGGCCCGTCGCCGGCGGTGGTGCCATAGAGATCGCCATTCGGCGCGGCCAGCAGACCGTGTCGGGGATGCCTTCCCGCCTCGTCCTGGCCCGCGTCGCCGAAGCTGTACAGCAGGGTCACCTGTGCGGCGTCGAAGTCGACCGCGAACACCGTACCGCTGCCGTGCGCGCCGCCTTCCTCGCTCACGCCGTAGAACCTCCCGTCGCTGCCTTCGACCAGCACCCCGCGAGGACGCGCCACGCGGGTCAGGTCCGGGTCCACCGTGTAGCCCGACAACTGGCCCTGCGGGGTCACCCGGAACAGCGTGGCCTGCGACCACTGCGAGGCCGACGAGATGGTGTACAGGCTGCCGTCACGGCCGCGCGCCAGACCGGACAGCGGCGGGCCGCTGCCTTCGGGAAGCGCGGCCAGGGTGCGCAGCCTGCGGCTTTGCAGGCCGTAGCGGAACACCCCGCCGTGGTGGCCGGCACCGCCGAAGGCGGCGCTGCCGTACAGCGCGCCGTCGTCGCCTTCGACCAGGTCGCCGATCGGGAAGCGCAATCCCGGCGCGGCCATCGGCAGCGCCTGCTCGACGTCGGTGTCGGCGTCTTCGCTGCCCAGGTCCTCGGCTGCAAAGCGGTGCATCACCTGGAAGCCCCCTTGCGGGTCGTAGCGGTACAGCGTGCCGCCTTCGTTGGCGGTCAGGCCGTAGTAGCGCCCGTCGCTGGCCAGCAGCAGGCCGGAGCTGGGAAACATCGCGGCAGGCTCGCCGTCGAAGCTGTGCAGCACCTGGTAATCCGAGCCGTCGATGCGCAGCCTGAACAGCGTGCCCTGGTTGTGTTCGCCGCCGCGTTGGCTGACCCCGTACAGGAACTGTCCGTCCGCCGACAGCGCCAGGCGCAAGGCCATGTCCATTTCCCCGGCAAGCGCAAAGGAGTGCAGCACCACCCGGCTGCCGTCGGGATCGATGCGCACCACCGCTCCCCGATCCTGCTCGCCGCCCCGTTCGGTGCAGGCATAGAGGCGGCCTTGGGCGTCGCGCAGCAGCGGGCCGAAGGGGCCGGCATTCCCGGCCGGTCCGTCGGCCGCGGGCAGCGCGGCGATGTCGCCGGCGCGGCAGCGCACCCGCAGATCGTCGACCGGCGCCAGCGCCAGCCCTTGCCCGCCCTCCACGGTGCAGTGCCGGGCGGTGGGGTGGCGGGTGATCCTGACGTCGTAGACCCCGCCGTCGGGAATGCCGCGCTGGAAGGCGAAGGCCCCGGGCTGCGTCAGCACCACGGTGTCGAAGCCGTCGTTCAGGCTGAGCTCGAGGCCGCCGGCGAAGCCTTCGGCCACGCCCCGGATGCGCAAACTGCGTTGCGCCTGCTGCGGCTGGCGGCAGCCGCTGAAACACTGCCCTGCGCCGGCCTGTGCGGACAGCGCCAGCATCGCTGCGGCCACGCCGGCGGCCAGCGCGCGGTGGGTGGGACATCGTCGGTTCATCGCTTTCTCCAGTCGACAGGGAAGTTGCGCTGAGGCGCCGCCGCGGGGTCGTCGTGGCAGGCCGTCAGCCGGGCCCGTCCACCGCTGCGCGAGGCCACGAGGCGGCCATGCGGGCAGCACGGACGGAAATCGGCGCAGATCAGGTGTCCGAAACCCGCTCGCCGTCGTCGCCGGGGTCGCAGGCGAGCGGGTCCTTCAGCACGAGCATCCCGCCCGGATGGTCACGGGTTCCGCCGCCGTCGACGACCACCAGCATGCCGTGGGAGGTGAACAGCCAGCTGGTCTCGGGGTGGACCTCCGATTCGTCGAGTTCGGGGTGGCGCTGGCGTGCCCAGGCCTGCTGGTCGGGCGCAAGCCTGGCGACCGACGAGCGCAGGCGCTCGATCGCGCCGCTCGACCGGATCAGGTGCACGTCGCCGCCGGGCCACTCCACCGGAAGGCCGCGGTGCGCCGTCGGATCGTCCGGGTTTGCGAGCCGGGGTTCGAACACCCACCGGGTCAGCGGCGGGCTGCCAGGCTGCTGGCCGGGCCGATCGGGGCCCACGCTGAGCAGCGCGCTGGCCGGCCCGCAAGCCGTGGCCAGGCCGTGGAAGACGCCATCGCGGGCGCGCATCAGGCCATGCAGAGTCCAGCCCTCCGGGGTGGCGCCGACCCGGCTCAGCCGGCCCGTATCGGGGTCGTAGCGGAACACCACCGCCTCGCCGCGCGGGCCCTTGGCGGTCCCCAGCACGCGGCCCTCGGAGTCCTCGACCAGCGCGCCCGCCGGGCTGTGCATCGCCGGCGTTCCCGAATCCTTGCCGACGCTGTCCGAGTCGGTCGATCGCAGGCCCCGGGGCGCGGCGAAGGACAGCAGCGATTCGTAGCGGCCGTCCTTGCCGATGCGGTACAGCGTGCCCTGGTCCTGCGCGCCCCCGTGCAGGGTCACGCCGTACAGCCTGCCGTCACGGGCGCGCAGCAAGGGCGACGACGGGCGCCTGCCGTCGTCGGCGAAGCCGAAGATGTACACGGAGCTCCAGCTTGCGGTGTCCGGGTCGATGCGCAGGATCTGCCCCGAGCCGATCAGCAAGCCGGTGCGCAACACCGCATACAGGCTGCCGTCGGGGCCTTCGTTCAGGCCCAGCGCTTCGAGGGCTGCGCCGGACCAGCCGGGCAAGGCCAGGTATTGCACCCGCCCATCGGGGCGGATGCGCAGCAGCGAGCCGATCTGCGCGTCCCCCTGCACGCCCGAGCTCAACACGTAGACGTTGCCGTCGCTGGCCTCGAAGGGCGGGCTGTGCATGCTGCGGCTGGAATGCGGGTTGCCCGGCAGCACGTGCCGCACCGCGCGCTCCTGGACCCGCTCGCACCAGGCCGACCACTTGGTCGACGACCGGCCGCTGGTGTCGGAGCGGCCGTGGAGGGTCAGCGCGGTCTGCGCCTGCACCTGCAGTGGCTCGACCACCATGGGGTCGGGGAGGGCGTCGCTGGCTCGCGGCGACTGCGAGCCCGCCGATCCGCGGTCTTCGGGCAGCTGGAGCGGCGAGCCCTGGCCGAAGGTCAGCGGCTCGTCCTTCATCGGGTAGTCGTGCAACGACCGCGGTGACCCGGACAGGTCGTCGGCTTGGCCCGCGCGGACCATGGAACCGTCGCCAAGGGTCAGCATCCGGCCATCCATCGGGTCGTCGAACGGGGCTAGCCGGTCCATCGGGTGGTGCATGTCGGTGCCATGGACCGGCGAGGCCTCGCCCGAGTGCTCGGTCAGCGTGGACTCGAGGCCCTGGCCGGGCTGGGTCGCGTGGGACGTGACCACGCCGGCCAGCAGGGCCGCGGCCAGCGCTGCGCACAGGGTCGAGCGGGTGAAGGGAACGCGGCGCATCGAAGGTTCCTCCAGGTCTGAGGGAAGGCTGAGGGAAGTGCGACCAGAGTTGGCCAGATGTGTTCGGATATGTCCTGCAGCCCGATCAGACCCTGGAAAGCCGGCCTGCGCAAGACGCCGCGACCGTCATTGACGCCGGACTGCGGCCGGGCTGCGCGGCCGCTCACGCCAGGGCCCGCGGGCCCGCTCGATGCCGCCGATGCGGGGCGCTCAGTCGATGCGCAACAGCGTGCCGGCGTCGTGCTCGCCGCCCGCCGAGGTGCTGGCATACAGGCGTCCGTCGCTGGCGAACATCACCCCGGCGTCGGGTCGGTGGCCCACCGAGGTGGCGTCGCGGCTGTAGGACATCATCAGCTGCACGGCCTGCTTCGACGGGTAGATCGCGAAAATCGTTCCCGCGTCCTCGTCGCCTCCCTCGGCGCTGGCGCCGTACAGCAGGCCGTCGCTGCCCTCGGCCAGCGTGCCCCGGAGCTGCTGCAGCCCGAAGGGGTGGTGGTCGAATTGCAGGTCCCAGCAGTCGATCTTGCCCTTGGGGGACATGACCAGCAGGCGTCCGCCCGACTTGGGAGCGGTCCCCGACAGCAGTCCGTAGAGCGATCCGTCGCGGCTGCGCATCAGACCCTCGGCGTGGAATTCGACGTCGTCCTGGATCGGCCCGAGCATCGTGTAGCGCCCCTTGTCGACCTCGTAGGCGTACACCCCGCCGTTGCCCAGATCGCTGCGGTTGGCCATTCCGACGATGCGGCCCTTGGTGTCGTACTGGATCTCGCCCTGGGGCATGAACCATCGCTCGCCGGCGGGGAGATCCTTGCCGTCGGGGCCGTGGGGGTCGCCGAAGGCGTGCAGCACCCGGTGCTGGCCGTCGAGCCCGACCTGGTACAGCGTGCCCCGGTCGTACGCCCCGCCGGCGCGGGTCACTCCGTAGAAGGACTTGCCGTCCTGGGCCAGCAGCAGCGGGGAACTCGGGTCGGCGCCCTGTTCGCGGCCTTCGAAGGTGTGCACGATCTGCAGGCCCTCGCCGTCGGGCGGGATGCGGAAGATCGCCCCGAGGTTCTGCAACCCGCCGGTGTTGAGCACTCCGTACATCGAGCCGTCGGGGCCCCGGCTCAGCTTGTAGGCAATCCGCCCGGGACCCAGGCCGACGAAGTGGTGCAGCACCTCCATGCTGTGCTCGACGGGGTCGTAGCGCATCACCACCCCCTGGTCGAAGTAGTCCCCGCCACTGGTCATGGTGTAGAGCCTGCCCTTGGCATCCTCGGCGAAGGTGCTGGCAGGGCCCACGCCATGGGCGATGCCTTCGGCGCCACCCCCGAAGGCGTGCAGCGCCGAAGGCCTGCCCATGCGGCACTCGACCTGCAGGTTGTCGACCGGTCCGAGCGCGACCCCCTGGCCGTTGACCACGGTACAGGTCTGGGTCGGAGGGTGGGTGAGCACCCGGATGTCGTAGGCGTGTCCCGGGCGCACGGCATGGCGGAAGCGGAACTTCCCGGGCTTGGTCAGCTCGAGCGTGCGGCCCTGGCCGTCCGTCAGCACGAGGCTGCCGTGGAACTTGCCGGTGGTGCCGCCCACGTGCACCCGATCGTCCGCGCTGCGCCGGCCCTGGGGCAGGCAGACCTTGCCTGCGCCCAGGCCGCAGCTGGCGCCCTGGCCGGCGAGGGCTTCGCCGGCCAGCGGCAGCACGGCGCCCAGCAGGCAGGCGAGCAGTGTGAGGGTGGTGGGTCGGGGCGCCATGGCATGAGCTCCTGGGTGAAGGCCGCCGTTTCCCGGTCGCAGCGGCCGCATGTCGAATGCGTCCGTGCGTGAGAAACAGTGACACAAGGTTTCGGAAGCTCGATGACAACCCGGATCGACCGCCCGCGCAAGCCGTTCGCCGGTCCTTTCACGGCCCATTGCCGCTGCGCTGCGCCGTCGCTAAGAGGTGCCTAAGGCCTGGGTGCGGGGTCCATGGCAGGGGCTGCCTGGCGCCTGGTCGCTCGGACCCGCGCAGCGCCCCGGCGCGGGCCGCGGCGCCGCTTCAGGCGCCGAGTTCCTCGAACACCTCGCGCGCCACGCGGAAGGAGTCGAGCGCGGCCGGGGCTCCGCAATAGACCGCGGTCTGCAGGAACACTTCCTTGATCTCGTCCTTGCTCAGGCCGTTGTTCAACGCGCCGCGCACATGCAGTCGCAGTTCGTGCGGGCGGTTCAGCGCGGTGATCATCGCCAGGTTCAGCAGGCTGCGTTCGCGCCGCGACAGGCCGGGGCGAGCCCAGATCTCGCCCCACGCGTACTCGGTGACCAGGCGCTGCAGGTCGCGGGTGAAATCGTCGGCCGCGCGCAGCGAGGCCTCCACGTATTCGGCGCCGAGCACTTCCTTGCGAATGCCCAGTCCGCGCTCGTAACGTTGTTGCGAATCCATCGGGATCTCCAGTCGGTAAGCGAAGCTTGCCCCGCACATCGCGGGCAAGCCAGGCATCGTAGTGCGCCGGCGCGGCGCCCGGCCTCAGCGGCGCCCGCGGCGCAGGCGCAGCAGCAGCGGCGCGTAGACCAGCGCGTTGCACCCCAGCACCAGCGCGGCCAGCGCGAACTGCACCGGGCGCGTCAGTCCGTGGGGATAGATCAGCGCCAGCAGGTAGTGCTCGATGAAGCCTCCGGAGTAGCCAGTCTGGCCGGCGCGCCGGCGCAGCAGGTTTTCCAGCCGGGTCAGCGGGCAGATGGCGCCGCTGAGCTCGACCCAGCAGCCCCAGGCCGCCGCCGGCAGGTGCAGCAGCGCCAGCCGGCGGTCGCGCCAGGCCAGCAGGCCGCCGAGGACGACGAACACGATGAAGGCCAGGTGCAGCAGCAGCACCACGGTGGCGGCCAGGCTGTCGATCATGCCGGAGGTTCCACGCTTGAGTCCAGGCGGAACACCGTGCCGCCGTCGAACGCGCCGCCGGTCGAGGTGCCACCCCACAACCTGCCGTCGGCAGCCAGCGCCAGCCCGCTCCTGGGGCGTGCGCCGTCGCGCAGCCGTGCGTCGCCGAAGGCGTGCAGCACCTCGATGGTATCGTCGCCGGGGTCGAATGCGTAGAGCGTGCCGGCGCCGTGCGCGCCGCCGGAGAAGCTGGTCGCGTACAGGCGCCCGTCGCTGCCTTCGACCGGAACGCCCCGCGGATCGGCCGGGGCGGGGGCCTCGGCGCCGAAGCGATGGCGCTCGCGCAGCACGCCGTCGCTGCCCAGGCTGTACAGCACGCCGGGGTGCTCGCTCGACTGGGCCACTCCGTACAGCACGCCGTCGCGCGCGCGCAGCAGGCCGTGCTGAGGGGCAGGCCAGGCGGCGGGCATCGATGCCGCGCTCCAGCTCAGGCGCAGCCTCGGGTCGCAGCAGAACACCCCGCCGCGTCCCCCGCCGCCGCCTTCGGTCGCGGTGCCGTAGAGCATGCCGGCGTCGTCCTCGACCAGCGCGCCCCGGGGGCGCGAAAGAGCGTCGCCGCCGTCGTCCAGGTCCGCGGTGCTCACGCTCGATCCATTCTCCATCGCGAGCGCGGCTTGGGGGTCGACAAAGCCGTGCAACACCCGCAGCGCGCCGTCGGTGGTGATGCGGTAGACCGTGCCACCGCCACCCGGTCCGCCGCTCGCGGTGGTGCCGTACAGCGCGCCGTCGCGCCCGAGCAGCAGCGGCGAACTCGGCTCGGTTCCGGCATGCGGATCGGCGCCGAAGCTGTGCAGCGACCGCCAGGCCCAGTTCGAGCCCTGGCGCCGCACCCGGAACACCGAGCCCTGTCCGTACAGCCCGCCGCTGCTCGTGACGCCGTACAGGTTGCCGTCGCGCGCCAGGGTCATCGCGTAGGGCACGCGGTCGCCCGCCTGGTCGTCGAACGCGTGCACCACCGACTCGCTGCCGTCGGCGGCCACGCGCAGCACCGCGCCCTGGCGCCACGGGCCGCCGTGCGCGGACACCGCCATCATGCTGCCGTCTCCTGCCTGCACGAAGGGGCTCAGCCAGTCCGCGGCGTCCGCGGCGTCCCCCAGCGAATGCACGGTGCGCAGCCCGGCGCGCCCGCAGCGCACCCGCACGCCCAGGAAGTCCCCGCCGGGCAGGCCGCTGCCGAAGGACACCCGGCAGGTCTGCGCGGGAGGGTGGGTGGCCACCTCCACGTCGAAGCCCTCGCCCTCGGCGACGCGACGGCCGAAGACAAAAGGCCCCGGCGCCCGCAGTTCGAGCGGGTCCTCCTGGTTGTTGAGCAGCTTCAAGGCGCCGCGCAAACCGGTGACGGTGCCGCCGATGCGGTAGCCCGCGACCCTGTCGGGGCGCCTGCCGTGGTCCGGATCGAAAGCCTGGCCTCCGGAATGGCCGCCGCATGCGCTGAGCACGCACAGCGGCACGCACAGCAGCGCGCGAAGCAGCCAGAGGCCGACTCGGCGCGCTGCGGTGCCGGCCGCCATCTCGGGGGCCGGCGCCAGGGCGAAGCCACGCGCGGCGCGCGGCGGGGTGGATGACACGATGGGCACGACGGGCATGGATTCGGCCCTCCTTGCAGGAATCCCGGGGATCGACATGGACGCATCTGAATGCGATGCGAAACAAATGGCAATACCCGCGCGCGACGGCTCACGGCCGATTCAGGCCGTGCTGTCGCGGCGCTCGCCCTGGCCCGCACGGGGGAGCTCGCGTCCTGCCCGGCGCACCCGGGCGCGGCCTATCGATTCGGCAAGCATCCTGCGACTCCGACCGAACGCCCGCGTCCACCCGCAGGTCCCTGGGTCGGGCCCTGAGCGGCGAGCCGGATGCGATGGCCCTTGCAGCGATCCGGGGGCCGTCCTGTCTGGGCCGACAGCGGGTATTGGATGAGCCTGTGTGGCTGCGCCCGCGGCAAGACGCCATCATCACCTCGGCAGGTGCATGGATGTTGCATTCGGCAGCCCAAGATATACGTCAGTGACGTATGGTGCGGGCGATGTATACCGTCGTCGAGACCCGGCTTTTCGGTGCCGACGCCGAGTCGATCCGGACCGAGGACGAGCGTGGCGAGTTCTGCGCGTGGCTTGCCGCGAACCCGTTGGCAGGTGACGTGATCCCGGGTTCGGGCGGATGTCGCAAGCTACGCTGGAGCCGCTCGGGAACGGGCAAGCGCGGTGGATTCGTGTGATTTACTACAACCGGCTGGAAAGCGGAGTGATCTTCCTTCTGGTCATCTATGCGAAGGCCGTGCGCGGCACCATTCCCGCCAACATCCTCAAGGCCATCAAGGAGGAAATCGACCATGTCCAAGCGTGAGGTCATGACCGGCGAGGAGCTCGGGCACAAGCTGCTCGAATCGGTCAAGCAGATGCGAGCCGGGCAGGGTGCCGTCGTGCATTCGCCGGTTGCCCAGGCGCGAGCTGCCTCGGGGCTTTCGCAGTCGAAATTCGCCGCACTCATG
>JAKBBQ010000336.1 GCA_021808405.1 Pseudomonadota bacterium | reverse complement strand
TGCGCCCGGCATGCGGTCGCGCCGAGCCGGATCTGTGGTTGACCTATCACGCATATTTTATACAATTTACACCGAAGAGCTACCTGCGAGAGGCCAGGCGATGAGCAAGCACGTTTCGTGGTCGGGGGTCTTCCCGGCGGTGACCACCCAGTTCCGCGAGGACTTCAGCGTCGACGTCGAGGCCACCGCGAAGGTGGTCGAGGCACTGGTCGGCGACGGAGTGTCCGGCCTGGTGGTCTGCGGCACCGTCGGCGAGACCTGTTCGCTCGCGCGCGCCGAGAAGGCCGCGCTGTGGGAGGCGGCCTGCGACGTGGCACGCGGCAAGGTCCCGGTGATCGCCGGGGTGGCCGAGTACACCACGGCTTTTGCGATCGAGACCGCCAACGAGGCACGGCGCGCCGGAGTGGACGGGGTGATGCTGATGCCGGCGCTGGTCTATTCCTCCCAGCCGCACGAAACGGCCGCGCACTACCGCGGCGTCGCGGCCGCGGTCGACCTGCCGCTGATGGTCTACAACAACCCGCTGATCTATCGCACCGATGTCACGCCGGACATCCTCGCCTCGCTGAGCGACTGCGACAACATCGTCTGTTTCAAGGACTCGTCGGGCGACACGCGCCGCTTCACCGACCTGCGCAATGCGGTGGCCGACCGCTTCATCCTGTTCGCGGGCCTCGACGACGTGGTGTTCGAGAGCCTGCTGGTCGGAGCGGTGGGCTGGGTCTCCGGCATGTCCAACGTCTTCCCGCGCGAAGGCGAGGCGCTGTTCCGGCTGGTCAGGCAGGGGCGCCTGCAGCAGGCGCGCGCGATCTACGACTGGTTCATGCCGCTGCTGCACCTGGATGCGCGCCCGGACCTGGTGCAGACCATCAAGCTGTGCGAGTCCATCGCCGGGCGCGGCAGCGCGGTGGTGCGCCCGCCGCGCCTGCCGCTGACGGACACGGTGCGCGCCGAGGTGGAGGCGCTGATGGCCGAGGCGCAGGCGGGTCGCTCGCGGATCGAATCGCTGGTCTAGTGTCCTGTCCTAGACCCTTGCACACGACTGCAGTTTCGAGGGCCGATGCTTGTCGGCCCGCCGTTGCGGCCGATTTCCGCGCGGCCAGCGAGCAATGCAGCAACCCGGATCGGGCGCCGCCTCGGCGCCCGGCCACGATCCACAGAGGAGACGACGCGATGAGACACCCTTGCTTCCGAAACCTGGCGGCGCGCCTGCTGGGCGCTGCGCTGTTGTACGCGGCCGCCAGCGCGGCCGGCCTGGCGGCCCCGGCCAAGCCGCTGCGCGTGGTCATCACCTCGCTGCCCCCGTACGTCACCAAGGCGCCGGACGGGCGCCTGCGGGGGATCGACGGCAGCCTGTTCGACCATGCGGCCAGGCAGCTCGGACTGCGCTACAAGGTCACGGTGACCAACTGGGACGGCATGCTGGCCGCGGTGCAGTCGGGCCGCGCCGACCTCGCGGTGTCGGACGTCGCGTGGACTCCGGCGCGCGCGAAGACCGGCCTGTTCACCGATCCTTCCTACTACCTTCCCGAGCTGATCGCCGAGCGCAAGGGGCTGGACATCCACGACGTGGCCGGGCTGTCCGGGCATGTGGTGGGAGCGATCAACGGCCAGTCCTACGTCGACCCCCTCAACGGCCTGCCGCATGTGCAGCTGCGGCTGTACCCGGACACCGTGTCGCTGCTGTCGGACCTTTCGGCCGGGCGCATCGACGTGGCCTTCATGGATCCGCTGGTCATGGTCTACCAGAAGAAGGTCCGGCCCAGCCTGCACTACAAGGTGGTCCCGCTGACTCCGCCGACCATGAGCGAGATCGCCGGGCACCCCAAGTGGGCCTTGTTCGGGCCGCAGATGATCGGCTGGTACGTGCGTCCCGGGGACCAGGCGCTGGTCGCCAGGCTGGACCGGGTGATCCACGATTCGTGGAAGAGCGGCTTGAACGTCAGGATGATCCGGGCCGCCGGAGTGGCCGACGCGACGCCCTTCGTCGACCCCGGCCCGCAGTGGCTCGCCGCCTATGAGAAGCAGCGCCGCGGCGTCGACCGGCCCGCCGACTGGGTGGCGCCGAGCGCGCCCGGGCACGCCGCCAGGTGATCCGACGCGGCCGGCCAGCCGGGCCGGCCGCGTCGGCACTCGCGGCAACGGGGATGGGCATGCAACTGCTGGGCACTGTGTTCAAGGTTCACTGGAGCCATTACTGGCTCGACCTGCTGCGTGGCATCGAGGTCACGCTGCAGTACACCGTCTCCGGCTTCATCGGCGCGATCCTGCTCGGGCTGGTGCTGGCGCTGATGCGCCTGCGCGAGCGCTCGCTGCTGGCGGCGGCTGCGCGGGTGTTCGTCGAGGCCTTCAAGAACGTTCCGCTGATCACCGAGATCTTCATCACCTACTTCGGCCTGTCGTCGATCGGCATCACCCTCAGCGCGTTCGCCGCCGGGTCGCTGGCCCTGATCGCCCACTATGGCGCCTACCTGTCGGAAGTCTTCCGCTCGGCGATGAAGGCGGTCGACAAGGGGCAGCAGGAGGCGGGCCTGGCGCTGGGCATGAGCAGTTTCGGCATCTTTCGCAAGGTGGTGGCGCCGCAGGCGGTCCTGATCGCCCTTCCGGGCACCGGAACGATGCTGGTCGACCTGCTGAAAAGCACCTCGCTGATGGTCACCATCGGCGGCGCCGAGCTGATGACCCAGGGGCAGATCATCACCTCGGCGACCTTTCGCGCGCTGGAAGTCTACGTGGTGGTCGGGGCGATCTACTTCTGCCTGTGCTTTCCGCTGTCGTCGCTGCTGCTGTACGTCGAGCGACGCCTGGCGCGGGGCCATCCGTTTTCGTGGCGCCGCCTGCAGCTGCTGCGCCTGGCGGCCAGCCTGGCAGCGCCGGGCGCGGCGCGGGAGCTGCCTTGATGCAGCCGCAGCCGCAGCCGCAGCCGATCCCGGGCGACGCCGCGCCGTCGGCGCAGCGGCCGGTCATCCACGCCGCGGGTGTCTGCCTGCGCTTCGGCGAAGTCGACGCGCTGGTCGATGCCGCGCTGGACGTCGCGCCCAGCGAAGTCGTCAGCATCGTCGGCCCCAGCGGCGCGGGCAAGAGCACCTTCCTGCGTTGCCTGAACCTGCTGGCAGTGCCCGACCGCGGTCGCATCGACATCGGCGGCACCGCGATGTTCGACGACGGCCTCAGGCTCGGCCACGGCGAGTTGCGCAGGGTCCGGCGGTCCCTCGGCATGGTGTTCCAGAAATTCCACCTGTTTCCCCACCTCACCGCGCTGGAGAACGTCACGCTGGCCATGCTGGACGCCGGCATCGCGACCCGCGAAGAGGCCGTGCTCACCGCCTGCGCGCT
>JAKBBQ010000051.1 GCA_021808405.1 Pseudomonadota bacterium | reverse complement strand
CGCGGCAGCCGCCTCGTGCGCAACCGCAGCCGCAGCCGCAGCCGCAGCCGCAGCCGCAGCCGCCGGCCAAGCTGGCCGCTGCCCGCCAGGCGCTGGCCGCGCTGGAGGACAAGCCGGCGTCGCAGATCAGCCTGGCGCAGGCCGCGCGCGCGGCCCAGTCGCCGACGACCACCCGCTATGTCGTGCAGGCGGGGGCCTACGCCGATGCGGCCAGCGCGCGCGCGGTCGGTCGCCGCATCGACGCGGCCGGGCTGCGCAGCTACACCCAGGTGATCGACACCCGCGCCGGCAAGCGGGTGCGCGTGCGAGTCGGGCCGTTCGCGTCGCGCGACCAGGCCGAGCAGGCGCTGCGCCGCATCCAGGCGCTGGGAATCCATGCCGCGGTGCTCACGCTGTGAACGTTCTCGACTGGCTTCTGATGGCCGGCCTGCTGCTGTCGGCGCTGGTCGGTCTGCTGCGCGGCGCGGCCTATGAGTTGATCGCCCTCGCGGGCTGGTTCGCCGCTTTCCTGCTGGCCCGCCTGTACGCCGGCTGGCTGGGCGAGCATCTGCTGTCGATGGTGGCCCAGCCCGGGCTGCGTCTGGCGCTGGCCTGGGGTGCCTGCTTCGTGCTCGTGTTGCTGGCCGCCGGCGTGCTGGCGACACTGGCCAGGCTGCTGCTGCGCTCGAGCGGGCTGGGCATGCTCGACCGCAGCCTGGGCGCGGTGTTCGGCATCGCCCGCGGCGCGCTGGTCATCGTGCTGCTCGCGCTGCTTGCGGCCTACACCCGTCTTCCGTCGAGCAGCCTGTGGAGGGATTCGCTGCTGGCGCCGCTGGCCGCGGCCGCGGCCGCTCGCGTCGCCCCCATGTTGCCACTGCGCCGGGCGACGGCCGATGCGCTGGCGCTCCCGGTGCACTGACCGTCGGTCGATGCGCTGAACCGTTCGTTGCCGGAGTACCCGAATCATGTGTGGAGTTGTCGGCGTGGTCTCGAAGCAGCCCGTGAATCAGATGATTTACGACGCCCTGCTGTTGCTGCAGCACCGGGGCCAGGACGCCGCCGGCATCGTCACCGGCCAGAACGGCAGGCTGTACATGCAGAAGTCCCGGGGGATGGTGCGCGACGTGTTCCGCACCCGCAACATGCGCGCGCTGCCGGGCGACTACGGGTTGGGCCAGGTCCGCTACCCGACCGCCGGCAGCGCCGACAGCGAGGAGGAGGCGCAACCCTTCTACGTCAATGCGCCGTTCGGGCTCGCGCTCGCGCACAACGGCAACCTGACCAACACCGAGGTGCTGCGCCAGGAACTGAGCCGGGTCGATCACCGCCACATCAATACCGGCAGCGACTCCGAGGTGCTGCTCAACGTGCTGGCGCGCGAGATCGACCTGGCCTCCGATGGCCTGCCGCTGCAGGCCGAGGACTTGTTCCGCGCGGTGCGCAGCGTGCATGGACGGCTGCGCGGCTCGTACGCGGTGGTGGTGCTGATCGCCGGCCACGGCCTGCTGGCCTTCCGCGATCCCTACGGAATCCGGCCGTTGTGCATCGGCGTCAGCGAGGCCGACGGGGTGATGGTGGCCAGCGAGTCGGTGGCGCTGGAGGGCAACGGCTTCCGCCTGCTGCGCGACATCGCTCCCGGCGAGGCGGTGTTCGTCGACCTGCAGGGAGCGATGCGCTTCCAGTCCTGCGCCGATTCGCCGCGGCTCAATCCCTGCATTTTCGAATTCGTCTACCTGGCACGGCCGGATTCGGTGCTCGACGGCATTTCCGTCTACCAGGCGCGTCTGAACATGGGGGAGACGCTGGCGCAACGGGTGATCTCCGTGATGCCGCCCAGCGAGATCGACGTCGTCATCCCGGTGCCCGAGTCGAGCCGGCCGTCGGCGATGCAACTGGCGTGGAAGCTCGGGCGTCCCTACCGCGAGGGCTTCGTGAAGAATCGCTACGTCGGCCGCACCTTCATCATGCCCGGACAGGCGGTGCGCAAGCGCTCGGTCAGGCAGAAGCTCAACGCCATCGCCCAGGAATTCGAGGGCCGCAACGTGCTGCTGGTCGACGACTCGATCGTGCGCGGGACGACCTCGCGGGAAATCGTGCAGATGGCGCGCGAGGCCGGAGCGCGCAAGGTGTTCCTGGCTTCGGCTGCGCCCCCGGTGCGCTACCCCAACGTGTACGGCATCGACATGCCGACCGCTGCCGAACTGGTCGCCCACGGCCGCGACGTCGAGCAGGTGCGAGCCATCATCGGCGCCGACGCGCTGATCTACCAGGACCTGGAAGCGATGAAACGCGCGGTGCGCCGGGTACGCGGCGACATCGACACCTTCGAGGCCTCGTGTTTCGACGGCTGCTACGTCACCGGCGATGTCGATGCCGCGCTGCGCGGCGCCGCCGAGCCGTCGGACGATCCACCGGGAGGCGGCATGCTGGCGTTGCAGGGACAGGCGCAGGAGGACGGACGGCCATGAGCGAAGGCAAGGACGAAGTGCCGCAGTGGCACCCCGACACGCTGGCGGTGCGCGCGTCGCTGCCGCGCACGCCCTACGGCGAGCACAGCGAGGCGTTGTTCCTCAGCAGCAGCTTCATCCAGTCCGATGCCCGCAGCGCGGCCGCCCGCTTCGCCGGCGACGAGGACGGCTTCATCTATTCACGGTTCTCGAACCCCACGGTCGGGATGTTCGAGCAGCGCCTGGCGGCTCTCGAGGGCACCGAGGTGGCGTTGGCGACCAGCAGCGGCATGGGCGCCATCACCCTGCTGATGCTCGGGCTGCTGCAGGCCGGCGACCATGTGGTGTGCTCGCGCTCGGTGTTCGGCGCGACCCTCAAGCTGCTGGGCGAGACCTTCGGCAGGTTCGGCGTGCAAACCAGCTTCGTTTCGCAGACCGACGTGTCGGAGTGGCGCGCGGCGTTGCGACCCGGGCGCACCCGGCTGCTGTTCGCCGAGACGCCGAGCAACCCGCTGATCGAGGTCTGCGACATGGCCGCGCTGGCCGGGCTGGCCCATGACTGCGGCGCGCTGCTGGTGGTCGACAACTGCTTCTGCTCGCCGGCGCTGCAGCGCCCGGCGGCCTTCGGCGCCGATCTGGTGATGCACTCGGGGACCAAGTTCCTCGACGGCCAGGGCCGGGTGTTGGCCGGTGCGCTGTGCGGATCGCGCGAACTCGTCGAGGGGCGCCTGCTGCCGGTGCAGCGCAGCGCCGGGATCAGCTTGTCGCCCTTCAACGCCTGGGTGGTGCTCAAGGGCCTGGAGACCCTCGCTCTGCGCATGCGCGCGCAAGGCGCCAGCGCGCTCGAGCTGGCGCAGTGGCTGCAGCGCCAGCCGGGCGTGGCCCGGGTCCACTATCCGGGGCTGGACAGCCATCCGCAGCATGCGCTGGCGATGCGCCAGCAGTCGGGACAGGGCGGCGCGGTGCTGTCCTTCGAGGTCGCCGCCGACGGGCCGGAGCAGGCTCGCGAGCGCGCCTTCGCGCTGATCGATGCCACCCGGCTGTGTTCGATCACCGCCAATTTCGGCGATACCCGCACCACCATCACCCACCCGGCCAGCACCTCGCACGGCCGCCTGAGCGCGCAGCAGCGGGCAGCGGCGGGAATCGGCCAGGGGCTGATCCGCCTGGGCGTCGGGCTCGAGCACGTCGAGGACATCCGGCAGGACCTGGCGCGCGGCCTGCCGGGCTCGAACTGACGCCCGCCGGCGCCCGCCCGCCACCGACCACTTCCGCCCGCGCTGGGCGCCCTTCATGACCTCCACGCCCGTACGTACCCGCTTCGCCCCCAGCCCGACCGGCTTCATCCACCTGGGCAACATCCGCTCGGCGCTGTATCCCTGGGCCTATGCCCGCCACCACGGCGGGCAGTTCATCCTGCGCATCGAGGACACCGACGTCGAGCGTTCGACCCAGGCCGCGGTCGACGTGATCCTGCAGTCGATGCAATGGATGGGGCTGGACTACGACGAAGGGCCGATCTACCAGATGCAGCGCATGCAGCGCTACCGCGAGGTGCTGCGCCAACTGCTCGATTCCGGCCACGCCTACCCCTGCTACATGAGCAGCGCCGAGCTCGACGCGCTGCGCGAGCGCCAGATGGCCGCCGGCCTGAAGCCGCGCTACGACGGCACCTGGCGCCCGCAGCCCGGCAAGCGGCTGCCGGCGCCCCCCTCCGGGGTGCAGCCGGTGCTGCGCTTTCGCACTCCCGAGGAGGGGGGCGTCAGCTGGAACGATCGCGTCAAGGGGCTGGTGCGGGTGGACAACTCCGAGCTCGACGACCTGGTGATCGCCCGCCCGGACGGAACGCCGACCTACAACTTCTGCGTGGTGGTCGACGACATCGACATGCGGATCAGCCACGTGATCCGCGGCGACGACCACGTCAACAACACGCCGCGGCAGATCCACATCTTCCGAGCGCTGGGCTGCGAGCCCCCGGTCTACGCCCACCTGCCTACCGTGCTCAACGAGCAGGGCGACAAGCTGTCCAAGCGCAACGGCGCGAAAAGCGTGCTGGACTACCGCGACGAGGGGTACCTGGCCGACGCGCTGCTGAACTACCTGGCCCGCCTGGGCTGGTCGCACGGCGACGACGAGGTGTTCGGCCGCGAGCAGTTCGTGCAATGGTTCGACCTCGAGCACCTCGGGCGCTCGGCGGCCCAGTTCGACGGCGAGAAGCTCAAGTGGCTCAACGCCCAGTACCTGCGCGCGCTGCCGCCGCAGCAACTGGCCGAGCAGCTGCGGCCGTTCCTGCGGCGGCTGGATTTGCGCGAGCAGGCGGTGGACCTGCCCAGCGCTGCCGTGCTGCTGCGCGAGCGCGCATCGACCTTGCTCGAGCTGGCCGAGCAATGCGCGATGTTCTACGCCGAGCCGCAGGCCGACGCAGCCGCGCTGCAGGGGCTGGTCGGCGAGCCGGTGCGCCAGGCGCTGCAGGCGCTGCAGGCGCGGCTGGCCGCGCTGCCCGCGTGGGACGCGCCGTCGATCTCGGGCGCGATCAAGCAGGTGCTGGGCGAGCACAAGCTGAAGATGCCGCAGCTGGCGATGCCGTTGCGCCAACTGGTCACCGGACGCACCCAGACGCCTTCGGTGGACGCGGTGCTGGCGCTGTTCCCGCGCCAGACGGTGCTCGACCGCCTGCGCCGCGGGATCGACCCTAGCAGCATGTCGCGCTGATGCGACGTTTTGGGTTACAATTGCCCAGTGCGCCGAAGGGAATGCCAGCACCGGATGTCCATCTGGAACAGCCGCCCCGACCTGTCGAATCCGCGATGAGTCGGCGATTCCCCGAAGGCGCTGGCAGGGTCGTGCGGGGTGTCGCGCAGACACCCGCCGAGGATGTGAATAGCTATTGAATAAAGGGCGAGCCGTGGCGAAAACGACGACTACTACGCGCAAATCAGGGGATCTCGATACGGATATCGTGGCCACCAAGACCCAGGCGTCCAAGCCGACCAACCCCTGGGACCTGATGATGGAAAACGCCGCGGAGGTCGCGTCCACGTTTCGCAAGCGCCCGCAGGTGAAGGTCTCCTCGCCGTGGCGCGAGGGTTTCGGGCGTCCGCTTTCGCAGCGCTCGCGCGAGATCTACGAACACATCACCGCGAACAAGACGCGGCTGAAGCAGAAGTAAGTCCCGCTGGGCTCAGCGGGACGCTGCCAGCGCCTGCGCGCAGTCGCGCACCAGCCGCGGTCCGCGATAGATCAGTCCGGTGTAGAGCTGGACCAGGTCGGCGCCGCAGCGGCGCTTTTCCACCGCGTCGCGGGCATCGAGGATCCCCCCGACCCCGATGATGGGGTAGCCGGCGCCCAGCTGCGAGCGCAGCAGCGCGATCACCCGGCTCGACGCCTCGCGCAGCGGCGCGCCGCTCAGCCCGCCGGCCTGCTCGGCGTGCGCCAGGCCTTCGACCGCATGGCGCGACAGCGTGGTGTTGGTCGCGATCACGCCATCGATGCCGTGGCGCGGCAGCGAATCGGCCAGGGTCTTGATCTGTGCCTCGTGCAGGTCGGGAGCCACCTTCAGCAGCATCGGCACACGCCGCGACTGCGCCTGCGCCAGGCGATCGCGCTCGATCGCCAGGCCGCCGAGCAGGTCCTGCAGCGCCTGGTCTTCCTGCAGCTGGCGCAGCCCCGGCGTGTTGGGCGAGGACACGTTGACCGTGATGTAGTCGGCATGCTCGTGCACCGCGCGCAGGCACAGGGTGTAGTCGTCGAGCGCAGCCTCCAGCGCGGTGCTGGCGTTCTTGCCGATGTTCAGCCCCAGCGGCACCTCGCGGCGGCTGCGCCGCACGTTGCGCAGGAAGGTATCGATCCCCAGGTTGTTGAAGCCCATGCGGTTGATCAGGGCCTGCGCAGCGGGCAGGCGGAACAGCCGCGGCCGCGGGTTGCCCGACTGCGCGCGCGGGGTCACGGTACCGACTTCGATGAAGCCGAAGCCCAGCGCGGCCAGCGCATCGATGGCCTCGCCGTTCTTGTCCAGCCCGGCGGCCAGGCCGACGCGATTGGGGAACTCCAGTCCCAGCAGGCGCACCGGGTCGATCACCCGCGGCTCGGCCAGAAGCAGGCTCAGGCCGCACTGCTGGGTGGTGCGCAGCGCGCGCAGGCTCAGGTCATGGGCGAATTCGGGATCCAGCCGGAACAACAGGCAGCGGAGCGCCGGGTACGGCAGGAGCATGGAAAGTCCGATACTGGGGGCCAAAGGCGATAATAAGGCTTGACGAAACCAACCTCCGCTTTGTTCCGATGAACCAGGATGAACGCAAACAGGCCGTCGCGCAGGCAGCGCTGCGTCACGTCGTCGCCGGCGCGGTGATCGGCGTGGGCACCGGCTCCACGGTGGACCATTTCATCGACGCCCTGGCCGGCATGCGCGAGCGGGTTCGCGCCGCGGTGTCGAGTTCCCAGCGCAGCAGCGAGCGTCTGCGCGCGCGGGGCATCGAGGTGCTGGACCTCAATGACGTCGATTCGGTTCCGGTGTATGTCGACGGCGCCGACGAAATCGACCCCGCCGGGGCGATGATCAAGGGGGGTGGCGGCGCGTTGACCCGGGAGAAGATCCTGGCCGAGGCCGCGGGGCGCTTTGTCTGCATCGTCGACTCCAGCAAGCTGGTGCCGGTGCTGGGCCATTTCCCGCTGCCCGTCGAGGTGGTGCCGATGGCACGCGAACTCGTGCGCCGGCGCCTGCTCGAACTGGGCGGACAGCCGCGTCTGCGCGAGGGCTTCGTCACCGACAACGGCAACCAGATCCTCGACGTCGCCGGGCTGCGCATCGAGCACCCCGCCGAGCTCGAAGGGCGCCTGAACCAGATCCCCGGGGTGGTCACGGTGGGCCTGTTCGCCAGGCGCGGAGCCGACCTCGCGCTGGTCGGCGGCGCCGACGGGGTCAGCGAACGCGTGTACGACTGAGCGCATCGCGCCGCGGCGCGATGCGCGCGGCCCCCTCCGGTACTTCGCAGCCTGCTAGAAGCGGAAGCCCGGCGGCGCGTGCGGGTTGGGCGGCGGCAGCACCGGGGTCGGCGGCGTCGAGGCCGCGCCGGCGGCAGGAAGCCGGGCCGGCTGGGCTGGCTGCTGCGGGACCAGCGGCTGGGGCAGCGCGAAGCGATAGCCCTTGGGCAGCTCGGATTGCTCCGGGTAGCCGGCAGCGTGCAGCGACTGCTCCCAGGCCGCGGCGTCGAAACCCGGCGGCAAGTCCACCCCGGCGATGCGCAGCAGGGGCACGCGCATGCGCGGGTCCATCCGCTTGAAGGCCGCGGCGTCCTGCGCCGACACGATGGTTTTCTCGGTATAGGGGATTCCCTTGTGCTGCAGCAACCGCACGCCGTCCTTGCAGGCCTTGCAGCCCGGGGTGGTGTAGATCACGACCGGCGCCTCGCGCTGCAAGCTGCGCAGGCGGTCCGGGAGCCGCTTCCCGGCATCGGCCGGCGAGGCCGCGATGCCCGGCACCGTGGCCACCGAGGCTGAAGGGGCACTGGGCGGGATGTTGGTGAAGGTCACGCTGCCGTCCGGGCCGACCACCTTGTAGACGGCCCACGCCGGCGTGGTCGCCGCCGCGGCCAGCACCAGCCCCAGCAGCAGCCGGGGCCGCAAGCGCAGGACAAGTCGCATCGCAATCGCTCCTGGTTGATCTGACAAGACAGCCCGAGGGGCAGGCACCGGCGTGCGCAGGCGCGCCTGCGACTCAGGCCGCGTCGGCCATGCCCTGGTGGCGCAGCAGGGCGTCGATGCTCGGGTCGCGGCCGCGAAACGCGCGGAAGGACTCGATGGCATCGCGGCTGCCGCCGCTGGCCAGGATGTGGTCGCGAAACCGCGCGCCGGTTTGCGGGTCGAACACCCCATTTTCCTCGAACAGCGAGTAGGCGTCGGCGGACAGCACCTCGGCCCACTTGTAACTGTAATATCCGGCGGCATAGCCCCCGGCAAAGATATGGGAAAAACTGTGTTGGAACCGGGAGAATTCAGGAGGAAACACCACCGCGACCTCGCGCCGAACCCGGTCGGCCAGATCGGCCACCGCCTGCGGCGTGAACTCCCGCAGGTCGCGGTGCAGGCGCAGATCGAACAGCGAGAACTCCACCTGGCGCAAGGTCTGCATGCCGGACTGGAAGTTGCGCGCCGCCAGCATGCGCTCGAAGGTCTCCCGCGGCAGCGTCTGGCCGCTGTCGACATGGCGTCCGATGCGCTGCAGCACCTCCCACTCCCAGCAGTAGTTCTCGAGGAACTGGCTGGGCAGCTCGACGGCGTCCCATTCCACTCCCGACATCCCCGATGCGGCGAGTTCGTCGACCCGGGTCAGCAGGTGGTGCAGCCCATGGCCGAACTCATGGAACAGGGTCTGCACGTCGTCGTGGCTGAGCAGCGCCGGGCGGGCGCCTACGCCGCGCGCGAAGTTGCAGGTCAGCAGCGCCACCGGAGTCTGCAGATCGCCGCGCGGGCGCCGCCAGCGCGCGCGAGCATCGTCCATCCAGGCGCCGCCGCGCTTGCCGGGGCGGGCGTACAGATCGGTGTAGCAATGCCCGACCAGCCCGCCGGCGCCGTCCTCCAGGCGCCACAGGCGCACGTCGGGATGCCAGGCGCCCGCCGGCGGCTGCTCGACCACCCGCACCCCGAACAGCCGCCACGCCAGATCGAACAGGCCGGCCAGCACCTGGGGTTCGGTGAAGTACTCCCGCAACTGCTGCTCGGAATAGGCGTAGCGCCGCTCGCGCAGGCGCTCGGAGGCGTAGGCCATGTCCCAGGCCTGCAGCGACTCCAGGCCGAGCTCGGCGGAGGCGAACTCGCGCAGCTCCTCGAGGTCGCGCTGCGCATGCGGCCGCGCGCGGCGCGCCAGGTCGAGCAGGAAGCCCTCGACCTGCTCCGCGCTGTCGGCCATCTTGGGCTGCAGCGAGAGCTCGGCGTAGTTGTCGAAGCCCAGCAGCCGAGCCTGCTCGAAGCGCAGTTGCAGCAATTCGGCGATGACGGCGGAATTGTCCAGCCGCGCCTCGCCCAGGTCGCTGGCCCGCGTCACGTAGGCCCGGTACAGGGTGCGCCGCAACTCGCGGTCGGCGGCATGCTGCATGACCGGCAGGTAGCTGGGCTGGTGCAAGGTGAACAGGTAGCCGGGGCGCTCGCCCGCGGCGAGTCGCGCCGCCTGCAGCACGTCGTCGGGAAGCCCGGCGACCTGCGTCGCGTCGACGCGCAGGCTGAAGGCGTCGGTGGCGTCGAGCAGGTGCTCGGAAAAAGCCTGCTCCAGCTCGGCGCTGCGCTGCTCGATCGCGGCGTGGCGCGCATGCGCCGGGCCGCGCAGCTGCGCGCCGCTCAGCCGCAGGTCGCGCAAGGCATGCTCGACGATGCGTTGGCGCAACGCCGGCAGGCGCTGGAACGCGGGCGCGTCGCGCAGCGCCTGGTAGCGGGCGTACAGCCTCGGGTCGGCGCCGAGTTCGGTCCACACCTCGGTGACCAGCGGCAGCATGGCGTTGAAGGCCTCGCGCAGCGGCGGGGTGTCGATCACCGCGTGCAGGTGCGACACCATCGACCAGGCGCGCGACAACGCCTCGCCGGCAGCCTGCAGCGGCTCGACCAGGTTGTCCCAGTCGGTCCGCTCCGGCGGTGGGGCGCCTTCGCCGCACACCTGCTGCAACGCGTCGCGCAGCCGCGCCACCAGCGCGCGCAGCGCCGGCTCGATATCGGCCGGCCGCAGCGCGGCGTAGTCGGGCAGCTCGCTGGCGCTGGGCGGCAGCGCCGCGGCGGGATGGGTCTCGGAGGACATCGCGGGAACGCGGGCGGGTCGGGAGCGTCGGGCGGGCGCTGCGCCGCCGCTTCAGGCCTGCTCGCAGGCCTGAAGGGTGTTGGCCAGCAGCATCGCGATGGTCATCGGGCCGACCCCTCCGGGCACCGGGGTGATCCAGCCGGCGACCTCGCTGGCGGCGGCGAAGTCCACGTCCCCGCACAGCCTGCCGTCGGGCAGGCGGTTGATTCCGACGTCGATCACCGCCGCACCCGGCTTGATCATCTCCGCGCCGATCATGCGCGGCCGGCCGACCGCGGCCACCAGCACGTCGGCGCGCCGGCAGGTCTGCGCCAGGTCGGGGGTCCCGCTGTGGGCGATGGTCACCGTGGCGTTCATCTCCAGCAGCATCAGGGCCATCGGCTTGCCGACGATGTTGGATCGGCCGACCACCACCGCGTGCCGGCCCCGCAGGTCCGACAGGCCGATGTGCTGCAGCATGCGCACGCAGCCCAGCGGCGTGCACGGACGCAGGCCGGGCCGCCCGACGAGCAGCGCCCCGGCATTGGCGACATGGAAGCCGTCGACGTCCTTGAGCGGGGAGATCGCCTCGATCACCCGCTGGCTGTCGATCGACCGGGGCAGCGGGAGTTGCACCAGGATGCCGTGCACGCTGTCGTCGTGGTTGAGCGCGTGGATACGCGCCAGCAACTCGCCCTCGCGCACCCCGGCGTCCAGCGCATGGTGCACCGACAGGATGCCGGCCTGCTTGCAGGCCGCGATCTTGTTGCGCACGTACACCTGGCTGGCCGGGTCGTCGCCGACCAGCACCACCGCCAGCGCCGGCTGGCGCCCGGCTGCGCGCAGCGCGGCAGCGCGCTCGGCCAACCCCGCGCGCAGTTGCGCTGCCAGGTCCTTGCCGTCGATCGTTTGAGCTGTCATCGGTCGGGTCGGTCGGCGCGGGCTGCCGCGCCGCGCCGGTTCACTTGGTTGCGCCGAGGGCGATCTTCAGGAGGTCGGCCACCGTGTTGGCGCCGAGCTTTTCCATGATGTTGGCGCGGTGCGCCTCCACCGTCTTGATGCTGATGTTCAGGTCGTCGGCGATCTGCTTGTTCAGCCGGCCGGCGACGATGCGCTCGAGCACCTGCGACTCGCGGCTGGTCAGCTTGGACAGCAGCGCCTCGCGGCTGGCGCTTTGCGCATGCTCCTCGAGATCGAGGCGCGCCTTCTGCAGCATGCGATCGACCAGGTCGCGCAACAAATTCTCGTTGAAGGGCTTTTCGATGAAATCGATCGCTCCCTTCTTCATCGTCGCCACCGCCATCGGCACGTCGCCGTGGCCGGTGATGAAGGCCAGCGGCAGGCTCTGCCCGCGCTGCAGCAAGCGCTCCTGCAGTTCCAGGCCGCTCATGCCCGGCATGCGCACGTCGACGATCAGGCAGGCCACCTCGCGCGGGTCGAAGCGCGCCAGGAAGGCCTCGGCCGAGTCGAAGCAGCGCACCCGGTAGTCGTTGCCTTCGAGCAGCCACTGAAGGGAGTCGCGTACGGCTTCGTCATCGTCGATGACATACACGGTACCTTTGTTCGCTGGTTTCATGGGCTCGTCGGGTCAAGTGCGGTGGCAGCGCTCGCGCCGACCTGCTCGGCAGGGCCGGCGGAAGGAAGGTCCGTGCCCCGCGGTGCCGTGGCGGCATCGACGCGGGGCGTGGGCTCCAGCGGCAGCGTGAAGCAGAACACACTGCCGTTGAGAATCTCCCCATTGTATTGATTCTCGGCCCACAGACGACCTTGATGGAACTCGACGATCGAGCGGCAGATGTTCAGGCCGATGCCGAGTCCCTCCGACTTGGTGGTGTAGAAGGCTTCGAACAGGTGGCTCATCACCTCGTCGGAAACCCCGGTGCCGTTGTCGCGCACGGCGAAGCGCACCAGTCCCTGCTGCTGCGAGATGTCGAGTTCGACACTGCGCAGGACCCCGTGGCGCGCGGCCTTGTCGACCGCCTCGGCGGCGTTGCGCAACAGGTTCAGCAGCACCTGCTCGATGAGGATCGGATCGGCGTGCAGCGCCGGGATGCCGGCGGCGATATGGGTGAACAGCCGCACATTGCGGCGGCGCAGCTCGATTTCCGCCAGTTCGAGGGTGTTCTGCACGATGTCCTGCACGCGGCAGGCGACACGGTGGGGTTCGCTCTTCTTGACGAAGTCGCGCACCCGGCGGATCACCGCGGCCGCGCGCTGGGCCTGGCGGGCCGTCTTCTCCAGCGCGGGCTGCAGTTCCTCGGCCGGCATCGAGTGGTTGCGCAGGCGGGCGATCATCCCCGAGCAGTAGTTGTTGATCGCGGTCAGCGGCTGGTTGAGCTCGTGGGCCAGCGACGAGGCCATTTCCCCCATCGCGATCAGGCGGCTGGTGATCTGCGCCTTCTCTTCCTGGTTGCGGGCGACATCCTCGGCCTGGTGGCGCGCGGTGACGTCGGTGGCGATGAGCATTTGCACCACCCGCGAGTCCACCCATTGGATGTAGCGCTGGCGCACGTCGAACCAGCGGTCGAGCGAGGCGACATGGATTTCGTGCACCTGCGCCTGGCTGTGCAGGAATTCGTCGGCCGGCAGCCCCGCGAAGCTGTCGACCGCGTCGTCGCCGTCGATGCCGGCGCCCGCGGGGGCTTCCTGGCCGCTGAGCAGGTGATGGCCGAAGGCCGAGGCGCCGAACCACTGGCGGTACAGCTTGTTGGCGTAGAGCTGTTCGTCGCGGTCGATCGCCAGCACCGACACCGCGGCGTCCAGGCCTTCGAGCACGGCGACGAAGCGTTCGTGGGACGCTGCGAGTTCCTGGCGGATGCGCGTGGGTTCGGTGATGTCGGTGATCGAGGTGACCCAGCCGGTCTGGCGGTTGCGGTTGTCGATCAGCGGCGACACGTAGACGCGGGCGTCGAACTCGCTGCCGTCCTTTCGCGCCAGCTTCAGCGCGAAGCCCGATGGCGGGGCCAGTCCGTCCAGGGTCTGCTGCAGCGCCAGCGCCATCTCGGCCCGACGCCTCGGAGGCCAGTAGGGGTGCGGCGGCGCCTGGCCGACCAGGTCGTGTTCGGAAAATCCCGTCATCTTGCAAAAGGCCATGTTGACGTAGCTGATCCGTCCCTTGAGATCGATGGCCTGCATGCCGGTCGACAGGCTGTTTTCCATCGCTCGCCGGAAAGCGGTCTCCCGCGTCAGGTTCTGCTGCGCCTGCAGTCGCTCGCGCATCTGGCGCCAGCTTCCCCACTGCATCCACAACATCAGCGCCGACAGCACGAACACCGCCCAGTACAGCCCGCGCACCGTCCAGCCCGGGCTCGAGTGGTAGCTGCTGACCCGCATCGCCAGGCCGGCGTCGAAGGGGTGCAGCGCCACCATGTATTGCAGCGGCTTGCGCTCGACGTCGCCGGTGGCGGTGCTGGCCAGCACCTGGCGGGTCGTGCGGTCGATCAGCGCGACCGCGTAGTGGCTGCTGAGTTCCTGCACCGTGGTGCCGCGCATCAGGCCGTCGATGGAGAACACCGCGCCGACCGTGCCGGCGAAGTCGGCTCCCAGCATCACCGGGATCGCCGATTCCACGACCCAGCCCAGTTCGGGCAGCCGATAGGGCAGGCTGTACACCGGATGCAGTTCGCGTTGCGCGAGTTGCTGCAGCAGCACCGACTGCTGTTGCAGCGGCCGATGTTGCGGGCCGATCCAGCGCAGTTCGTGCGGCACCCCGGGGCTGACCACCAGGTGATCCAGGTGCCCCGTAGCATCGGTGGCGTAGACCACGACGGCGGGAGCGTGCTCGCGCACGAAATGGTTCGCCAGCTCGGGAAAGCGCGAACTCACGCGCCGACTTTCGAGGGCGTTGGCCATCGACTGCAACTGCTCCTGCATCAGGGCCATTTCCAGGCTCATGCGCTGGCGCGCCCATTCGCTGTCACGCTGCAGGGTGTCGTGCTCGCGCTGCAGTTCCGTCTGCTGGGTGTAGCGCACGAGTGCGGCGGCGGCGCCAAGGAACAGCACCAGCGACAGCAGCGGCACGAACAGCAGCAGGCGGTCGGCGCTCAGGCCGCGCAGCAGCGGGCGGGCACGCCCGCGCAGGCGAGGCAACAGCGAGGAGGCAGGGGTCACACCCCGAAGTCTATGCAAAGCCGGCGCCCGGGAGCATGCTTTGGGGTGGCGCATTCGACGTTTGGAATGGGTTGTATTTCATAGTATAAAAACGCATGTTGCAATCCAAAAAAGTCTTTGCCATACTGGCGAGCAAACGCAGAGGAGACCCATGATGGCCGCAGTACCGCAGTCGCAGGCGATTCCCGCCAAGGATCCGGACCCGCAGGAAACCCGCGAATGGCTCGACGCCTTGCAGGCGCTGATCGCCAGCGAGGGCCGCGAGCGTGCCCACGCCCTCCTCGAGGCCCTGCTCGGCCAGGCGCGCCAGGATGGGGTGGACATGCCCTTTTCGGCCAACACGGCGTATGTGAACACCATCCCGCCCGACCTGGAAGAGCGCAACCCCGGCAATGTCGAGGTCGAGGAAAGGCTGCGCGCGTACATGCGCTGGAACGCGATGGCGATGGTCGTGCGCGCCAACCGGCTGCACCCGCCCGATGGCGGCGACCTGGGCGGGCATATCGCGTCGTTCGCGTCGCTGGCGACCATGCTGGGCACGGGCTTCAACCACTTCTGGCATGCCCCCAGCGCCAGCCATGGCGGCGACCTGGTGTATTTCCAGGGCCATAGCGCACCCGGCATCTACGCCCGCGCGTTCCTGGAAGGGCGGCTGAGCGAACAGCAGTTGCTGCACTTCCGCCAGGAGGCCGACGGGGGCGGCCTGTCGAGCTATCCCCACCCGCGGCTGATGCCCGACTTCTGGCAGTTCTCCACCGTGTCGATGGGTCTGGGCCCGATCATGGCGATCTACCAGGCGCGCTTCCTCAAGTACCTGCATGCGCGGGGGATCGCCGACACCTCGGCGCGCAAGGTCTGGGTGTTCTGCGGCGACGGGGAAATGGACGAACCCGAGTCGCTGGGCGCGATCGGCCTGGCCGCCCGCGAAAAGCTCGACAACCTGGTGTTCGTGGTCAACTGCAACCTGCAGCGCCTGGACGGGCCGGTGCGCGGCAACGGCAAGATCATCCAGGAACTGGAGGCCGAATTCCGCGGCTCCGGCTGGAACGTGCTCAAGCTGATCTGGGGTTCGTACTGGGACCCGCTGCTGGCGCGCGACAAGGAGGGCATCCTGCGCCAGGTGATGATGGACGTGCTGGACGGCGACTACCAGGCGATGAAGGCCAACGACGGCGCTTTCGTGCGCAAGCACTTCTTCGGCCGCCATCCCAAGTTGCTGGAAATGGTCAAGAACATGAGCGACGAGGACATCTGGCGCCTCAATCGCGGCGGCCACGATCCGAACAAGGTCTATGCCGCCTTCCACGCCGCCGCGCACCACCAGGGTCAGCCGACGGTGCTGCTGGTCAAGACCATCAAGGGCTACGGCATGGGCGGTGCGGCCGAGGCGCGCAATGTCGCGCACCAGGTGAAGAAGCTCACCGACGAGGACATCCGGGAATTCCGCGACCGCTTCAACATCCCGATTCCCGACCACGAACTGCCCCAGCTGCCGTTCTTCCGCCCGGCCGACGACACGCCGGAAATGCAGTACCTGCATGCCCGGCGCAAGGCGCTGGGGGGCTATCTGCCGCAGCGCAGGCGCAAGGCCGACGAAAGCCTGCAGCTGCCCGCGCTGGCGGAGATCTTCAAGCCGGTGCTCGAGCCCACCGCCGAGGGCCGGGAGATCTCGACCACCCAGGCCTACGTGCGCTGCCTGAACCAGTTGCTGCGCGACAAGACCCTGGGGCCGCGGGTGGTGCCGATCCTGGTCGACGAGACCCGCACCTTCGGCATGGAGGGCCTGTACCGCCAGATCGGCATCTACGCCCCGGAGGGCCAGAAGTACACCCCGGTCGATCGCGGCGAGGTGATGTACTACCGCGAGGACAAGGCCGGGCAGATCCTGCAGGAGGGCATCACCGAGGCCGGAGGGATGTGCTCGTGGATCGCCGCGGCGACCTCGTACTCCCACAGCAACCGCATCACCATCCCCTTCTACATCTATTACTCGATGTTCGGCTTCCAGCGCATCGGCGACCTCGTGTGGGCCGCCGGCGACATGCTGGCGCGCGGCTTCCTGCTGGGCGGTACGTCCGGCCGCACGACCCTGAACGGCGAGGGGCTGCAGCACGAGGACGGCCACAGCCAGGTGCTGGCCGCCAACGTGCCCAACTGCATCAGCTACGACCCGACCTTCGCCCACGAGGTCGCGGTGATCCTGCACAGCGGCCTGCAGCGCATGGTGGTCGAGCAGGAGGACGTGTTCTTCTACATCACCCTGCTCAACGAGAACTACCCGCAGCCCGGGCTGCTGCCCGGGACCGAGCAGCAGATCCTGCAGGGCATGTACCTGTGCCGTCCGGGCGGGCAGGGCGCGCTGCGCGTGCAACTGCTCGGCTCGGGATCGATCCTGCGCGAGGTGCTGGCCGCGGCCGAACTGCTCGAGCAGGAATGGGGCATCGCCGCCGATGTCTGGAGCTGCCCGAGTTTCAACGAACTGGCGCGCGAGGGGCGCGACTGCGAGCGCTGGAACCTGCTGCACCCCGGCCAGGCGCCACGCAAGAGCTTTGTCGAGCGCCAGCTGGAGGCGCATGCCGGGCCGGTGGTCGCTTCGACCGACTATGTTCGCATCCACGCCGAGCAGATCCGGCCCTTCGTGCCCGCCGGGCGCAGCTACCGGGTGCTGGGAACCGACGGCTACGGGCGCTCCGACACCCGCACCAAGCTGCGCCGGCATTTCGAGGTCGATCGCCACTTCGTCGTGCTGGCGGCGCTGCGCAGCCTGGTCGACGAGGGCCGGGTGGAGGCGGCGAAGGTCGCGGAGGCGATCGCCCGCTACGGCATCGACGCCGAACGCGTCAACCCGCTGCTGGCCTGAGGCCTGTCCGACGATACCCAGAACCAGGAGACGCGCACGATGGCCCGCATCGAGGTACGAGTTCCCGACATCGGGGATTTCAAGGACGTGGAGGTGATCGAGCTGCTGGTCAAGCCGGGAGACCGGATCG
>JAKBBQ010000335.1 GCA_021808405.1 Pseudomonadota bacterium | reverse complement strand
CCAGCGCGTCGCTGACCAGGCGGGTGAGAGCCTCGCGCAACGTTCCGGCGCCGACTCCGTAGTCGTCCTTCAGGTGCTCCACCCGCAGCTTGGTGCCCGGCGGGTACCAGCCTTCGATGATGTGGCGCCGCAGCCGCGTGTAGGCCAGCTCGGCCAGCGTGCGCGGCGCCCCCGCCGCCTGCTCGGCCCCCGGGGATTCGAACACCTGGCTCATGGCTGGCCGCCCGCCGGCGCCGCGCGGGTCTTCGAGGAATCGCTGCCGCGGCCGAGGCGGTAGCTGAGCTGGGCGCGGCTGATCCCCAGCATGCGCGCGGCGGCCGCCAGGTTGCCGCGCGCCATGTCGACCGCCTCGGTGAGCAGGCCATGCTCCAGGTCGTCCAGGCTCTCGCCGCAACCGCGCAGCTTGTGCAGCAGCGAGCGGCAGTCCAGCGCACTGCCCGGGCGCGGCGCGAGCTGGCCGCTGGGGTCGACCGGCACCCCCGAGGGCATGCCGATACCGGGGAACAGGTCGGCGGCGTCGACCGCGCAGCCCGGGCGCGCCAGGATGACCGCCCGCTCGACCAGGTTCTCCAGTTCACGCACGTTGCCCGGCCAGTCGTGGGCGCGCAGCGCGGCGTAGGCGTGGTCGGTGAGCAGCGGCACCGGTTTGCCGTGCAGCGCGGCGAAGCGCTCGAGCATGGCCGATGCCAGCGGCTCGATGTCGTCCAGGCGCTCGCGCAGCGGGGGGATCGGCACCGGATAGACATGGACGCGGTAATACAGGTCGGCCCGGAAGCGCCCGTCGCGCACCGCCGCCTCGAGGTCGCGGTTGGTCGCCGCCACCAGCCGCACGTCGACCTTGCGCGAGTGTGTCGCACCCAGGCGCTCGACCTCGCCTTCCTGCAGCACCCGCAGCAGCTTGGCCTGCGCCTGCAGCGGCAGTTCGCCGATTTCGTCGAGGAACAGCGTGCCGCCGTCGGCGCGCTCGAAGCGTCCGGCGCGGGTCGCCTGCGCGCCGGTATAGGCGCCTCTCTCGGCGCCGAACAGTTCGGACTCGATCAGTTCATGCGGGATGGCGGCGCAGTTGATGGCCACGAAGGGCTTGTCGCTGCGCGGGCTCAGCGCATGCAGCGCGCGCGCGAAGCGCTCCTTGCCGACTCCCGTCTCGCCCGTCAGCAGCACGGTCACCGAGGTGCGCGCCCCGGTCTGCAGCAGCGCGTAGGCGCGGCGGAAGGCCTCGGACTGGCCGATCAGCTCGGTGCGCGCCTCGTCGGCTGCCATTTCCAGGCGCAGCGATTCGACCTGGGTCTGCAGGTCCTGCATGGTGCGCAGCATCGAACCGGGCTCGAAGTACGAAGCCAGGTCCTCGGCGTCCTCCCACTCCTCGCGCGGCTTGCCGACGATGTGGCAGCAGGCGTCGCCGCGCCCGACGCACAGCACTTCCTTGAACAGGATCGGCCGACCCATGAACGCGCTGGTGTAACCCGATGCATAGCCGATGAGCATCCAGCACACCGGGTAGTCCTGCACGCCGAAGTCGCGCTTGTGGGTCTCGGCCTCCCACGAATGCACCCACTGGAACTCGCCGCCGAAATGACCGGTCGCGGGGTCGGCATCGAACACCAGCGGCGTGACCTGCACCGCGCCCTCGAGCATGTGCAGCTGCGGCCCGACCACGAACATGTCGTACAGCGTCGCCTGCGGGCGGATCTGCCGCGCCAGCGCCGCGTCGCGTTCGCCGGCGGCGAAGCCGGCGCGGGTGAACACCCGCCGCGACTGCTCGGGGCCGACTCCCTGCATGAGCTCGCGCCGCAGCGCCCCCAGCGCCGCGGTATGCACCAGAACCATGCGCTGCCCGGCTAGCCAGATGCGGCCGTCGCCGGTGGAGAAGTGGATCAGCCGGCGCAGATCGGCGTCGCTGGGCAGCGGCGGAAGCTTGGTCTTGCTCATCGGTTTCGTCGAGATTTCCATCGCTTCAGGGTTTCGGGCAGCTTAGGCCTGCGTTGATGATTTCGTCAAATCCTCGTCTGATGTATTCATCAAATCATGAATTCCGGGGTGTGTAGCATCGTTTTACCCCGGTAAAGCCTCGGGCGATCGATCCGGGTTAACCCTGGAGATCGCGGCGACGAAGGTGCTCCTGGCTGGGTGTTTTCCCTAAATTCTCGAGAATTTTCCTTCTTGACCGCTTCGCTGGCACGGTTGCTGCTCCACTCCCGGCGAACCGGAGACGCAACGTGAACCAGCCCTCTTCGATCCAGGCAGAGCCCGGCGACTTCGACCCGCGACGACGCTTCGTGCGGGTCACCGGGCTCAGCTCGAGGGGTTTCGTGGAATTCGAGTTCAGCATAGGCAGTCCCGAATTGTGCGTGGAACTGGTGCTGCCGCCGGCGGCCTTCGAGGAATTCTGCGCCGCCCAGGCGGCGCAGCGCCTGGATGCCGCAGGCGCAGGCACCGCGCACACGCCCGCTGCAACGCCCATCGACGACAACCAAATCAGGAGCAAGCGATGACCCTGGATCTGAAGACCGTGGACATCAAGCCGCTGCGCCACACCTATGCGCACGTGGCGCGCTACATCGGCGGCGACAAGAACGCCTCGCGCTACCAGGAAGGCACCTTCGGCGCCCAGCCCGAGGTGAACTTCCACTACCGCCCGACCTGGGACCCCGAGCACGAGCTGTTCGACGCGTCGCGCACGGCCATCCGCATGCGCGACTGGTACGCGTTGCGCGACCCGCGCCAGTTCTACTACGCCAGCTGGACCATGACCCGCGCCCGCCAGCAGGACGCGATGGAAGCCAATTTCGACTTCGTCGAGTCGCGCGGCATGGTCGACACCATCCCGGAGGCACTGCGCCGGAGCGCCCTGCAGGTGCTGGTGCCGCTGCGCCACGCGGCGTGGGGCGGCAATATGAACAACTCCCAGGTGTGCGCACTGGGCTGGGGAACCGCCTTCACCGCGCCGGCGATGTTCCACGCCATGGACCACCTGGGCGTGGCCCAGTTCCTGACCCGGCTCGCGCTGCTGCTGGAAGGTCCCGACGAACTCGAGCGGGCCAAGGCGGCGTGGATGGACGCGCCCAACTGGCAGCCGCTGCGCCGCTACGTCGAGGACACCCTGGTGGTGCAGGACCCGGTGGAACTGTTCGTGGCGCAGAACGCCGCGCTCGACGGCCTGCTCTACCCGCTGGTCTACGGCAGCTACGTCGACGACCACGTGGCGCTGGCCGGCGGCAGCGCGGTGGCCATGCTCACCGCCTTCATGCCCGAGTGGCACGAGGAGAGCGCGCGCTGGATCGACGCCGTGCTCAAGACCATGGCCGCCGACTCGGCCGACAACAAGGCGCAGTTGCAGAAGTGGCTG
>JAKBBQ010000334.1 GCA_021808405.1 Pseudomonadota bacterium | reverse complement strand
TCACGGACTCGAGGGCAGGGGCGCCGGGGCGCTGCGCGGTCCGGTGACCTTCGGTGAAGTCGCCTACCAGTTGCTGAACCAGACGTCGGTGTTCCTGACGATCGAGGGCTGAACGCTCTGCTTCTCGCCCCGACCATTGAGACCGAAGCAAGATCCACCACTTGCAGCAAGAAGACGAAAGCCCGCCATGAAACATCGCGCGGGCGTTCTTGTGGGCGCCGATCGCGCGGCACATCGCCTCTCGGCGCCCGAGGCGCGCATCGACCCAGGCGCTCGCCCGGCGCGACGCACCGAAGCTTCGCTTGCCCCTATTGGAAGGACTCGCGCAGCCCCGCGTAAAAGCCCCCGGGAAGCAGGCCGAGGACGAATGGCGAGTGCATTTCGTGCGCCACGTATCCGCTGACGACGCCGATCGCCGCGCCACCCACCGTATCCGTGAGCCAATGGCCATGCGCCTTCATTCTCGCGGCCATGTCGAACAGCGGAAGCGCCGCGAGGCTGTCGACCATCGGGTCGCCGCGGTGATATTCGAGGATGATCGGGGTCACCAGGGCGGTGATCGACGACACGTCGCCGCTCGGGAAGCTCTGGTTGTGCACCCCCTGGAACCATTGGTCCGGGTTGTCGGTCGACGAAGGGCGCCTGCGCTGGAAGGTCCATTTGAGGGCCTGGGTGGAAATCCCGGCCATCGTTGCCGCGTCCACGCTCTGCCACAGGGTTCGACCGAGCCGTGACTTTCCGCCCTCCCAGACCGCGCCGGCCAGGGTCAGCCCGATCAATTCCTCCGGAAACCGCGGAGTGCGCGCGATCGACCAGATCCCCGAGGTGTCCTGCCCGATCGGGTGGTCCAGGCGATGCAGTGCCGCCACGTCGAGTACCCCGATCGCCGCTCCCACGAGGAAACTCGCGGCGAGCCCGCTGCCGAAGGACGGCTGCATGCCGAGCACGCTGGTCTGCGTCCGCGCGGTCGCGCCGAGGGCCATCGGTGTGCTCGTGCCTGCAAGCGCCTCGCTGGCATCGGCCGGACGGGGGCAGGCCAACAGCGCGCTGACGCCCAGAACGATGCAGGCTTGGTACCGATTCATCATGCTCCCTCCTCGGACGTGCATCGACCCCGCCGGCATGTGGACATCGCCGTCGGGTCATTGAACTGCACCGTGCCCGCCGCAGGGGTAAGGGGTTGTGAATTTCTGGCGAATGCGTACAGGCTCCTGTTCCACGGCCGGCTGGCCGCGATGGCGGAAGCGCTTGTCGCCTGCGGTCACGGCGCAAATCCAGCGCCGTCAGGCCTGAGACTGCACCCGGCGGGGCTGCGGTCGCAGTTGAGCATGCCCCGGCGACTGCGGCGCTGCCAGGATCGGCCACCGGCGACATCGGCCGTCCCTCTGCCGCTGGCGGGCATCGGCAACTCGGCTTAACCGGCCTCTCGGGCGGGTATTCGGCGGCACGTCGCGCGTGACCACGGCCGCGGCGCCGACCACTGCGTTGTCGCCCACGGTTACCCCGCCCAGGATCGTCGCGCCGGTCGCGATCCATACGTTGCGCCCGATGACGGTCGGCCGCGACTCGATGACCTTGCGGCGCTCCGACGGGTCCATTGCGTGGCCCGTGGTGATCAGGTTCACGTTCGGCCCAATCATCACCAGGTCGCCGATCTCCACGCCACCCAGATCGTAGATCGTGCAGCACTGGGTGATGAACACCTTGTGCCCGACCCGGATCCGACGCCCGTCGCTGGTGTAGAAAGGCGGCAGAAGCGTGAAGCTCTCGTCGACCTGCTGTCCGGTCAGTATCAAACCGCCCGCGAACTCTTTGCCGCAGGCGCACGACAGCGGGGTCGCTTTTGCGCCATGTCGACGCCGTGGATACATATTGTGGCAATGCCGAAGCGCCGACTGTCACCGATTCGGTCACGTGTCGCGTTGAAGACAGCAATGCATGCCGATGTTGCGAACCCTGCAACCCACGGGAGTCTGCCATGAATACCCGACTCGCCCCCTCGACACGCCGGCCTGGCGCACTCGCCCTCGGCCTGCCCGCGCCACGGGCGCGCCATGGCGCAGGCCAATCGCGGCTCCGTCTCGAAAGCGCAGCATGCCGGGCTGAACCCGCCGAAGGCACCATCGACCGGGAGATCGGACGATGAACGCGCCGCGACGCCTGCGCCGCGCTGCCGGAGCACTGCTCGGCGTCGCGCTGCTTCTCAGCCTCGGCGGCTGCTTCGTGGTCCCTGTGGCACCCGCCCCCGGGTACGGCTACCACGGTCCTTGGGGTTGGCACCATCACGACGACGATGATTGACGAATCGGCGTCCCCTCTGGGTACGAGACCTTGAAGTGCAGGCGCGTGTGGATCAGCGGCCGGGTGCAGGGCGTTGCGTTTCGCGCATCCACTCGCGCCCAGGCCGAGGCTCTCGGGCTGCACGGTCATGCCCGCAATCTGCCCGACGGGCGGGTCGAGGTCCTGGCCTGCGGTGAGGACCATGCGCTGAGTGTTCTCTTGCGTTGGCTTGAAGTCGGTCCGCCGGCGTCACGGGTCGACTCGGTGCGGGTCGAGGACGTGTCGCTAGACGATTGCCCCCGGGGCTTTCGCGTGGGCTGAAGCCGCGCTCAGCGGCGTTCGGCATGTCGCGGGTCGTGGCAAGGCGCGCGGCGGTCGCGTGGATCGGTGGCGCTGCCGTCGGCATCGCCGCGCTGGCGACGGTCTGGGGCGCAGAGTATGTCGAACCGGTGCCGCGTTTCGCGCTCGACCCGCGTGACATCGGACAGGTCGTTCCAGTCGGGCAAGGCAAGCTGGGATGGCTCGCCGACCGCGTGCACGGCCGCAAGTATCTTGTGCTGAGCTTCGATGATGGCCCGTCCAATCAGCGCGTTGACAGCGCCATTCTGGCGATTCTCGAGCGGCATCATGCGCACGCGCTTTTCTTTTCGGTGTGTTCCCATGCCCAGTCGATCGAAGGGCGCGCGGCGCTTCGCGCCGACGTTGCCGCTGGCGATTTGGTCGAGGACCATAGCTGGACCCACCCGCATCTGCCGGGATCCGCGCAAGCGAACCTGCGTCATGAGATCGCCGACTCGCGGGCGTTTCTGCGCCAGTTGACCGGCCAGCCCGTCCATTGGTTCCGACCGCCTTTCGGGCAGGTCGATGCGGCAGCGCGGGCGTGGATCCGTCGGGCCGGTATGCATGAAGTCATGTGGGGGGCGAACTCGGGAGACACCTGGCTTCGGACATCGGCGCGGATCCAGGATATGACGGCTCGGCAGGCATACAACGGCGCGTTGACATCCTCCTCGCCCTTGGCCGTCGGCCACCGCTTGCGCGGGAAGGGCAAGGATTCCTACCGCGTCTGAAACGATGATCGCCATTTCAGATCGCC
>JAKBBQ010000050.1 GCA_021808405.1 Pseudomonadota bacterium | reverse complement strand
TGTCCAAGCGTGAGGTCATGACCGGCGAGGAACTCGGGCACAAGCTGCTCGAATCGGTCAAGCAGATGCGAGCCGGGCAGGGTGCCGTCGTGCATTCGCCGGTTGCCCAGGCGCGAGCTGCCTCGGGGCTTTCGCAGTCGAAATTCGCCGCACTCATGGGGGTATCGGTGCGCACGCTCCAGGAGTGGGAGCAGGGGCGACGCAAGCCGTCCGGTGCGGCGCAAACGTTGATGATGGTTGCGACGCGCCACCCCGAGATCTTGCGGGAGCTTGCGGCTTGAGCGCAGCGTGAGGGCTTTCCGGCCACGTGCTGGCCAGGCGGGCGTCGCCGGCTTCGTATGGGCTGCTGCCTTGCGCCAGCCATGACCTGGCGCACGATCCACCGCGGGCGATGGCTGCTCTGGTGCGCGCCGAACTGGGGGCCGAGGCCCCGGCGGCACCGGCCAACCTGACGGCCGAAGCGTGTGCGCCGGTGCTGGTGGATCGCCATGGGGCCCGGTAGCCGACCGAAAGGACCACGTCGAGGCTGTAGCAGCCGACGCGCCTGTCGGCGGGGCTCCGGGGAGCACCGGCACGCAGCTCCCTGGGCGCGCTCAGGGCGTGAGCGCGCGGTAGCTGGTGACCTCGTTGCCGAACCAGGATCGCTGGTCGCCGACCAGCACGTGCTGGCCGACGCCGAGGGTGCGCGCCGCAGCCGCCGATACGCAGAAGTGGTGCGGGCGCGATGCGGCTCCCGGCCGCTCGACGCGCAGGCCGTTGCAGCGGGTGAAGCGGCTCTCGTGCAGGTAGGTTCCGGTGATCAGGTAGCGCCGGTAGCTCAGCGTGCCGAACACGGTGTTGCCGAAGGAGTCGACGAAGAATGCGACGGCCACCGCGCACAGCAGCGCGGTCGCGAAGGCGCGTGCCCAGGCCGCGCCGCCCTCGTAGACCTTGTAGTCGCCGCCCCACGCGCCGCGCGGACGATACACGCAACCCAGGATGCTGCCGCGGATGTGCAGGGTCAGCCAGGCCGTCGCCGCGGCCACCGGCAGCGCGCAGCCCAGCAGGTAGGCGTGGCTGGGCTGGAAATTGCGGTGGGTGAAGTACATGGCCATGACGACCCCGAAGCACGCCACCGGCAGGACCTGGACATAGGTGGGAACGCTGCGATCTTCCATGGTGGGTGGGCGGGTCCTCATGGGCGGCGAGGCCTTCGGGCCATTCGAAGGTCCTGTTCAAAAAAATCGGGACAAGGTCCCGATTATTCTCATAGTATTCTTAACAAATTCCAACAATAAGCCATTTGATTGGTTGAATATCAGGGTTTGCGCATGGATCCGCGTGCTGCCTCCGGGCGCTGCCGAACCGCGCTTCCCGCCCGCGCGCAGCCATGCTGACCGACATCCACCTCGTCTCCGATTCCCCCGCCGAAGCGCGGTCCCTGAGCGAACAGGCGCTCGCGCTGATCGACAGGTTGCAGGCGCCGCGCGGCCCTGTGCAGTACGCCGTGGCCTACGTGCTGCTGAGCCGCCTGAACGCGCCGCTCGCACAGGCCTTCGAGCCCCACCTGCGGCACGACAGCGCGCCGTCGGTCAAGATCTGGCACGCCCTGTTCGACGCGCACATCGGCGGCTGCGGCGCGCAGATGCCCGAGAGCGTCGGCGAGGCGCTCAAGGGCCTTCTCGCCTCGGTGGTCGAACATGTCGCCGAGGCCGGACGCAACAGCGACGTGTTCGGTGCCGAGGTACGCCATGCGATGGCGGGGTTCGACCAGCCCGGGGAACTGGGCGCCGACGCCGTGCTCGAGGTCGCGCGGCGACTGCTCGCCGCCGGGGAGTCGGCGCGCGAGCGGGCCGACAGGCTGCAGGCGCAATTGCAGGCCTCGGTGGCCGACGCCCAGCGGCTGCGCAAGGAACTCGACGAGCAGAGGCACGCGGTGATGCACGATCCGCTGACCGGCCTGCTCAACCGGCGCGGCATGGCAGCGCGCATGCAAGCCCTGATGCGGGCCGGGGCCGACGCGGCCTTGGCGCTGCTGATGATCGATATCGATCATTTCAAGCGGTTCAACGACAGCTTCGGCCATGCCGTCGGCGACGCGGTGATCCGCAACGTGGCGCAGGCCATCCGCGCCTGCCTGCGGGACGTCGACCATGCGGTGCGGTACGGGGGCGAGGAATTCCTGGTGATCCTGCCCGAGACCTTGCAGCACGGCGCGCTGGCAACAGCCGAGGCGATCCGCTCCAAGGTCAGCGGCCTGCGGCTGGTGCGGCGCCGCGACAACCTGACGCTGCCGTCGTTCTCGGTGTCGGTGGGCGTGGCCGCGGGGCGGCAGGGCGAGGACAGCGAAACCCTGCTGCAGCGCGCCGACGCCGCGCTCTACCAGGCCAAGCAGTCCGGGCGCAACCGGGTCGTGCACGCCTGAGCTGCGGCCGGGCGAGTCGCCGCTACACCGCGCGCGCCTGGCGCAGCGCGTCGATGTCGGCATCGCTGCGGCCGAGTTCGCGCAGGATGGCCCGGGTGTGCTGCCCGAGCCGCGGAATCGCATCCATGCGGCAGGCGTAGGCGTCGCTGGTCACCGGAGGCAGCAGCGCCTGCAGTTCGCCGGCCGGCGAGTCGATGCTGCGCAGCCGCCCCCGCGCCAGCAGTTGGGGATGCCGCCACAGCTGCGCCACGTCGTTGACCGCGGCGTTGGCGATCTGCGCCTCGTCCAGCCGCGCCAGCACCTCGGCGGCGGTCAGCGTGGCGAACAGGTCGAGGATGAGGCCGCGCAGCTCGCCTCGATGCTGCGACCGACTCGCGGTCGACTCGAAGCGCGGATCGAGCGCCAGCTCGGGGCGGCGCAGCACCCGCTCGCAAAAGGCCTTCCACTCGCGTTCGTTTTGCAGTCCGAGCATCACGAGTCGCCCGTCGCCCGTCTCGAAGGGGCCGTAGGGATAGATCGACGCGTGCGCCGCACCGCTGCGCGCCGGGGCGTCCTGGCCGTCGTAGGCGTAGTACATCGGGAAGCCCATCCATTCGGCCAGCGCCTCGAGCATCGACACCTCCACGTGCGACCCGCGCCCGCTGCGCTGGCGCTGCAGCAGCGCGCCCAGCACCCCCGTGAAGGCGTACATGCCGGCGGCGATGTCGGCGATGGAAATCCCCGCCTTGCACGGCTCCTGCGGGGTTCCGGTGATCGACAGCAACGCGGCCTCGCTCTGGATCAGCAGGTCGTAGGCCTTCTTGTCCCGGTAGGGTCCGTCGCTGCCGTAGCCGGAGATGTCGCACACCACCAGCCGCGGGTGCTGCTCGTGCAGCGCCTCGTAGCCCAGCCCCAGGCGCGCCGCGGCGCCGGGCGCCAGGTTCTGCACCAGCACGTCGGCACCGGCGAGCAGTTCGCGCAGCACCTGCAGCGCCGGCGCTTGCTTGAGGTCGAGGGTCAGGCTTTCCTTGGAACGGTTGGTCCACACGAAGTGCGAGGCCAGCCCGCGGGTGCGCGAGTCGTAGCCACGGGCGAAGTCGCCGCCGTCGGGGCGCTCGATCTTGATCACCCGCGCGCCGAGATCGGCGAGCTGGCGGGTGCAAAAAGGGGCGGCGATGGCGTGCTCCAGCGCGAGCACGGTGATTCCGTCCAGCGGGCGTGTGTGCATGGGATTCCTCGGTTCCCGGGCTCGCCGCGCGGCCGGATCGGCTGCCCGCTCCGATGCCCGCGGTGCCTGCGCCGGGCGCGCTACGCGCGCCGGAAGTCGCGGTCGTCGAGCCCGATCGCCGCCAGCAGCCTGGAGGCCTCGGCGGTGGCCGAGCGCAGGCGGACCAGGCGATCCTCCGGGGCGCCGCGGTAGCGCGAGCGCATGCGCTCGCGGGCCTGGGCCTCGAAGTCCGCGGGGGGCTGCTCCAGCCACGCCATGCCTTCGCGCGCCACGTGCATGGCCAGCCAGTCGACGTCGCGCAGCAGGGTCACCAGCGCCCCGGCCTGGGCGTCGGCCTCGGCGGCGCCGGCCGGGTCCGTCGGCGCTTCGCGGTGGTGGTCGCGGGCGGCGCGCGCCAGCGAGCCGGGAAGCTCCCAGCGGGTCATGGTCTCGTAGGCGAGTTCGGTGTGGGTGCAGCCGCAGGCCTGGCGCTCGGCGTCGAGCAGGCCCTGCGGCCCGTCCCAGCCGGCGTCTTCCACCACCTCGAAGGCGTCGGGCAGCAAGGCGGCCATCAGGAAGCGGCCGATGTCGTGCAGCAACCCGGCCAGGTACGCATGGTTGGCGTCGATCTCGGCGCCGATGACCATCGGGGCGAGTCGCCGCATGTAATTCGCCACCAGAACCGAATGCGCCCACAAATCGCGTTGCCATTCGTCCTTGGCCGGAAACATGCTGGCGGCCTTGTCGGCCAGCATCAGCTCCACCGCGGTGCGCGCGCCGACCCGCAGCAGCGCCAGGTCGATCGAGGTGGTCGCCGCCAGCGCACCGCCGCCGGCCGAGTTGGCCAGCCGCAGCAGCCGCACCGCCAGCCCCGGGTCGCCGTGCACCAGGCGTTGCACGTCGTCGAAATACGAGGGCGACTCGGGGTCGAGCATCGACAGCCGCAGCAGCACCGTGGGCAGCATCGGCAGGCGGGCGACGTCGTCGTGCAGGCGCCTGGCGATCTCGGCGGGCGCGGGCAGGGGCTCTGGGGGGCGGTTCATGGCGGATTCGACGTGGCGCGCCCACCCTAGCAGAAACCGTGCGCGGGCGCTGCGCAGGATTTCACGGTCGTCGCGGTTGCCGGCGCAAGGCCGCGCGCAGTCGGTCGCGCAGCCAGGCGTGGCCGGGCACGCCGGCATGGCGGCGGTGGAAGTGGATTTCCAGGCAATACGGGGGGATCGGGAACGGGGCCGGGTGGATGGCCAGCGGCAGCGCGCCGCCCAGGGCCTGCGCGACCAGCCGCGGCAGGGTGATCAGGTAGTCGGTGCGCGCCACGATGAAGGGCGCGGCCAGCAGGCTGGGCAGTTGCACCGCGACGTCGCGCCGCAGCCCCCGGCGCTCGAGCGCGGCGTTGATCACGCTGCCGGCGTCGACCCACGGCGTGACCACCACGTGGCGCGCCGCCAGGTACCGCTCCAGCGTCAGGCCGCGGCCGAGGCGAGGGTGGTCCGGCCGCGCCGCCACGACATAGTCGTCGTCGAATCCGGGGATGGTCTCGACCCCCTCGTGGCCCGGCGGCGGGCCGTCGCGCATGCCGATGGCGAAATGCACCCGGCCGGCGCGCAGGTCGTCGAGGCAGTCGCGGTGGGTCGAGTAGACGATGCGCAGACGCAGGTGGGGGGCGATGCCCTCGATGCTCGCGACCAGCGAGGGCAGCAGCGCGAAGGCGGTGAAATCGGTGGCTGCGAACACGAAGCCCTGCCGGCTGTGGGCCGGCTCGAAAGCCCGCGCGCCTTCCAGGCAGCCGTCGAGCGCGCCGAGCGAGTCGCCGACCGCCGCGGCGATCTGCTCGGCGCGGGCGGTGGGCTGCATCGCATGGCCGTAGCGCACGAACAGTTCGTCGGCGAGGGCCTGGCGCAGCCGCGCCAGCGCGTGGCTCAGCGCCGAAGGGCTGATCGCCAGTTCGCCGGCCGCGCCGACCACGCTGCGGTGGCGCCACAGCGCGTCGAACACCAGCAGCAGGTTGAGGTCGAGACGGCGCAGGCGCGCATGCATTCCATGCATTACACCATGCAGACAATGCAGTACGAACAGTAGGGCGGCGGCCTAGGATGCGGGGCTTTGGCGGCCGCGTGGGACTCCCCGCGGCGCGCCGCGAGGAGTCCCACCGATGGCAGGCAGCGCATCCTTGCGTTTCGACCGGATCGTCGACCGCTCGGCGACGAATTCGATGAAATGGACCATGGCCCAGGCCTTGCTCACGCCCGAGCAGGCCGCCGCGCAGCCGCTGCCGATGTGGGTCGCCGACATGGACTTTCGTGCGCCGGACGCCGTGATCGAAGCGCTGCACGACCTGGTGTCCTTCGGGGTGTTCGGCTATCCGGCCGGGCCCACACCGGGCTATGTGCGGGCGGTGACCGGCTGGCAGAAGCGTCGCTTCGGCTGGGAGGTCGACCCGCGGTGGCTGGTGCCGACCGCCGGGGTGATCACCGCGCTCAAGACCGCGATCCAGGCCTTCAGCGCGCCGGGAGACTCGGTGCTCATCCAGCCTCCGGTCTACGGGCATTTCCACGACGACACGGTGTTGAACGGCCGGCGCGTGGCCGCCGCGCCGCTGGGCCTGCAGGACGGGCGGTATCGATTCGACCCGCTGGTGTTCGAGCGGGCGATCCGCGACGACACGAGGTTGTTCATCCTGTCCCATCCGCACAACCCCACGGGCAACGTGTGGTCGCCGGACGAACTGCGCACCATGGGAGAAATCTGCCTGCGCCGCGGGGTGCTGGTGGTGTCCGACGAAATCCACCAGGACTTCGTGCTGGCGCCGTCGTTGCGCCATGTTCCCTTCGCGTCGCTGGACCCCCGCTTTGCCGCGCACAGCGTGACCTGTACCTCGACCAGCAAGACCTTCAACCTGGCCGGGTTGCAATGCGCCAATGTGTTCATCCCCGATCGCCGGCTGCGCGGCGAGTTCACCCGGCAGCTGCAGCGCAACCAGTTCCACCTGGTCAACCTGCCGGGCATGGTGGCCGCCGAGGCCGCCTACGCCCACGGCGAGCCCTGGCTGGACTCCTTGCTGCGGACCATCGGCGCCAACCAGAGGCATTTCGCCGACACGGTCAACTCGGCGGGCTGGGGACTGCGGGTGCACGCGATGGACGCGCTGTACCTGGCGTGGATCGACTGCCGCGGACTGGGCCTGGCGGCCGAGGCGATCGACGACCTGCTGCTGCGGCGCGCGCGCGTGTGGTTCGACAAGGGACGCAAGTTCGGCGCCGAGGGCGAGGGCTTCGTGCGCGCCAACCTGGGCTGCCCGTGTGGCGTGGTCGACGAGGCGCTGGCGCGCCTGGGGCAGGGGCTGGGCGGCGCCGCGGGCCCCACGGGCGCCTGAGGCACCCCAGGCACCACGGACACCACGGACACCACGGACACCACGGACACCACGGACACCCGAAGCGCGCCGCCGAGCGCCGCGCCTCAGCGCCGCCTGGCCGCGATGGCGCGGTAGATGCGCCAGCCCAGCAGCACGGCCAGCACGAGGGCGTAGAGCTTGGGGTCGGCCGTGTTGTTCTTCGCCAGCTTGCCCCACCAGTAGTGGAACACCCCGAGCACCCCCGCCGCGTAGACCAGGCGGTGCAGCATGCGCCAGCGGGCCGCCCCCATGCGCCGGATGATGCCGTTGGTCGAGGTCGAGGCCAGCGCGGCCAGGATCGCCAGCGTGGCCATTCCGGCCAGCACGAAGGGGTGGCGGGCCGCGTCCTGCAGCACCCGCGCGACGCTGAATCCCATGACCAGCCCGAAGTAGGTGGTGAAGTGCAGCGCGGCGTAGCTGAAGCTGAACAGCCCGAGCATGCGCCGCAGGCGCGCCAGCTCGGTCCAGCCGGTGAGCACCCGCAGCGGCGTCACCGCCAGGGTGATCAGCAGGAAGCGCAGCGCCCACAGCCCGGTGGCCCAGAGCAGCGCCTGCTCGGGGTTGGCGCCCAGGCGCTGGCTGAAGGCGCGCCACACCAGGTCGGCCATCGGCAGCAGTGCCAGCACGAACACCGCCGGCTTGAACCAGCGGGCCTGCAGGGTGGCGCGCCGCCACGGGACGCCGCGCGCGGGCAAGGTGGTGGAGGACATGTTCAGAACTCCTTGCTCAGGTCCATGCCCTGGTACAGCCGCGCCACCTGGTCGCCGTAGCCGTTGAACATGCGGGTCGGGATGCTCGGAGTGAACAGCCCGCCGAACGCACCCTGGCCGATGCGGCGCTCGTGCGCCTGGCTCCAGTTCTGCGGGCTGACATGGGGGTTCACGTTGGAGTAGAAGCCGTACCAGTCGGGCACCGCGCGCATCCAGGAGGTCACCGGCTGCTTGTCGACCAGGCGGACCCTGACGATGGACTTGGCCCCCTTGAAGCCGTACTTCCAGGGCACGACCATGCGCAGCGGCGCGCCGTTCTGGTTGGGCAGCAGCTCGCCATAGAGCCCGAAGCTCAGCAGGCTCAGCGGGTGCATGGCCTCGTCGATGCGCAGGCCCTCGACGTAGGGCCACTGCAGGATGTCGCTCCTCTGCCCCGGCATGTGCGCCGGGTCGAGCAGGGTGTGGAACTCCACGAAGCGCGCGTTGCCGGTGGGCTGCACGGCGTCGAGCAGCCGCGACAGCGGATAGCCGATCCACGGGATCACCATCGACCACGCCTCGACGCAGCGGTGGCGGTAGATGCGCTCTTCCATCGGCGCCAGCCGCAGCAGCTCCTCGATGCCGAAGGTCCGCGGCTTGCGCACCAGACCGTCGACCACCACCGTCCACGGCCGCGTGGGCAGCGCGCCGGCGTAGCGCGCGGGGTCGCTCTTGCTGGTGCCGAATTCGTAGAAGTTGTTGTAGGTCGTCACGTCCTTGTAGGGCGTCAACGCATCGTGGGTGGAGTAGGTGGCGTTGCGTGAAGCCGGCAGGTGCGGTCGGCGACCCTGCGGCGCCACCTCGACCGCGCCGGCGGCGCCGGCCGCGGCCAGCGACCCCAGGGTCGCCAGGCCGACGTTGCGCATCCACTCGCGGCGCGAGCGATACACCGCCTGCGGGGTGATCTCCGATGCCACCGGGTGGTCGAATCCTTGCTGCGTGCGCTTGCTCATGTTGGGCACCTCCGAAAACGAAGCGGCGTGGCACGGGCCCCGGGGCCGCGCCCCGGGGCCCGCGCGGACTCACATGCTGTGCATCATCTTGCGGGCCATGGACTGCTCGAAGGCCTGGGTCTTCGCCGGGCTGGCCAGCACGGCCTTGGCCTCGGTCGGGTCGAGGCCGCCGAGCCGGGCGCAGGTTCCCGTGGGCTTGACGACGAAGTCACCCGGGTTGTAGCTGGTCGTCGACTGTCCCTTGCAGGAGTGCAGTCCCGACAATCCGGCGCAGTCGTTGTGGCCGGCGGTGGCCACGCCATAGCACGGGCCCAGCGGGTCGGCATGCGCGGGCAGCGCGGCGAGGCCGCCGAGCGCGAGCAGCGAGGCGGCGGCGGTGGCGAGGAATGGACGCTTGTTCATGATGCTCCTCCAGGCGGGTTGGGTTGTCGAACGGCGCGCGGAACACCGCGCTGGGAATGGATTGTTGGACCGGGCTGGTCACCGAGTCCTCACGCGGAGTTCAACTTTCTGTGAACTTTGGCGCCCCTGCGCGCCCTATGATGCGGGCACCTCCAGCGACCCACCGCCCATGGACCAGCCCAGGCGCATCCTGCTCATCGAGGACGATCCCGACATCGCGCAGATGCTCGGGGTGCACCTGCGCGAGGAGGGCTACGCCCTCGAGCATTGCGCGCGCGGCGACGAGGGCCTGCGCAGACTGGAGCACGAGGCCTGGGACGCCTTGCTGCTCGACGTCATGCTGCCGGGTATCGACGGTCTGGAGATCTGCCGGCGCGTGCGGGCCATGCCTCGCTATACGCCGATCATCATCATCAGCGCGCGCTCGGGCGAGGCGCACCGCGTCGTCGGCCTCGAACTGGGCGCCGACGACTACCTGAGCAAGCCCTTCTCGGTGCTCGAACTGGCGGCACGGGTCAAGGCGTTGCTGCGGCGCGTGGATGCGCTGCGCCAGCGCGGCGACGAGCAGGGTGGCGCGAGCCTGCGCCATGGCGCCTTGTTCGTCGACCCCATCGCGCGCACCGCCACGCTGGCCGGGCGGCCGCTGGAGCTGACCCCGCGCGAGTTCGACCTGCTGTATTTCTTCGCCAGCCATCCGGGCAAGGTGTTCTCGCGCATGGCGCTGCTGGATGCCGTCTGGGGCTACAACCACGAAGGCTACGAGCACACGGTCAACACCCACATCAACCGCCTGCGCAGCAAGATGGAGGCCGACTCGGCGCAGCCCGGCTGCATCGTCACCGTATGGGGGCACGGCTACAAGTTCGTCGCGCCCGGAGGTGGCGCGTGAGGCTCGGCCTGACGCAGCGCCTGGCGCTGGCCTTTTTCCTGCTGCTGCTGGCCAGCAGCGGGGTGTCGGCGTGGCTGCAGATCCGCTCCAACCACCTGCGCGAGGAGGAGGTCATCCAGAGCCTGTCGCGCGGGCTGGCCGCGCATATCGCGCGCAGCACCGAGTTGATGCGCCAGGGCAGGCTCAGGTCCGACGCGGTGCGCAGGCTGTTCGGCCGCATGATGGCGGTCAACCCCAGCGTCGAGCTCTACCTGCTCGACGCCAGCGGGCGCATCACCGGCGACGACGCGCCCCCCGGCAAGGTCCAGCGCCAACGCGTCGACCTGGCGCCGGTGCGCCGCTTCCTCGCAGGCGCGCGCCTGCCCATCGTCGGCGACGATCCGCGCAGCCTGCACGCGCGCAAGGTGTTCAGCGCGGCGCGCCTGCCCGGAGTCGGCGACAAGCCGGCCGGCTACATCTACGTCATCCTGCAGGGCCAGACGCGCGAGGCGCTGGCGGCGCACGCCCAGGCCAGCGCCGAGCGGCGCGACACCCTGCGCTCGATGGCCCTGGTGGCCGCGTTGAGCCTGGCGGCCGGGCTGCTGGCCTTTGGCTGGATCACCCGGCCGCTGCGCCGACTGGCGCAGGCGCTGGGCGGCTTCGACGTCGGCGGCTCGCCTCAGCAGCTCGAACAGCTGGCGCGCAGCGTCGCACCCGCGCCCGGCGGCGCGGCCGATTCCGCGCGGGCGAAGGACGAGATCGCGGTGCTGCAGCAGGCCTTCGCGCAGATGGCCGGGCGCATCGCCGAGCAATGGCAGGCGCTGGCGCTGACCGAGCAGCGGCGGCGCGAATTCGTGGCCAACGTCTCGCACGACCTGCGCACGCCGCTGACCTCGCTGCACGGCTACCTGGAGATCCTGGCGCTCAAGGGCGATGGCCTCGGCCCCGAGGAGCGGCGGCGCTACCTCGCGACGGCGCTGGCGCAAAGCGCCAAGGTCGGCAGACTGGCGCAGTCGCTGTTCGAGCTGGCGCGACTGGAGGACGGCCATGTGGTCGCGCAATGGGAGGACTTCGCGCTTGCCGACCTGGTGCAGGACGTGTTCCAGAAGTTCGAGCTGGCCGCGCGCGGCAAGCGCATCCGGCTGGAGGTGGACATGCCCGAGCGGCCACCGCGGGTCCACGCCGACCTGGCGATGATCGAGCGCGTGCTCACCAACCTGGTCGACAACGCCATCCGCCACACCCCGGAGGGGGGAATGGTGCGGGTGGACATCGCCGCGCGCGACGGCCAGGTCGCGGTGGCCGTGTGCGACAGCGGGCCGGGTGTGCCGCCCGAGTTGCGCGAGTCGCTGTTCCGGCGTGCCCTCGGTGCGCAGCAGCCGCAGCGCGGCGGCCTGGGCCTGCTGATCGTGCGACGCATGCTGCAGCTGCAGGGCAGCGACATCGCGCTGGCGCAGCGGCCCGGCCTGGGGGCGGTGTTCGAGTTCGTGCTGCAGGCCGCGCCCTGACGGCGCCCTGACGGCGCGGCGGCTGGCCGCGCCGGCCACGCTTCCAATTCCTGCCGATTCGCGGTTCGGTGGGGTGAGGGCCTGGCGCCGTCGCCGCCTTGCCCGACCACCCGGAGGAACCATGCACAGACTACCCATCTTGGCGCGCGCGGCGGCCTGGCTCGTCGCCGCCGCGGCCGTCGCCGCGTCCGGCACCGCCGCCGCGCAACCCCTCGCGCAGGCCTATTGCACCAGCACCAGCAACCTGAACCGGGTGGCGCTGGGGGAGCAGGCCATGCGTTTCGACTGCCCGGGCGTCGCTGCCAGGCCGCTGAGCGCAGCCGCCCTCGGGCGCCTGGGCTGGCGGGTCCAGGCGGCGATCGCTTTCGGTGCGCAGACGATGTCGCCTCGGGCGGGAATTTTCATCGAGCGAGGGCGTTGAGATAGATTATTCGGTTTTGCAGTCGATTGATGTGGCCATATACCAAAAAACTCTCATAGTTCAACAACAAATGCCGAAGAAAAACCACGCAGTCCTTTCCGTCGCTCTTGCGCTGGCCGCCTGCGCCAGCCTGCCCCAGCCCAGCCGGGCGGGGACCCTCTCCTGGCAGTTCAGCGCCGGCCCACTGCTGTCCAGGCTGCGCGACGCGCTTCCCGGCGGGCGGGCTGCCGCCTCCGCGCCGGCGGCGCCCAGCCCCGCGCCGGCAGCCCTCGCGGCGGCGCAGCCCGGGGCCGGCGCGGGCTTCGCCGTCGCGCAGGGGGTCTGGAGCGCCGGCGCGTCGTGCGCCAACGTGGGTCCGGCCACGGTGTTTGCGGCCATCCCCGCCGGCACGCCGATCGCGCAGGCCGAGCAGACCCTGCGCAGCGCGGTGCAGACCGACCTGGCGGGGCAGTTCGGCAATGTCGACGGCCAACCCGACCCGGTTTGCCACAGCGCGGTGTCGATCCGGGGCGCAAGCGCCAGCTTGCGCGGGCGTTGCACCCAGGGCCGGCGCCAGCGCAGCCTGGACCTGACGCTGACCATGGCCGGCGATGGACAAGGCGGGGTGTTGATCGACCACGCGATGCACGACAGGCGCTACCCGCTGCATCGCACCGGGCCGCTGCCCGCGGCCATCCCCGGCACCACCATGTACGGCAACAGCTGCGTGGCCGACCTGTTGAGCCTGGCCGGGTCCTGAGCGGGCCGGCGCGCGCTTCGAGCCGCGCGCTTCGAGCCGCGCGCGGCCCCTGGCGCGGCAGGCGGGCCGCGCGGGCCGGGTCAGACCATCGGCCCGCGGTCTTCGTGCGGCCGCAGTCGGCGCACCACCCGCGCCGGGACTCCGGCGACGAAGCTGTCCGGCGGTACGTCGCGGGTGACCACGGCGCCGGCACCGACCACCGAGTTCTCGCCGACGGTGACGCCGCCGACGATGGTCGCCGCGGCGGCGATCCATACATGGCTGCCGATGACGATCGGCCTGGCCTCGATGGTCTGGCGCCTGTGCGCGGGATCGAGCGCGTGGCCGACGGTGATCAGGTTGACGTTCGGCCCGATGAGCACCAGGTCGCCGATGTCGACTCCGCCGGTGTCGTAGATGGTGCAGCACTGGTTGATGAACACCCTGCGGCCCACGCGGATCCTGCGTCCGCCGGCGGTGTAGAAGGGGGGAATCAGGCTGAAGCCCGGGTCGACCGGCTGGCCGGTCAATTCGCTGAACAGCTCCCGGATGCGCGCCGCGTCGTCGACGCCGAGCTTGTTGATTTCAGCGCTCAGCCGGATGCCGCGCTGGATGTCCTGCGTGTGCGCGGACCACTCGGGACTCGCGGTCGCGAAGCGGATCGGGTTCGGTCTCATCGGATTCGCGCAAGTGGGGCTGCGTTGCCGGCATCGTAGCGGGCAGACCATCGCTGCGCGACGTGGGTCCCGGAGTTCGGGCCGGCCCTGCCAGGCGGCCCGAGGGACGGCGGCCGGGCGGTCGCGCCCGGCCTGTCGGAAGTGCGCCGCGGCTTACTGCTTCGGCGCCTTCGAGTGCTTCGCCGCCGAGGCGGGCTTGCCGTGGTGGGACATTGCCGCGGCGTTGGCCAGCAGCGGGCTGGCCAACATCGACAGCGCGGCGGCGGCGACGAAGACACGGGCAATCTTGCGGGGTGCGGTCATGGATGGACTCCTGTTTCCTGTGGGGCCGAGGCGGGCTCGCCGGTGGCGGCCGCGGGACTCGCGGAGCGGGTCTTGATGCGCTGCCACGCAAGCGCCGTGCCTGCGCCGGATGGCCCTGCAAGTTCAAGGACTTGGCGGATCGACGCGAGGCCGCGGCGGCGCCTGCGCCCGGAATCGGCAGCGATCGGTGCCCAAAGTGTCGCCGCAGCGCGACGCGGCGGACGCCGCACCGCGGGCCGCGCACGCCGCGGCGCCACCCGCAGCCAGCCTGTCGCCTCACCCCGACAAGGGGCTCGCTGGCTGACATCCTGTTGCTTTTGCGCCGTGCTTGCGGGACTCAGAACCGCGTGACCACCGTCACCCCGACCCCGGGGAAGCGGTCCATGCTGGTCAGCACGTCGATCGACTGCTCCAGGCTCACCGTGCGGCCGATCAGTCGCTGCGGAGCCAGCCTCGCCGACTCGATGAACGCCAGCATGCTGGCGTAGCGGTGGGCCTGCATGCCGTGGCTGCCGAGCAGCTCCAGTTCGTTGGCGATCACCTGGCCCATCGGGATGGCCGGCGCCGCGTGCTCGCCCAGCATCAGTCCGACCTGCACGTGCCTGCCGCGCTTGCGCAGGTTGCCGATGGAGTTCAGGCAGGTCGTGGAATGCCCCAGCGCGTCGAGCGAGACATGCGCGCCGCCGCCGGTGATGTCCCTCACCGCTTGCACCACGTCGTCGACCCGGGTCGCGTCGACGGTGGCGCTGGCGCCGAGCTCGCGGGCCAGCGCGAGCTTGTCCTCGGCGATGTCCACCGCCACCACCTTCGCGCCGGCCGCGCTGGCGATCAGGACGGCCGACAGCCCGACGCCGCCGCAGCCGTGCACCGCCACCCACTGCCCGGGCGAGGTCCGGCCCTGGTCGACGACCGCCCGGTAGGAGGTCGCGAAGCGGCAGCCCAGGCTGGCGGCGGTGGCGAAGTCCATGGCCTCGGGCAGGCGCACCAGGTTCAGGTCCGCGTGGGGGATGGCGACGTACTCGGCGAACGAGCCCCAGTGGGTGAAGCCGGGCTGGAACTGGTGGTCGCATACCTGCTGATGGCCGCATTGGCACTCGGGGCAGTTGCCGCAGCCGGCGACGAAGGGCATGGTCACGCGGTCGCCGGCCGCCCAGCGCGCGACGTCGTGGCCGACCTCGACGACCACCCCAGCGAACTCATGCCCAGGGACATGCGGCAGCTGAATATCCGGATCGTGGCCAACCCAGCCATGCCAATCGCTACGACAGACCCCTGTGGCCATGACCCGGATCAGCGCGCCATGCGGCTGCGGACGGGGCTCGGGGAGATCGCGCAGTTGGGGGCGGGCGCCGAAGGACTCGTAGAGCACTGCTTTCATCGGGGGACCTCGCGTGGAGTGGCGCCGGCATCGTAACGGGGCGCGACGGCGAGCGCGCTGCGGCGCTCGCGCGGATGGGGTGCGGTGTATCGACTCGCCAAGCGGGGCCCGCAGCGGCTACAGTGCCGGGCACGGGGCCGCAAGCGCATGGACGCGGGCCCCTCGGCGATGTGAACGGGAGGTCGACGATGGCCGAGATGATTCTCCTAGGCACCCGCAAGGGAACGATCCTCGTCGACCGCCGCGCCGGCGGCTGGCGGGCCCGGCCCATCGGCCACGCCGGCATCCCCGTGTGCTACGCGGCGCGCGACCCTCGCGACGGTACCCTGTGGGCCTCGCTGGACCACGGGCACTGGGGCCCGAAGCTGTCGCGCTCGCGCGACGGCGCAGCGAGCTGGCAGGACCTTTCCTCGCTGAAATACCCCCAAGGTGCTCGCTACATCGTCAAGTACCTGCCGACCCCGGACTTCGATCCGGCCGCTCCCGCCGCGCAGCCGGAGTACAAGGACGCCACGATCTACAAGATCTGGCACCTGGCCTTCGGCCCTGCCGGGCAGCCCGGGCGGCTGTACGCCGGAACCATCCCCGGCGGGTTGTTCGTCAGCGACGACGGCGGCGACAGCTGGGAGTTGAACCGGCCGCTGTGGAACCACGACAGTCGCGGCGGGGACCTGAGCGCGGGCGCCGCGACCAGCGAGAACCGCTGGTTCGGCACCCCGGCGAGCGTGGACTACGGGGTGTTCGAGCCGGGAATCCACTCGGTGGTGGTCGACCCCGGAGACCCGCAGCACCTGCATGTGGCGGTGTCGTCGGCCGGGGTGCTGGAGACCCGCGATGGCGGGCGCAGCTGGGTCGGCCGCAACCGCGGAATGCTCAACGACTACCTGCCGGATCCGCAGGCCGAGTGGGGACACGACCCGCATTGCGTGGTCGCCTGCGCCGCGCAGCCCGAGCGCATGTGGCAGCAGAACCATTGCGGGGTGTTCCACAGCGAGGACGGCGCCGCCAGCTGGCACAAGGTCAGCCAGCCCGAGGCGGGGGTGCACTTCGGCTTTGCCATCGCCGCCGACGCCCGCGACGGACGCACCGCGTGGGTGGTGCCGGGGCAGGCCGACGCGCAACGCATGGCCATCGGCGGCGGGCTGTTCGTCGCCCGCACCGACGACGGCGGGAAGTCGTGGACGGCGTTTCGCAAGGGCCTGCCGCAGGAGCACGCCTACGACCTCGTGCTGCGCCACGGCCTGGACGCGGCCGACGACTGCGTGTGCTTCGGCAGCTCCACCGGCAATGTGTACCTGTCCGAGGACCGCGGGGAATCGTGGACCTGCCTGGGGCACCACTTCCCGCCGGTGTACTCGGTGCGATTCGGGTGAAGGCCATGCCCCGCGTGGAGATCACCCGGCACCTGCACCGCTTCTTCCCGGCGCTGCAGGGGCGCGGCATCGAGGTCGAGCCGGGCTCGGTCGCCGAGGTGCTGCGGGCGGTCGAGCGCATCGCACCGGGCTTCACCGACTATGTGCTCGATGAGCGGGGAGCGCTGCGCAGGCACGTCGCGCTGAGTGTCGACGGCCGCATCGTCGTCGATCGCCAGACCTTGTCCGACCGGGTGGCCGAAGGTGCCACGGTGCATGTGTTCCAGGCACTGACCGGAGGCTAGACTGGGGTGCCTTCGCCGCCCCGATTCGCCATGCACCCACGCCCCGGCTTCGCCGACACTCCCGAGCCGCCGTACTACGCGGTGATCTTCACCTCGCAGCGCAGCGAGGTCGACGAGGGCTACTCGCAAACCGCGCAGCGCATGGTCGAGCTGGCTTCGGCGCAACCCGGCTTCCTGGGCATGGAGAGCGCGCGCGACGACCAGGGACTGGGAATCACCGTGTCCTACTGGTCCTCGCTCGAGGCCATCGCCGGGTGGAAGGCCCAGCTCGAGCACCTGGCCGCGCAGGCGGCGGGCCGGCAGCGCTGGTACGACCACTACGCGGTCAGGATCTCGCGGGTCGAGCGCGCCTACGCCTTCGACGCCCGGCGCTGAGCCGGCCGGGCGCGGCGGCCGGCTGGCGCGGTCCGCCGGCCCGGCTCAGGCCCCGCGCGCGAGGTCCGCGGCCAGGCGGCCGACCAGCCGCAGCGCATCCTCGCGCTCGGTCGACCAGGGCGCGCCGGCGTTCAGGCGCACGCAGTTGCGGTAGCGGCTGCTGGTGCTGAACAACGGACCCGGCACGACGATGATGCGCTGCTCGATGCAGCGGCGATACAGTTCGATCGCGTCCACCGTCCTCGGCAATTCCACCCACAGCACATAGCCGCCGCTCGGATCGGTGACCCGCGTGCCCGCGGGGAAGGCGGTGCCGATGATGCGCCGCGCCGTGTCCACCTGCTCGGCGAAATGGCGCCGCAGCTGCCGCAGCCCCTGGTCGTAGCCGCCATGCTCGAGCAGGTCGGCCAGCGCCCACTCGACCACGCTGCTGCCGCCGCCGCTGAACGAGCGCTTGAGGTTGGCCACCTCGGCGCTCCAGCGCCCCGCCTCGA
>JAKBBQ010000333.1 GCA_021808405.1 Pseudomonadota bacterium | reverse complement strand
TGCACAACGCGCGCGGAACGCTCACGCGCGTGACGCTCGACGGCAAGACGCAGGTCGTGGCCACACTCGGTGGCGGCCCGAACGGAGCGGCGATCGGGCCGGATGGCGCGGTCTACCTATGCAACAACGGCGGCTTCGAGTGGACGCGCGACTCGAATGGATACTTGCGGCCGATCGGGCAGGCCCGTGATTATTCCGGCGGGCGCATCGAGCGTGTGCAACTGTCGACGGGGCATGTCGAGCGGATCTACGACCGCGTCGACGGGATCCCTCTGCGTGGACCCAACGACCTGGTGTTCGACCGGTACGGGGGGCTTTATTTCACGGACCTGGGCAAGATCCGGGCCGACGCGGTCGACAGGGGAGCCATCTTTTACGCGCGGCCCGACCACGGTACCGTCCATGCGTTCGCCAGGCCGGTCACGACCCCCAACGGGGTGGCGCTGTCGCCGGACGGTGGCGTGCTCTATTACGCCGAGACCGAGGGGGCGCGCCTGTGGGCATTCCGCCTCACGGGGCCAGGGCAGGCCGCACGGGAACCCTGGCCTTCCCCTCAAGGCGCGCGCATGCTCGCCGCTTCACCGGGAGGTCATTGGCAGCGCTTCGATTCGATGGCGGTCGATCGCGATGGCCACATCTGCGTGGCCACCCTGCTGCACGGCGGCATCAGCGTCTTCGCGCCGGATGGCGCATTCCTTCGTCATGTGCCCTTGCCGGATCCGTTCACGACGAATCTCTGCTTTGGCGGCGCTGACATGCGGACGGCGTTCGTCACCCTGTCCGCGACGGGAAGGCTCATCGCAATCGACGACTGGCCCTCGCCCGGACTGCCTTTGCACTTCTCCGTCTGACGCGCGCACCCCGACTATTCGCGATCGGCGGGCGCGGGGCCGGCACTCTCGCGTTCGATCAGTTCCACCGGAATGTTGACGGACGAGGGACCCGTTTCTGCGGCCAGGCGCGCGAGCAGCAGCCGGGCGGCGGTGCTGCCCATCTCGGAGATCGGCAAGTGCACCGTCGTCAACGGCGGGTGCAGGAACGGCGCGAATTCGTTGTCGTTGAAACTGACAACGGACATCTGCCCCGGTACATCGATGCCGGCCTTGTCGAGTGCGGCCAGCGCGCCCGCAGCCAGATAATCGTTGCCGCACACCATCGCCGTCACATCGCTCCCCGAGGTGAGGACGCGCCGCATCGCGTCGAAGCCTTCGCGAAAGCCGTATTCGACCTCGAGGACCGCATCTTCACGCAGCGTGAGCCCGTTCCTGGCGATGGCGCGTGTCACCCCCGCGAAGCGCGCCTGGGCCCGCTCGTTTCCGGCTCGATGCCCGCCGATAAAACCTATCCTCCGATGCCCGTGGGCAGCCAGATAATCGATCACCAGTCCGGCGGCCAACTGCTCGTCGAAGCCCACGCACGGACCATAACGCCCGTCCAGCGTCCATACCTGGACAAACGGGATGGAGCGCTGCGCCAGCACGGTGAGGACTTCAGGCGGGTGCTCGGAGCCCAGCAGAACCAGCGCATCCACGTTTCTGGAAAGGACCTTGTGAACGAGTTTCGCGGGCTCGGGATTCAGGCGATCGGGTGCCGTGAGCAGCAACGTGTATCCGGCCTGGGCCAGCGTCGATTCAAGTGTCTGCACCATGGTGGCAAAGGAGATACTGCCAAAGCGCGGAATGATGGCTCCGACCGTCATCGTGCGGCGCATGGCCATCGCCCGGGCCGACCCATTCGGCACATATCCGACCTGTTCGACCGCCTGCTGTACCCGGCGCCGGGTCACCTCGCTGATCATTTCGGGTCGCGACAGTGCGCGGGAAACCGTGCCGACTGAAACGCCGACCAGCGCGGCGACATCCACGAGGGAGGCGCTGCGCCCGGACGCGACGACACCCTCGCCGGCCGGGTTGCGGGAGGGCGGGGCGGCAGCGTATTTCTTGCGTGACATGCATTCAGAGGATGTTGAAGTGGCGGAGGCGGCCGCGGCGCAGGCGCTGTGCGATGAGCGGCAAGGCGCCCGAGCCAAGGCCAGGCTGCACGCCCATGATTCCGATTTTGCACCAACGCGACTCCCTCCGGTCGAAGAATGCTCCCCTGCGGATCGTGCGGCTTGTCAGCTCCGGCCCGACGCCGGCTTGCTGCGTGCCGAGCCAGCACGGCGGCGAAGCGATGGCGCGCGGCACCACGCCTGCTGGCTCACCCGCGCCTACCGCCCGCAGACCGATGCGCAGGGGGCGGGATACCGCCCGCTGGCCGAGGAGACGGGTGTGCCTCTTGTCATCGCGACTTCGGGGTCGTATGGTTCCACGCATCCAGCGAAGCTTATGTGTTGGATGGTGCGCCACCCGTGGAGGGCTCATGAGCGAGCAGAAATCAGGCAAGGTTGCAGTTCTGGTAGAGAACCTGTACCAGGAGATGGAGGTATGGGTGCCTGTGTATCGGTTGCGGGAAATCGGCTACGAGGTTCAGCTCGTCGGGCCGCGGGTGGACACGTACAAGTCCAAGCTCGGCTACCCCGCTCCGGCCGATGTCGGCGTCAGTCAGGCGCTCACGACGCCGTACGACGCGGTGATCATTCCAGGGGGCTATGCGCCCGATCTGCTGCGCGACAACGCGGAGATGGTCGAACTCGTCCGGAGCGCTGCCGAACGAGGCGCGATCGTCGCGGCCATTTGCCATGGCAGCTGGATGCTGGCGTCGGCGGGGCTGCTGCGCGGGCGCCGAGTGACCGGAGCGTCGCAGATCCGCGATGACCTGCGCAACGCCGGCGGCGAGGTCATCGACCAGCCGGTGGTTCGCGACGACAACCTGATCACGTCACGCAAGCCAGCCGACATTCCGGATTTCTGCGCAGCGATCGTCGAAGCGCTGGCCGAGGCGACGGCCGATCGACCAGCCCGGACACGCGCAGCCTGAGAGAGGGCACGCCCGCGGCTGCCGGCCTGTGCGCGCGGGCTCGGTGCAGGCTGCTCGGAGGCGAAGTCCTTCGGGGACTCGGGGTACCGCGGCAGCGACCCGGCGGAGGTGCGCGCCGGGCGGCAGACGAGTTCGTCTCCGGAGTGGATGGGCAAGCCCACGCCGGCGCGCCCGCCCGCGCAGATTCCCGCGGGCTCGACCACCAGGATGTGGCGTCCGGGGTCGATGCGGGCGCGCGGCTTCTGGCCGGCGCGGGCCGGCGCAGGACATGCGCGGCTGCGCCGACCGGCCTACCAATGCGGCTGATAGGCCGTCGCCACCGCCTTGACCAGGGTAGACCATTCCTTCAGGCGTTGCGCGACCAGGGCCGGGTTGGCGTTGGCTTGCAGGTCGGACTTGGGCTGCCCCGTGTTGAAGGGCTGCGCGGCGTTCTTCAGCGGCAGCGCCGCAGGGACCGCGCCAAAATGGCCC
>JAKBBQ010000332.1 GCA_021808405.1 Pseudomonadota bacterium | reverse complement strand
GAGACCGACGAGTGCGGCGGCCCCGAGTTCTTCTCCAACGGCTCCAAGCTGCTGGTCGGCGAGAACGAAAGCCCGGCGGCGCGCCTGGGCAAGCTCACTCCCGACGCCATCGAGCACATGGTGACCCGGCGCAACGACATCCACTACCCCAAGCCCAAGGTGGTGTCGCTGACCCAGGCCACCGAGCTCGGCACCCTGTACAGCGTCGAGGAGGTGCGGGCGATCGCCGCGATCGCCAAGCGCCGCCACCTGAAGCTGCACATGGACGGCGCGCGCTTCGCCAACGCGGTCGCAGCGCTCGACGTGCATCCCTCGGAGATCACCTGGCGCGCCGGGGTCGACGTGCTGTGCTTCGGCGGCACCAAGAACGGACTGCCGGTCGGCGAGGCGGTGGTGTTCTTCGACCGCGACATGTCGCAGGACTTCGCCTGGCGGGTCAAGCAGGCCGGCCAGCTGGCGTCGAAGATGCGCTTCATCTCGGCGCCCTGGGTCGGCATGCTGGAGGACGACCACTGGCTGCGCAACGCCCGCCACGCCAACGCGATGGCGCAGCGGCTGTTCCGGGCCATCCGCGAGCTGCCCGGCGTGCACGTGCTGCACGAACCGCAGGCCAACGCGGTGTTCGCCCAGCTGCCGCGGCGCGCGATCGACTCGATGCACGCGCTGGGCTGGAACTTCTACGAGTTCATCGCCGGCGGCGGCTGCCGCCTGATGTGCGCCTGGGACACCACCGAGCAGACCGTCGACGCCTTCGCCGCGGACCTGGCCACGGCCTGCGCGCAGGCCGCCTGAGGCGCCTTGCCCCCGCGGCGGGCAAGGGCAAGGCGCCGCCCGGCGGCCCGCCTCTGGTATCGTTGCCGCAAGCTGCAGCGGAGGACGCGATGGCTGTCTCGGTATTCGACCTGTTCCGCATAGGCATCGGGCCTTCGAGCTCGCACACCGTGGGGCCGATGCGCGCGGCGCGCGCCTTCGCGCTGGACTTGCAGCGCCAGGGCCTGCTCGAGGCCACCGCGCGGGTGCGCTGCCAGCTCTACGGCTCGCTGTCGGCCACCGGGCGCGGCCACGGCAGCGACCGCGCGGTGCTGCTGGGGCTGCTCGGCGAGCAGCCCGAAAGCGTCGACATCGACACCATCGCGCCGCGGCTGCAGGCGCTGCGCGACGCCGGCAGCCTGCCGCTGCTGGGGCTGCACGCGGTGGCCTTCGACCCGCGCAAGGACCTGGTGTTCGAGCCCGGCAAGGCGCTGCCGCTGCACCCCAACGGCATGCGCTTCGCCGCCTTCGACGCCGCCGGCCAGCCGCTGCTGCAGCACGAATCGTATTCGGTCGGCGGCGGCTTCGTGGTCGACGCCGCGACGCTGGCCGCCGGCGCTGCGCCGACGCCGGCCGCCGAATTGCCGCTGCCTTTCCACAGCGCGGCCGAGCTGCTGGCGCTGTGCCGGCGGCTGCGCTGCTCGGTGGCCGACGTGGTGCGCATCAACGAGCGCAGCTGGCGCGCCGACGCGCAGATCGACAGCGGGCTGCTGGCGATCTGGCAGGTCATGCAGCAGTGCGTGGCGCGCGGCTGCGCCGCCGCCGAAGGCGAGTTGCCCGGAGGCTTCCACGTGCAGCGGCGCGCGCCGGCGCTGGCGCAGGCGCTGCTGGGCCGCGCGGCGTCGCCCGCCGACCCGCTGCGCGCGCTCGACTGGGTCAACCTGTGGGCGCTGGCGGTCAACGAACAGAACGCCTGCGGCGAGCGGGTGGTCACCGCGCCGACCAACGGCGCCGCCGGGATCGTGCCGGCGGTGCTGCATTACTACGCCCGGCTGTGCGCCGGCGCCGACGACACCGGGATCGTCGATTTCCTGCTGACCGCGGGCGCGATCGGCATGCTCTACAAGGAAAACGCGTCGATCTCCGGGGCCGAGGTCGGCTGCCAGGGCGAGGTCGGAGTGGCCTGCAGCATGGCCGCCGCCGGGCTGTGCGCGGTGCTCGGCGGCAGCCCGCCGCAAGTGGAGAACGCCGCCGAGATCGGCATGGAGCATCACCTCGGCCTGACCTGCGACCCGGTCGGCGGCCTGGTGCAGATCCCCTGCATCGAGCGCAACGCGATGGGCGCGGTGCAGGCCATCAACGCCGCGCGCATGGCGCTGCGCGGCAGCGGCCATCACCTGGTGTCGCTCGACCAGGTGATCCAGACCATGCGCGACACCGGCGCCGACATGCGCAGCAAGTACAAGGAAACCTCCCGCGGCGGGCTGGCGGTGCACATCATCGAGTGCTGAGCCGCGCCGGCGGCGGGCGGCCGCCGCCTCAGGGCCGCAGCAGGATCTTCGCCGCCGCGCTGCGCCCCTGGTCGAGGTCGGCGAAGGCCGCCGCGCCCTCGCTCAGGCTGCGCTCCTCGACCCACGCCAGGTCGCCGAACACTCCGGCGTGCAGCGCGCTCACGGTGGCGCGCAGATCGGCGATGGTGTAGGTGTAGGTGCCCAGCAGGGTGATCTCGGCCAGCGTCAGCTTGCGCATGTCGATCTCGCTGGTCCAGTCCTGCAGCCCCACGTGCATGAACACCCCGCCGGGGCGCAGCCCCTGCAGCGCGGCGTTGCGGGTGTGGCGACTGCCGACCGCGTCGATCACCAGGTCGAAGGCATCGCGCGCCTCCTCGGCCAGCGGGTCGACCGCGTGCAGGCCGGCGCGCGTGGCCGCTTCGCGGCGCAACGGGTTGGTCTCGGCGATCGACAGCTCGATGCAGCCGTAGGAACGCGCCAGCAGCCCGGCCAGCAGTCCCACGGCGCCGGCGCCGATCACCCTCACCCGCGCCTGCGGCAGCGGGATCGCCAGCGCGCGGGTGCTCAGGTCCAGCGCGTGCAGCGCGGTGGCCGCCGGCTCGGTCAGCGCGGCGGCGCGCACGCTCATGTCCTGCGGGATCTCGATCAGGCTGGCGCGCGGGATGGCGATGCGCTCGGCGAAGGCGCCGGGCCGCGTCATGCCGATCATCGTGCGGTTGCTGCACAGGTTCTGCCTGCCGCGCACGCAGTAGTCGCACCAGCCGCAGGTGATCAGCGGGTTGGCGGTCACCCGCATGCCGCTTTGCGCCCCCTCGAGGATGGTGCCGACGAGCTCGTGGCCGAGGATCATCGGCGGCACGCGCCGCGGATCGTGGCCGTGGTAGGCGTGCATGTCCGAGCCGCAGATGCCGGCGGCGTCGACGCGCAGCAGCGCGTCGCCTTCGACCGGCGACGGATCCGGCTCGTCGCGGTAGCTCATCAGCCGTTCGCCAGCATAGACCAGCGCTTTCATGGTCGCCTCCTCTGCGTCACTTGGCCGTGTAGCCGCCGTCGACGAACAGCGTCTGCCCGGTGATGTAGGCCGAGGCCTGCGAGGCCAGGAACACCGTCGCCCCGTACAGGTCCTCCA
>JAKBBQ010000331.1 GCA_021808405.1 Pseudomonadota bacterium | reverse complement strand
GATAGCCTGCTGCGCGCGGCGGTACACCCTCATGCCATCGGCCGGCGCCACCGCGGTCAGCAGCAGCTTGATCTGGCCGTGCAGCTCGGCGCGCCGCTGCAGCAGCCGCTCGTAGGCCAGCAGCAGCTCGCGCGTGCCCTTGGCGTAGTCGACCCGGCCGACCGACACGATGACCTTGCTGCCGGCCAGCCGGCTGCGGATCTGCGCGACCTCGTCACGCGCGCGCTCGCCGGCCATTTCCTCGCCGATCAACTCGGCATGGGTGCCGATCGGAAACGCGTCGATGTGCACCAGCCGCCCGTCGATGCGCAGGCACGACGGGCTTCGCGGCTCGGCCAGCGCCGAGCCGCGGCAGCTCAGCCCGACCGCCGCCGGCTCCCAGCGCACCTCCTCCACGTCGCGCAGACCCTGCGCGACCGCCGCGAAATTGCAGGCATAGCGGGGCACGTGGAAGCCCACCAGGTCGCAGCTCAGCAGGTTGTCGAGGATTTCGTCGCGCCAAGGCAGCAGGTTGAACACATCGGGCCCGGGGAACGGGGTGTGGTGGAAAAACGCGATCTTCAGGTCCGGTCGCAGCGCGCGCACGAAGCGCGGCACGAGCCACAGGTTGTAGTCGTGCACCCACACCACGGCACCCTCGGCGGCCTCCTCGCAGGCCGCCTCGGCGAACAGCCGGTTGACCTCGCGGAAAGTCGCCCAGCGCGTGTTCTCCGAGCTGTACAGCGACGGAAAGCTGTTGAGCACCGGCCACAACGCCTCCTTGGAGGTCACGTGGTAGAACTGGTTGATCTGCTCGGCCTGCAGCGGCAGGCGCACCACCTCGTAGCTGCCGTAGCTGTCGCGCACCGTGATGCGGCGCTGGAAGCCGGCGACGCGGCCGGCGGGCGCCTTCTTCCAGGCGATCCAGCTGGCGCTCTCGACCTGGCCGATGAAGCCCTTGAGCGCCGGGACGATGCCGTTGGGGCTGCGGTTCTCGCGCAGCACCACCTTGCCGTTCTCGACGACCTCCTCGTAGGGCTGGCGGTGGTAGACGATCACGAGTTGCGCAGCCATGTACGGTCTCCTCCACATGCATGAAAACGTTGCAGGGCATCCAGCACGCCGGCCGCCCCCGGCAGCCGGCTCAGGTGCACCTGCGGCAGGCCGCGCAGCGCCTGCTCGAGCGCCGGCTCGCGATTGGCCACCGCGACGCCGCTGAAGCCGCTGCGGAACATCGACAGGTCGTTCAGCGTGTCGCCGGCGACCAGCGTGCGGTGCGGCGGCAGGCGCAGCGCGCGCAGCGTGCGCAGCAGAGTCGGCCCCTTCTGCACCCCGTGCGGCAACACGTCGAAGTACTGGTTGTCCGACAGCAGCACGTCGAATCCCAGCGCGCGCATATCCGCTTGCGCGCGCTGCGCGGCCGCCGCGTCGTCGTACCAGTACGACTTGCGACGCCCGCCGACGTCTCCTTGCGAGCGCAGCGCCGGATGACCGGCCATCGCCCGCTCGATGCGCTGCGAGGCATCGGCCGGCCAGGCCGCGTCCAGCCAGCGGCGCACCGGCCGCAGCACCTGCGCGTAGCCCGGCAGCGGCGAATCCACGCTGGTGCCCACGTCGCCGATCAGGCAGTCCGGCTGCAGCGACAGGCTGCGCGCCAGCTCGCGCATATGCGCCTGGCCCCTGCCGCTGACGAACACCAGCACCAGCTGCTCGCGATGCTCGCGGATCCACTCCACCAGGCTGTCGCGCTGCTGCGGCGTGCCGCCGACGAAGGTGCCGTCGAGATCGGTGGCCAGCACCACCCGCGACGCCGGCGCCGAACGCCTCATCGCTCCCCCCTGCACGGCGCGCTCATTGCGCGAGCCGATGCGCCCACGCAGCGCCCGCCAGGCGCAGCGCGGCCGGCTCGTGGCCCGGCAGCCGCGACGGCGATCCATGGCCGGCGCGCTGAGCGGCCTCGGCCGGCTCGGCGCGACCGCCCAGCAACTGACCCAGCGCCAGCGCCGGGGTGCTGTGGCCGCCGAGCACCTGGCGCACCGCGCGGGGCACCTGCAGCACGACGTGCAGCCTGCGCTCCAGCGCGAGCAGCGCGTGGCTGGCCAGCGCGCCTTCGGCGAGTTCCTCCTCCGCGGCGGGTGCGGCGCCGCCGCGCGCCCCCTGCGCGGCCCCCTGGGCGCCAGCGCCCAGGCGCAGGCCCAGGCGGGTGTTGCGCGAGTGGCTGGACGATGCGGTGAGGAACAGGTCGGCGACTCCGCTGCTGTAGAACAGGGTGTCGCTGCGTCCGCCCAGCGCCAGCAGCAGCCGCCGCATGTCGGCCAGGCCGCGGCTGACAATGGTCGCCCGCGCGTTCTCCCCCAGCCCCTGCGCGCTGGCCATGCCGCAGGCGATAGCCACCGCGTTCTTCAACGCCCCGGCCACCTGCACCCCGATCTCGTCGGCGCAGGATTCCAGCTCGATCCCGGCAGCGCGCCAGGCCGTGGCGAGCTGGCGCGCCAGCGCCGCCGCCCCGGCAGGCGCCGCGGCCATCGCCAAGGTCAGGCAGGTGGGCTGGCCGCGCGCCACTTCGTCGGCGAAGCTGGCGCCGGCCAGCACCCCGACCGGCTGCCCCGCCGCGCACTGCTGGCGCAGCACCTCGGTCATCAACGCACCGCTGCCCGCCTCCACCCCCTTGCAGGTCGCCACCGCCAGCGCGTGGCCGGGCAGCTTGCCGGCGGCCAGCGTGGCCAGCTTGCGCAGCGCCGAGCTGGGTACCGCGTACAGCACCAGGTCGGCGCCCTGCAGCGCCCATTGCAGATCGTCGCTGGCCTGCAGCCCCGCCGGCAGCATGATCCCGGGCAGATGCCGCGGGTTGCAGCCGGTGGTGCGGATGGCATGCGCGACATCGGGGCGCCGCGACCACAGCCGCGTGGGCAGCCCGGCGCGCCGTGACGCCGCCGCCAGCGCGGTGCCCCAGCTGCCGGCACCGAGCACCGCGACCGCCGGGCCGGCGCTGGCCGCCGACGACCAGGTCGCAGCCCGCTTGGTTTCACGCATGGGAACGTGCATCTCACCTCCAGAGTCGACGGCGGACAGGGCGTCCGCCAGAAACAGGGCGCCCGGCGCGAGCCGGTCGCGGCGACTGGTGCGAGCAAACCGGACAGGCGGCCGCCCCCCTCGGCAGGCGGCTGCTGCCGCCTGCGCTGCATCACGGCGGCGCGCCCTGCCGGGCACCCGTGCGCCGTTCGCCGAAGCACCGCCGGACGCAGTCCGCGGGACCTTCGGCCATGCAGATTCCGGATCGATGGATGCAGCAGGCTCTGCTGCCAATCGATGTTTTTGAAAAACTTTATCCGGAGTTATTTGAAAGATGAAATTTTATATCAAATCAAACGAGATGAAAACCTATTTTTATCTCTTTGTCACCGTGTTCCCGCAATC
>JAKBBQ010000330.1 GCA_021808405.1 Pseudomonadota bacterium | reverse complement strand
TGGCCGACGAGCAGCAGATGAACCGCGAACTGCTGCGCTGCGGAGCCGCCATCGGCGAGATGAACTGCGTGCGCCGCCACCTGTCGGCGATCAAGGGCGGCCGGCTGGCCGCCGCCTGCCACCCGGCTCGCGTGCTGAGCCTGGCCATTTCCGACGTGCCGGGCGACGACCCCGGGGACATCGCCTCGGGCCCGACTGTCGGCGACCCGACGACCTGCGCCGATGCGCTGGCCATCGTCGGACGCTACGGCCTGCGGCTGCCCACCGCGGCGCTGGAACTGCTGCGCAGCGGGCGCGGCGAATCGGTCAAGCCCGGCGATCCGCGCCTGGCGGGCTGCGAGTTCCGGCTGGTCGCCACCCCGCGCATGGCGCTGCAGGCGGCCGCCGCGGTGGCGCGCCAGGCCGGTTACGCCGCGCACCTGCTGGGCGACTCGCTGGAAGGCGAGGCGCGCGAGGTGGGCAAGCTGATGGCGGGGATCGCGCAGTCGGTGGCCCGTCACGGCGAGCCCTTCGCGCCGCCGTGCGTGCTGCTGTCGGGCGGCGAGACCACGGTGACGGTACGCGGCCGCGGGCGCGGCGGGCGCAATGTCGAGTTCCTGCTGGCGCTGGCCCTGGCGCTGCGCGCCCAGCCCGGGGTGTGGGCGCTGGCCGGCGACACCGACGGCGTCGACGGCGCCGAGGACATCGCCGGCGCGCTGCTCGGCCCCGACACCCTGGAGCGGGCGCGCGCGGCCGGGCTGCGCGCCGCCGACAGCCTGGACGACAACGACGGCCACGGATTCTTCGGCGCGCTGGGCGACTCGGTGGTCACCGGGCCGACGCTGACCAATGTGAACGACTTCCGCGCGCTGCTCGTGCGCAAGACCTGAGCGCGGCCGGCGCAACGCCGGTGGCACGCGGCATCGGCGGGCGGGACCGGCCGCGCGGCTGCACAATGGCAGTCTTCGTCCCGGCCTTGCCCGCGCCATGGAATCACGCCTTGCGATCGACGCCCGCGCCAGCGGCCTGATGACCCTGCTGTGCCTGATCTGGGGGCTGCAGCAGGTGGCGCTGAAGGCCTTCGCCGGCGACATCTCGCCGCTGCTGCAGATCGGGTTGCGCTCGGGCATCGCGGCTGCGCTGGTGGCGCTGCTCATGCGCTGGCAACGCGAAGGCTTCGGCTGGCGCCAGTGGCGCCCTGGACTGCTCGCCGCGGCGCTGTTCGCCACCGAGTACCTGCTGGTCGGGCAGGCGCTGCGCTATACCAGCGCGTCCCACACCGTGGTCTTTCTCTACACCGCGCCGATCTTCGCCGCGCTGGGCCTGCACCTGCGGCTGCCCGCCGAGCGGCTGTCGCGGCTGCAGTGGGCCGGCGTCGCGATGGCCTTCGGCGGCGTCGCGCTGGCCTTTCTCGGCCCTGGCGCGGCGGCCCGCGGCGGCACCGACGCCAGCCTGGCCGGCGACGCGATGGCGCTGGGCGGCGGCGCCTGCTGGGGTGCGACCACGGTGACCATCCGGCTGAGCAGCCTGTCGAGCAGCGCGCCGACCACCACCTTGCTGTGGCAGTTGCTCGGCGCCTTCGCGCTGCTGGTGCCGGCGTCGTGGCTGCTCGGCGAGTTCTCGATCCGCCCGAGCGCCCAGGCCTGGCTGGCGCTGGGATTCCAGGCGCTGGTGGTGTCCTTCGCCAGTTTCCTGGCGTGGTTCTGGCTGCTGCGCAACTACCTGGCGTCGCGGCTCGGGATCTTTTCCTTCATGACCCCGATCTTCGGCGTGGTCTTCGGCGCGCTGCTGCTGCACGAACCGCTGAGCCGGCGTTTCCTCGCCGGGGCCGCGCTGATGTTCGCCGGCATCGTGGTGGTCAGCCTGCACCGCATGCTGGGCGGGATCGGCGCGCGGCTGGCGCGCGGTTGAAGCCGCTGCGCCGCCGGCGCGATTTGATGCGGATCAATACCCGCCTCGCGCGCGCGGCGTCAGATGGGGGCTGGAGGTTCCCGCAGTGTCCACGACCCCGCAGCGGCGCTTTCCGCTGCATCCGGCCCACCCCGAGCGAGTCTGCTGGGGCTGCCACCGCTATTGCCCGGCCGACTCGATGCGTTGCGGCAATGGCTCGGAGCGCACCCAGCACCCCTCGGAGACCCTGGGCGAAGACTGGATGGACTTCGGGCTTGACGCGGATCAAGCCGCCACCGACGAGCGCGGCGCCTGAGCGCCGGCTCACAGCAGCGAAAGGTGGCCGGTCTCGACCTCGCCGCTCTGGCGCTTGCCGTGCAGCTTGATGGTCAGTCGCAGGTCGTTCATCGAGTCGGCGTTGCGCAGCGCATCCTCGTAGCCGATGCGCCCGTCCTCGAACAGGTCGAACAGCGCCTGGTCGAAGGTCTGCATGCCGAGCTCGCGGGACTTCTTCATCACGTCCTTGATGTCGCCGACCTCGCCGTTGAGCACCTTCTCGGCGATCAGCGGGGAGTTGATCATCACCTCCACCGCCGCCACCCGCCCCTTGCCCTGCTCCAGGCGGATCAGCCGCTGCGACACGATGGCCTTGAGGTTGAGCGACAGGTCCATCAGCAGCTGCGCCCTGCGCTCCTCGGGAAAGAAGTTGATGATGCGGTCGATCGCCTGGTTGGCGTTGTTGGCGTGCAGCGTGGCCAGCGCCAGGTGGCCGGTCTCGGCGAAGGCCACCGCCTGGTCCATGGTCTCGCGATCGCGGATCTCCCCCATCAGGATGACGTCGGGCGCCTGGCGCAGCGTGTCCTTCAGCGCGTCGTCCCAGCCGATGGAGTCGATCCCCACCTCACGCTGGTTGACAATGCAGTTCTTGTGGGGGTGGAGGAATTCGATCGGATCCTCGATGGTGATGATGTGGCCCTGCGAATGCTCGTTGCGCCAATCGACCATCGCCGCCAGCGAGGTGCTCTTGCCACTGCCGGTGGCGCCGACGAAGACGATCAGCCCGCGCTTGGTCATCGCCAATTCCTTCAGCGTGGGCGGCAGTTGCAGGCCGTCGAGAGTCGGGATCTCCAGCGGGATCTTGCGCGCGACCAGCGCGACGCTGCCGCGCTGGGTGAAGGCATTGGCCCGGAAGCGCCCGATGCCGGTCGGCGAAATCGCGAAGTTCACCGCCTTGCTGGCCTCGAAATCCCGCCTCTGCTTGTCGTTCATCACCGCCATCGCCAGCGCCTGGGTGTGCTCGGGGCTCAGCGGGTGGACCGACAGCTTCTCCACGTTGCCGTCGACCTTGATCGCCGGCGGGAAGCCGGCCGAGATGAACAGGTCGGAACCGCCGCGCTTGACCATCAGCGCCAGGGAGCTGTGTATGAATTCGGTGGCTTGGGTCTTTTCCATCGCGGGGACGGGCGCTCGCGCGCCCGGGCAGCAAGGCCACGGCGTGGCCCTGGGCCAATGCTAAGCCAGACGGGCGCGCGCGGGCGCCGCCGCGTGC
>JAKBBQ010000049.1 GCA_021808405.1 Pseudomonadota bacterium | reverse complement strand
CCGTCGCCCAGCAGGTCGATCACCGAGACGATCTTGAGCTCGCCGGACTTGTCGGGGTCGCGGAATTCGACCAGCCGGGTGTCGACCCGGCTTTGCAGCAGGAACTGGGTGTACTGGTCGATGGAGTCGTGGTCCATGCCTCCGCCGGCATGGCGACTGGCCTGGTAGCGCAGGTACAGCTCATAGTGTTCGGGCAGGAACTCGGGCGCCAGCACGCGCGCCTGCAGGCCGCCGTGGCGCTGCCAGGCACGGCGCTGGCTGCGGTCCGGGCGAAAGCGCTGCGCCAGCACGCGCAGCGCCAGGCAGGCCCGGCAGCCCTCGCATTGCGGGCGATAGGTGAACAGGCCGCTGCGGCGAAAGCCGCTTTGCACCAGTTGGGTATAGACCTGCGCGCGCACGCGGTGCGCCGGGGTCACGACCTGCGAACGAGCCAGTCGTTGCGGGAGGTAGCTGCAGGGATAGGCGGCAGTCGAATAGAACTGCAGCTCGCTGAACGGCAATTCGTTCGGGTGGGTCACAGCCAAGCCGCGCCATGCTGACGGAACTGCGTCCAATCATACTGCCAGCGAGGCGGCGCAGGCAGCGCACGGGCTTGCGCCAGGCCGTCGAGGAAACGCCGTCGCGGCCAGGGGCGCGCGCCCAGGCTGGCCAGGTGGGCGGTCTGCTGCTGGCAGTCGATCCACCGCAGGCCGTGGGCGAGGGCGAAGCCGCACAGGGCCATCAGCAGCACCTTGGAGCCGTCGCTGACGCGGGTGAACATCGACTCCCCGAAGGCGCAGCCGCCCAGGCTGACCAGGTACAGCCCGGCGACCAGCTGGTCGTCGCGCCACAGCTCGAAGCTGTGCGCCAGCCCCTGCCGGTGCAGCGCGCAGTAGGCGGCGACGACCGGCTCGACGATCCACGTCCCGCCGCCTTGGCTGCGCGGCACCGCGCAGCCGCGCATCACCGCTTCGAACGCGCTGTCCACGCGCAGCGCGAATCGCGGGTCGCCGGCCATGCGGCGCGCGGCCTGGCGCAGCGAGCGGTGGACCCGAAGTTGCCCGGGCAGCAGCACCATGCGGGGGTCGGGGCTCCACCACAGCAGCGGCTCGTCCTCGCCGAACCAGGGAAAGATGCCCTGGGCATAGGCGCGCTGCAGCGTCGGCGCATCCAGGCTGCCGCCCGCCGCCAGCAGCCCCGGGTACGGCGAATCGCTGCCCAGCGCCCGTTCGGGCGCGGGAAACTCCTCTCCGGGATGCAGCAGTGCAAGGGACCAGTTCATCGCGGCAGCGGGGTGGCGGCGGCCCCGGCGAGCCCAGGAACGCGCCGCCGGCATATGGGTTATTCTCGTCGCAGCGATCGAGCCAGGGGAACCTTGATGAGCGTATTCGAACTTGCGGGCGTGCGCCCGCGCATCGGCGCCGGGGTGTACGTGTCCGACACCGCCAGGGTGATCGGCCGCGTCGAACTCGGCGCGCAATGCGGCATCTGGTTCGGCGCGGTGCTGCGCGGCGACAACGAGCCGGTGACGGTCGGCGAGCGCAGCAACGTGCAGGAAAGCGCCGTGCTGCACACCGATCCGGGCTTTCCCCAGCAGGTCGGCGCCGGCGTGACCGTCGGCCACCAGGCGGTGCTGCACGGCTGCACGGTCGGCGACGACTGCCTGATCGGCATCCAGGCCGTGGTGCTCAACGGCGCGCGCATCGGGCGCCATTGCCTGGTCGGCGCCGGTGCGCTGGTCACCGAGGGCAAAAGCTTTCCCGAAGGCACGCTGATCCTGGGCAGTCCGGCGCGCGCGGTGCGCGACCTGCGCCCGGAGGAAATCGAGCATATCCATCGCAGCGCCGAGGTGTACGCCGCCAAGGCCAAGGCTTATCTGGCGCAGTTGCGGGCCGTGGAGGCCGGCGGCCAGCCATGAGCGACACCCTGCTCAAGTTCATGCTGGGATCCGGCCATGTTCGCGGGGTCGCGGTGCGGCTGAGCCAGAGCTGGCAGGAAATGCTGCGCCGTCGCCAGCACGGCGCAGCGGTGCAGGAATTGCTGGGGGAGATGAGCGCGGCCTCGGTGCTGCTGGCGGGCAGCCTGAAGTTCGACGGCACGCTGATCCTGCAGTTGCATGGCGACGGCCCGCTGCGCCTGGCGGTGGCCGAATGCCAACCCGACTTCGGCTTGCGCGCCACCGCCAAGGCCAGCCAAGCGCAGGTGGAGGAGCCGGAGCAGGTCGACCTGGCCAGCCTGGCCAACCCGCACGGCGGCGGGCGCTGCGTGATCACCCTGGATCCCCGCCAACCGGGGCAGCAGCCCTACCAGGGCATCGTCGGCCTCACCGATGCCGGCGGGCAGGCGTTGCACGACCTGTCCGCGGTGCTGCGCCAGTACCTGGACCAGTCGGAACAGATCCCGTCGTGGCTGATGCTGGCGGCCGACGACCAGGCTGCCTGCGGGTTGCTGGTGCAGCGCATGCCCGACGCGGCCGATGCCGCTGCCGCGTCCGGCGAGCGCGCCGACGAGGACTTCGCCCGCGCGGTGCACCTGGCTTCCACCCTCAAGCGCGACGAACTGCTCGGGCTGCAGCCCGAGGAATGGCTGCGCCGATTGTTCTGGGAGGAGCAGGCGCGGGTGTTCCCGGCGCCGCAACCACGCTTCCACTGCACCTGCTCGAAGTCGCGGGTCGCGCAGATGCTGCGCATGCTCGGGCGCGACGAGGTCGAGTCGGTGCTGCGCGAGCGCGGCGAGGTCGACGTGCGCTGCGAGTTCTGCGGCGCAGGCTACGCCTTCGACCTGGTCGACGCCGCGCAGCTGTTCCGCGACCAGATGGACCAGCCGCCGGCTTCGTCGCGCGCCCAGTAGCGCCTTGCCTCCAGCCTTCAGCCTCTAGCGCCGGCGCGCCGGGGTCGAAGGGGGCGCCACCGGCGGCAGCGGTGTCGACGCGGGCAGCACCTGCACGAAAACCTCACCCGGCTCGATCATGCCCATGTCGCTGCGGGCGCGTTGCTGCACGGCCTGCGTTCCCGAGCGCAGGTCGTGGGCCTGCGCCGCCAGCGCCTGGTTGGCCTGGCGGGCGCGCTGGTTGGCCAGCAATTGCGCGCGCAACTGTTCGCGCAGCCTGTGCACGGCCGGCCAGCCGCGCTCTCCCAGCCACAGCGGCCACTGCAGCAGCGCCAGCGCGGCCAGAAGCACCAGGGTGACCCAGCGAAGGCGTCGCATCGCAGTGCGGACCGGGCGCGCAACGCCGCCGCCGGCCTGCCGTCAGCGCAGGTTGTAGAAGCAGCCGCGGCCGCTGAACCGGGCGACGTCGCCCAGGTTCTCCTCGATGCGCAGCAACTGGTTGTACTTGGCGATGCGGTCCGAGCGCGACAGCGAGCCGGTCTTGATCTGCCCCGCGTTGGTGGCCACCGCGATGTCGGCGATGGTCGTGTCCTCGGTTTCCCCCGAGCGATGCGACACCACCGCGGTGTAGCCCGCGCGCTTGGCCATTTCGATCGCGGCGAAGGTCTCGCTCAGCGTGCCGATCTGGTTGACCTTGATGAGGATGGAGTTGCCCACCTTCTGCTCGATGCCCCGGCGCAGGATCTCGGTGTTGGTGACGAAGATGTCGTCGCCCACCAGCTGCAGCCGCGAGCCCAGGCGGGCGGTCAACTGCTTCCAGCCGTCCCAGTCCTGCTCGGCCAGCCCGTCCTCGATCGACACGATCGGATACTTGCCCAGCCAGCCCTCGTACAGCGCGATCATCTCCTCGGCGCCGAGCACCAGGCCTTCGCCCTCGAGGTGGTACTTGCCGTCGCGGTAGAACTCGCTGGAGGCCGGGTCGAGGGCGATGGCCACCTGCTCGCCGGGCTTGTAGCCGGCCTTCTCGATGGCCTGCACGATGAGTTGCAGCGCCGCCTCGTGGCTGGGCACGTTCGGCGCGAAACCGCCTTCGTCGCCCACCGTGGTCGGCATGTGCTGGTCGTTGAGCAGGCCCTTGAGCGCGTGGAACACCTCGGCGCCATAGCGCAGCGCTTCGCGAAAGCTCGGCGCGCCCACCGGCATGATCATGAACTCCTGCATGTCCAGCGTGTTGTTGGCATGCGCCCCGCCGTTGATCACGTTCATCATCGGCACCGGCAGCTCGCAGGCCGCGAAGCCGCCGAGGTACTGGTACAGCGGCACGCCGGCCTCCTCGGCCGCCGCCCTGGCCACCGCCATGCTGACCGCCAGCAGCGCGTTGGCGCCCAGGCGCGACTTGTTCGGCGTGCCGTCGAGTTCGATCAGCGTGCGGTCGAGGAAGGCCTGCTCCGAGGCGTCCAGCCCCATCACCGCCTCGGTGATCTCGGTGTTGATGTGCTCGACCGCGCGCAGCACCCCCTTGCCGCCGAAGCGCTCGGGGTTGGCGTCGCGCAGTTCGACGGCCTCGCGCGTTCCCGTGGAGGCGCCGGAGGGGACCGCGGCACGGCCGAGGAAGCCGGTCTCCAGCACCACATCGCATTCCACGGTCGGATTTCCGCGGCTGTCGAGGATTTCACGGGCGTTGAGGTCGACGATTGCACTCATGAGGGGGTTCCGTTGGGGTTGTCGGTTGCAGGGCGGCGGCCGCACGCTCAGCGCAGCTGGTCTTCCAGGTAGTCGCGGCGCTTGACCACCGCATCGATGGCGCACAGGTCCTCGAGCAGCGCGCGCATGTGGCGCAGCGGCATGGCGTTCGGGCCGTCCGACAGCGCCTGGTCGGGGTCGGGGTGGGTCTCGGCGAACACCCCGGACACCCCGGCCGCCACCGCGGCGCGCGCCAGCACCGGCACGAACTCGCGCTGGCCGCCCGAGCGCTCGCCCAGGCCGCCGGGTTGCTGCACCGAGTGGGTGGCGTCGAACACCACCGGGCAGCCGGTGTCGCGCAGGATCGCCAGGCCGCGCATGTCCGACACCAGGGTGTTGTAGCCGAAGCTCACCCCGCGCTCGCACACCATGATCCGGTCGTTTCCCACAGCGCGAGCCTTGTCGACCACGTTGCGCATGTCCCAGGGGGCGAGGAACTGGCCCTTCTTGATGTTCACCGGCAGCATCTGCCGCGCCACGTTCTGGATGAAATTGGTCTGCCGGCACAGGAACGCGGGCGTCTGCAGCACGTCGACCACCGCGGCGACCTCGCCCAGCGGGGTGTCCTCGTGCACGTCGGTGAGCACCGGCACGCCGATGCTGCGCCGCACCTCCTCGAGGATCGCCAGCCCCTGCTCCAGCCCCGGCCCGCGGAACGAGCGCGCCGACGAGCGGTTGGCCTTGTCGAAGGAGGACTTGTAGACCAGCGGCACCCCGAGGTCGTCGCACAGTTCCTTGAGCGTGCCCGCGGTGTCCAGCGCCAGCTGCCGGCTCTCGATCACGCAGGGGCCGGCGATCAGGAACAGCGGGCGCCGCGGGCCGATATCGAATCCGCAAAGTTGCATCGTCGGCTCCCGGCGCTCAGGCGCCAGCCTGCGCGCCGACTCCCGCGTCGGCGCCGGCGGTCTGGCGGTGGGCGAGGGCGGCGCGCACGTAGGCGTCGAACAGCGGGTGGGCGTCGCGAGGCGTCGACTTGAACTCCGGGTGGAACTGCACGCCGATGAACCAGGGGTGCACCTGCCGCGGCAGCTCGACGATCTCGGTCAGGTGCTCGCGGGTGGTGTAGGCCGAGATCACCAGCCCGGCCTTCTGCAGCGCGTCGAGGTACTCGACGTTGGCCTCGTAGCGATGGCGGTGGCGTTCGTTGACCACGTCGCCGTAGATGCTGTGGGCCAGCGTGCCGGACCGCACCTGCGCCTGCTGAGCGCCCAGGCGCATGGTTCCGCCGAGGTCGGAGTCGGCGCTGCGCTCGTGCACCACGCCGCTGCGGTCCTTCCATTCGCTGATCAGCGCGATCACCGGGTGCGGCGTCGCGGGGTCGAACTCGGTGCTGTTGGCGCCGGCCAGCCCGGCCATGTTGCGGGCATACTCGATGGTGGCCACCTGCATGCCCAGGCAGATCCCCAGGTAGGGGATGCGGTGTTCGCGCGCGTAGCGCGCCGCCAGCACCTTGCCCTCGATTCCGCGCTTGCCGAAGCCGCCGGGAACGAGGATGGCGTCGAAGCCGCCGAGCTGGTCGATGTTGTCGGCGGCCAGGGTTTCCGAATCCAGGTAGGCGATGTCGACCCGGGCCGCATTCTTCAGCGCGGCGTGGCGCAGCGCCTCGTTGAGCGATTTGTAGGAGTCGGACAGGTCGGTGTACTTGCCCACCATCGCGATGCGCACGCGGTGGCGGGGATGCGCCTCGGCCTGCACCAGGGCGTCCCAGGCCGACAGGTCGGCCGGCCCGCCGACCAGCCTGAGCTTGTCGCAGATCAGGCCGTCGAGTCCCTGCTCGTGCAGCATGCGGGGAATCTTGTAGATGCTGTCGGCATCCCACACCGAGATCACCGCCTGCTGCGGCAGGTTGGCGAACAGCGAGATCTTCTCCCGCTCGTCGTCGGGGATCGGGCGGTCCGCGCGGCACAACAATGCATCGGCTGTGATCCCGATTTCCCGCAGCTTCTGCACGCTGTGCTGGGTAGGCTTGGTCTTCAGTTCGCCTGCTGCAGGGATGAACGGGACAAGCGTCAGGTGGACAAAGGCGCTTTGGTGGCGCGGCAGGCGCAGGCTCATCTGCCGCACCGCCTCGAGGAAGGGCAGCGACTCGATGTCGCCGACGGTTCCGCCGATTTCCACGATCGCCACCTCGGCCTCGTCGGCGCTGCCCTCGCCCGCGCCGCGGCGGATGAATTCCTGGATTTCGTTGGTCACGTGGGGGATGACCTGCACGGTCTTGCCCAGGTACTCGCCGCGCCGCTCCTTGCGGATCACGCTTTCGTAGATCTGGCCGGTGGTGAAGTTGTTGGTGCGCCTCATCGAGCGGCGGATGAAGCGCTCGTAGTGCCCGAGGTCGAGGTCGGTCTCGGCGCCGTCGTCGGTGACGAAGAGCTCGCCGTGGTGGCAGGGCGACATCGTTCCCGGGTCGACGTTGATGTAGGGGTCGAGCTTGATCAGGGTGACGTTGACCCCGCGGGACTCGAGGATCGCGGCCAGCGAGGCTGCCGCGATGCCCTTGCCGAGGCTGGAAACCACGCCACCGGTGACGAAAACGTATTGGGTCATGACGCCGTATCGGACCGGGAAATCGGCATTATAGGAAGGCTGCGGCGGCCGCCGGGGGCGTCGTCGGGCACGCCCATGTCCCGCAGCAGTTCGACGATGGCCTGCGCGGTCGCCTGGGGCTGTTCGAAGGGAAACAGGTGGCTGCCGCCGTCGATCCAGCGCAGGCGCTGGCCGACTAGCCGGCGCGTGGCGCGCATGCCGGCCTGCCGCAGTTCGCGCGAACGGGTGCCGCCCACGAAGGCCACCGGCAGCCGCACGCGGCGGCACAGCCGCCCCAGATGATGGGGCAGCGTGGCGTAGATGGCCGCCTCGACCTCCCGCGCGAAGCGCAACACCCGCCGGCCGTCGCGCTCGACGGTGGCGTCGCGCGCATAGTCGGCCAGCATGCGCGCGTCCCACGCGCCGAACGGCGCCTTGGCGCCAAAATGCGCCTGCACCGCGTCGACGTCGGTCCAGGCCTGACGGCGGCGCGCCGCCGCGGCCGCGGGCGGCGTGCGCCACACCAGGCCGCTGCGCTTGCCCACCCACAGCAGCCAGGCGCGCCAGCCGGCGATCACCGGGGCGTCGAGCAGCACCAGCGCCCGCAGCCAGGGCGGCTGGCGTGCCGCGAGCATCAAGCCCAGCAGCCCGCCCAGCGAATGTCCGACCAGCACCACCTGGCGCGAGCCTCGCCGCTGCTGCACGTAGTCCTGCAGTTCGCGCAGCAGGTGTGGCCAGCAGTCGCTGACCGGCAGGCCCGGGGCATGTCCCAGCATCGGCGGGGCGACGACCTCGAAATGCTCGGCCAGCAGATCGAGCAGCACCCGGTAGCTGTCGGCCGGAAAGCTGTTGGCATGGGCGAACACCAGCAGCGGCGGCGCGGCCGCCGCGCTGCCATCAGCCTCGCGCATCGTCGCCCCCCGGCTCGGCTTCGCGCGCCCGGGCGCACAGCTCGTAGAGCTGCTGCAGCGCCTGGCGCGGGCTCAGGCTGTCGCAGTCGAGCTGCGCCAGTTGCCGGAGCACGCGCCTTTGCGCGTCGGCCCGCTCGGCATCCTCGGCCGCCGCCGGCGCTTCGGCGACGTCGTTGCCGGGAACGGCCCCGAACAGCTCGAGCTGCGCCAGCCGCTCGGCCTGCGCCTGCTGCAGCGCCTGCAGCCGCTGCCTGGCATCGCGCAGCACCACCGCGGGCATGCCGGCGAGCTGGGCCACCTGCACGCCGTAGCTGCGGCTGGCGGGCCCCGGCTGCACCTCGTGCAGGAAGACGATTCCCGCATCGTGCTCGACGGCCCCGACGTGCAGGTTCAGCGCCTGCGGGTGGTGCGCCGGGAAGTCGGTGATCTCGAAGTAATGGGTCGCGAACAGGGTGTGGCTGCGGCAGCGCTGGTGCAGGTGCTCGGCGATCGCCAGCGCCAGCGCCAGGCCGTCGAAGGTCGAGGTGCCGCGCCCGATCTCGTCCATCAGCACCAGGCTGTCGGGGGTCGCGCTGCGCAGGATCTGCGCCGCCTCGCTCATCTCCACCATGAAGGTGGAGCGGCCGCCGGCGACGTCGTCCGACGCGCCGATGCGGGTGTGGATGGCGTCCAGCGGACCGATGCGCGCGCTGGCGGCGGGAACGAAGCTGCCCATGCACGCCAGCAGGGCGATCAGCGCGGTCTGGCGCATGAAGGTCGACTTGCCGCCCATGTTCGGCCCGGTGACGATCTGCGTGCGGCTGCCCGGCAGCAGCACGCAGTCGTTGGGCACGAAGCGCTCGACCTGGGTCTGCACCACCGGATGGCGGCCGCCGCGGATTTCGATCCCCGGCAGCTTCGACAGCTCCGGGCGCACCCAATCCCAGGTGCGGGCGCGCTCGGCCAGCGCGGCCAGCACGTCGAGGCCGGCCAACGAGCGCGCGGCGCGCTGCCAGGGGGCCACCGCCGGCTGCAGCGCCTGCAGCAGCTGCTCCCACAGCGCGCGCTCGCGCGCCAGCGCGCGTTCCTGCGCCGACAGCGCCTTGTCCTCGAAGGCCTTGAGCTCGGGAGTGACGTAGCGCTCGGCGCCCTTCAAGGTCTGGCGGCGCCGGTAGTCGGGCGGCACCTTGTCGGCCTGGCCGCGCGTGACCTCGATGGCGAAGCCGTGCACCTTGTTGTAGAGCACCCGCAGGTTGGCGATCCCGGTGCGCTCGCGCTCGCGCGCCTCCATCGCCAGCAGGAAGGACCCGCTGTCGCGGCCGATCGCCCGCCATTCGTCGAGCTCGGCATCGAAGCCGTCGGCGAAGATCCCGCCGTCGCGAAGGCTCATGCCGGGGACCGCCTGCAGCGCGCGCTGCAGCCTGTCCAGCCCCGCCTGCGCCGGGCCGAGGTCCTCGCGCAGTCGCGCCAGCAGCGCGTCGCCGCGCGGCACGCTGTCGGCCACTTCCGGCAGGCGCTGCAAGGTGTCGCGCAGCGCCCCGAGTTCGCGCGGCCGCACCTGCTGCAGCGCGGTGCGCGAGGCGATGCGCTCGAGGTCGGCAAGACCGCGCAGGCGCTCGCGCAGCGCATCGGGCCCCTGCTCGAGCAGGCAGGCGACAGCGGCGTGGCGGCCGCGCGCCAGATCCTGGTCGCGCGGCGGCGCGGCCAGCCACGCCTTGAGCAGCCGGCTGCCGGCCGCGGTGGCGCAGCTGTCCAGCACCGAAAGCAGGGTGGGCGCCGGCTCCCCGCGCAGGGTGCTGAACAATTCCAGGTTGCGCTTGGCGTTGGCGTCCAGGCGCACGCAGTCGTCCAGGCGCTCGACCCGCAGTTCGGCCAGTTGGGGCAGCTCGCGGCCCTGGGTGTGGCGGGCGTAGTCCAGCAGCGCCGCCGCCGCCGCATGGGCGCGCGGCACGCCGGCGGCGCCGAAGGCCTCCAGGTCGAGCGTGCCCAGCGCGCGCCGCAGGCGTTCGGCGCCGCCCGGCGCGTCGAACTGCCAGGGCGGCCGCGGCGTCGCGGGAACCGAGCGCAGCACCTCGGGAAGCGGACGATCGGCGGGCCACAGCACCTCGGCGGGCTGGATGCGCGCCAGCCAGGCGGTCAGCTCCTCGGCGGGGCATTGCGCCATGTGCAGCGAAGCGCTGGACAGCACCAGCCAGGCCAGCCCGATGTCGCGCTCGCGCCGCGTCGCCGGCGGCGCCAGCGCGAGCAGCGCGCAGTCGCTGCGCTCGTCGAGCAGGCCGTCGTGCAGGCGGGTTCCCGGGGTGACCACGCGTTCGACCCGGCGTTCCAGCGGCCCCTTGCCGCTGCCGGCCTCGCCCACCTGCTCGCAGATGGCCACCGACTCGCCCAGGCGCACCAGCTTGGCCAGGTAGGTGTCGAGTGCCTGCGCCGGCACCCCGGCCATGACGATCGGCGCGCCGGCCGACTGGCCGCGCCGCGTCAGCGTCAGGTCGAGCAGTCGGGCGGCCTTTTCGGCGTCGGCGTAGAACAGTTCGTAGAAGTCCCCCATGCGGTAGAGCAGCAGGTGCTCCGGGTGCTCGGCCTTGATGCGCAGGTACTGCTGCATCATCGGCGTGTGCTCGCAGTCGGCTGCGGCTGCGGTTGCTGCCATGGGCGCGGTGTTCGGGTTCGGTGGCATCGGCGGTTCGGGGACTCGCGCAGCGGGCGCTCCCGCCATTGTGCCGCGAGCGCGCACGGCGCGCGGCGGGCCGGGGCGGCCGCCGGCTTGTGCCAGCCGGTCATGAGGATCTGACCCATCCTTGGTTGGCCGCGACCCCGTGGGGGCGTAGGCTAGTGTCTTGTCCCGCAGATCCGGCGGGGCACCACGACGCAGGCGGGCTCCGCACGGAACCGGGCATCCGGCGCAGCGCGGGCTCGCCGCCTCGCGTGCAACCAAACCACCAAGGAGATGCACCATGAGTCTGCGTATCGGCAGCACGGCCCCCGATTTCACGGCCCAGACCAGCGAAGGCACCATCCGCTTCCACGAGTGGATCGGCGATCACTGGGCCCTGCTGTTCTCCCACCCCAAGGATTTCACGCCGATCTGCACCACCGAACTGGGCACGGTGGCGCGCATGAAGCCCGAATTCGACAAGCGCAACTGCAGGCTCATCGGCCTGTCGGTCGATGCGGTCGACGACCACAAGCGCTGGGCGCAGGACATCGCCGAGACCCAGGGCTGCGCGCCGAACTACCCGATCATCGGCGACACCGACCTGAACGTGGCCAAGCTGTACGACATGCTGCCCGAGGCAGCGGGCGGCGCGGCGGCCGCCCGCACCGCCAGCGACAACGCCACGGTGCGCAGCGTGTTTTTCATCGGGCCGGACAAGAAGATCAAGGCGATGCTGACCTACCCGATGAGCAACGGCCGCGACTTCGACGAAATCCTGCGCCTGCTCGACGCGCTGCAACTCAGCGCGCGCGCCGGGGTGGCCACCCCGGCCAACTGGCGCCCGGGCGGCGACGTGGTGATCCCGACCTCGGTCAGCGACGAGCAGGCGCGCGAGCGCTTCCCGCAGGGCTGGAAGGCCCTCAAGCCCTATCTGCGGGTGGTGTCGATGCCCAAGTGAGCGCAGGCGGTCGGGATTCTGTCGTTTTTCTGCGGTGAATTCGACGGAATCGGGCCGGAAGGGCATGCGGGCGCTCGGAGGTCCTGGTAGACTTGGGGTTAACCCTATAAGGGTCCACCCTGAGTATCCTCACGAAGGAGTTTGCCATGACCAGCCTGCTCAGCCTGATCCGCCGCCTCGGAGCCGCCAGCGAGCCTGCACCGGCGGGCCGCCCCGCGGAGTCCGCCGAGTGGCAGTCCGTCCTGGCGCAGTGGCGCGATGTGTTCGAACTCGACCGCCGCCTGAGCCAGTTCGCGCGCTCCGATACCGCGCTGCGGTGATGCGCCGCCGCCCGTCGCAGCGCCTGCCTCGCCGCCTGCCCAGGCAGGCGGCCGCCGGCACGCCGGCGGCCGAGTCCTGGGTCGACGCGGGTCGGGCGTGGGAACAGTGGGCCCGCGCCCAGGCCCGAGCGCCCTTCGACCTGTTGCGCCAGCAGTACGCAGGCGCCGTGCGCAGCGGGGCGATCCGGCCGTCGTTGCTGGCCGCCGGTCGCTTCGAACGCGGGGTCGCGCAATGGGAGAGCCTGCTGCTCGGACCCTGGGCGCGCGCTCGCTGATCGCCGACGGCGCGCCGCAGCGGCGCGCTACAGGATCACCGAGTCCAGCGCCTCGCTGATGCGGGTCTGGTAGTTCGGGTCTTCCTGCGCCGAGAGGATTTCCATGTGCAGGCGCTTGGTCTTGGTATCCGGGTCGATTCCCAGGTTGTCGCGCATGTTGCGGCGAAACGCCTCGTAGGTTTCGATCGCGCTGGCGCGGCAACCGTTGAGCACGTGCACCCGCATCAGGTTGCGGCACGCCGTTTCGTTATGGGGCGAAAGCAACAGGATGCGGTTCAGGAAATACACCGCCTGGTCAAGATTGCGGTCGACCGCGGCATTGCGCGCATGCCGGTAGAGCAGGCTGACGGCCTTGCTGGCGAACTGGTTCTTGTAGTGGCCGAGCATGGCATTGAGCTGGGGATTCTCGGAAAACTCCAGCGAGCCGATCAGGTGGTCGCGGTGGGCATCCAGCGCGACGGCCAGCGGGATTTCCTCGTCGGCGGTGAGAAACGCGATGTCGTGCTCGACTCCGTGCCCGAGGAAGATCGAACTCAGGTGACTGCGGATCAACGCGGGGCAAAGCCGGTTGATCTTGTGGATGCGCAGCCTCAGGCTGCCCTGGGAGTGTTCGGAATCGGTTCCCGGCCAGAGCAGCGAGGCCATCTGCTGGCGGCTGGTCGCGCCTTTCACCGCCAGCACGAACATCAGCAGGATGGCCTTCTTGTCGTTGACCACGATGTTCGCGGCTTCGTGGAGGATCCGCACTTGCCCGAGAAATTCGATGCGCACTGCCGCGCGCTGGCCGAGGGTCGTCATGATGGATGGCCTCCGTATCGTGTGGAACAGGTCGGGTTCGTCATATCCCAAATGACGCATCGATACTAGGGTGGCAGTTGTTCGTTGACAAGTGGTGATTATCTGGACGAGGCCTCCGGGTAACGCGTCGATAACACGCAATGACTGTTTGCCAGCGTGCCGGAAGGCGCCCCCGCGGCGGGTCGCAACGCGGGGATGGCGAAGATTCCGCGGCGCCGACGCAGCGGGGATGGCACTGCGGAACGGGAATGCATCGCATCGTTGCGCGCCGCCTGCAACGGCGTGTAATAATAGGAAAGAGAAAACGGATATTCGCTTTCCAGAAGCGCGGCGGCGGGGATGGGAAGATTATCCACGCAATACGCGGCGCTATTTTGCGCGACGCGCTTGCCGGAATGTCGCGCAAGCCGCTGGCGGCGCCGCCGCGTCGCGTCGCTGGGCAGCTTTCCCAGGCCCGGCGGGTCGCCGGGCCCGCGTCGGCCTCAGGCGGCAGGCGCCGGGTTGGCGCCGTGGGCGCGCCCGGCGTAGGCCTTGAGCATGCCGACCATCTGGGCGTAGACCCGGGGGTTGGCGGCGATGACCTCGCCCTTGTCCAGGAACTCCGATTCCCCGTTGAAGTCCCCGACCATCCCGCCCGCCTCGCTGACCAGCAGCGCCCCCGCCGCGACGTCCCAGGGCTGGAGGCCGAGTTCGAAGAAACCGTCGTAGCGCCCGGCCGCGACGTAGGCCAGGTCCAGCGCGGCGGCGCCCGGGCGGCGCAGCCCGACACAGCGCTGGGAGAACTTGCGGAACATCTCGAGGTACTGCTCGAGGTCGTCGCCGCGGCGGAACGGGAAGCCGGTGCCGATCAGGCTGTCCTCGACCCGCGTGCGGCGCGAAACCCGCAGCCGCCGGTTGTCCAGGAAGGCGCCGGCCCCGCGGCTTGCCGTGAACAACTCGTCGCGCGACGGGTCGTAGACCACGCCATGCTGGAGCACCCCGCGATGCTCCAGCGCGATCGACACCGCGTAAACGGGCAGGCCGTGGATGAAATTGGTCGTGCCGTCCAGCGGGTCGATGATCCAGCGGTATTCGGCGTCGGCGCGACCGTGGCTGGTGCCTGTCTCCTCGCCCAGCACGCCATGCTGGGGAAAGGCCTTCAGCAGGATGTCGATGATCGCCTGTTCGCTGGCGCGGTCGACTTCGGTGACGAAGTCGTTGGCCGATTTCTCCGAGACCCGCAGCAGGTCGAGGTCGAGGCTGGCACGGTTGATGATGCGGCCGGCTTCGCGGGCGGCGCGAACGGCGACGTTGATCACAGGATGCATGGTGGGCTGCAGGCACCTGCGGCAGGCGCGGCTGGGCGAGAATGTGCGGACTGGGGTGAAAGAGCGGGTCGAACGACCGGGACCAAGTGGAGCATTCTATCGAAGGGGGGCAGGGGCCGGCGCCCGCGCCGCCCGGCACGTTGTTCGTGCTGGTCGGCGCCAGCCATGCCGGCAACGTGGGCGCGGCTGCCAGGGCCATCAAGACCATGGGCTTCGCCGACCTGGGCCTGGTGGCGCCGCGCTTTGCCGACGTGCTCGGCCAGCCGCAGGCGCTGGCGATGGCCAGCGGGGCGCAGGACGTGCTGCAGCGGGCTCGCCTGGGCGCCAGCCTCGACGAGGTCGTCGGCGATTGCGGCGTGCTGGTCGCGCTGTCGGCGCGGGTGCGCGATTTCGGGCCGCCGTTGCGCGGCCCGCAGTGGCTGCCCGAACTGGCGCGCCTGGCCGCCGCGCAGCAGCGCCGCGTGGCCTTTGTGTTCGGCAGCGAGCGTTACGGGCTGGACAACGAGACCGTGTGGCGTTGCGACGCCTTGCTCAACCTGCCGACGTCCCCCGACTACGGGTCGCTGAACCTGTCTCAGGCGGTGCAGATCGTCGCCTGGGAGTGGCGCAAGGCGCTGGGCTCGTTCGGCCACCAGGGCGCAGGGCCCGCGCCCGAGCCCGCGGCCACCCATGCCGAGGTCGAGGCGGCGATCGACCATCTGCGACACACCCTGCAGGCGCTCGGCTACCTCGACCCGCGCGCGCCGCGCCGCCTGCTGCCGCGCTTGCGCAGGCTGTTGTCCCGGGTCGCGCCGACACGCCAGGAAGTGCAGATCCTGCGGGGGGTCTGCGATGCCGCTTTGCGTCGCATCGGTGCGAGCCGAGATGGCGGCGAATGAGCGACAGGCCTGCGTCGAGCGCATCGTTGCGCCCTCCAATACACTGACCGCGAGGCGGGGAGTCGACCCGCCGTCGGGGTAGGACGCTGCTCATGTTCAGCTGGTTGCGCGAAGAGATCCAGGTCATCGTCGAACGCGACCCTGCCGCGCGGTCGCGCTGGGAGGTGCTGACGTGCTACCCGGGGCTGCACGCGTTGTGGATGCACCGGGTCGCCCACGCGCTGTGGAAGGCCGGCTACCACTGGCTGGCGCGCTGGATTTCCCACTGGGGGCGTTTCCTGACCGCGATCGAGATCCATCCGGGCGCAGTGATCGGCAGGAGGGTGTTCATCGATCACGGGATGGGCGTGGTGATCGGCGAGACCGCCGAGATCGGCGACGACTGCACCATCTACCAAGGGGTCACGCTGGGCGGAACCTCGCTGTACAAGGGAACCAAGCGCCATCCGACGCTGGAGTCCGGGGTGGTGGTCGGCGCGGGAGCCAAGGTGCTCGGCGGGTTCACCGTGGGCAGCGCAGCGCGCATCGGCTCCAACGCGGTGGTCGTCAAGGCGGTGCCGGCGGGCGCCACCGCGGTGGGCAACCCGGCGCGCATCATCGACAAGCAGGGCGAGCAGCAGCGCGAGGCGGCCGCCTCGCGCATGGGATTCTCGGCCTACGCGGTGACCCAGAACGGCGACGACCCGCTGAGCAAGGCGGTGCTGGGATTGGTCGACCATGCCGCGCAGCTCGAGCACCAGGTCGCGCTGCTGTGGCGCGAACTCGAAAAGCGCGGCGTGTGCTCGCAACAAAGCGCCCCGCAGGACGCCATGCGCACCGAGCATTTCGACCGGGACGAGTTCGAGAAGCTGGTCAAGTAGCGGCCGGCGCCGCCTGCAGCTGCGCCAGCAAGTCCTCGCGTTGCACCTCCACCCAGCCGTCGCCGGGCAGCAGCCACAGGGCTTGCGCGCGCTGCCGCTCGGGGTGGTCGAGGTCCCAGTCGCCGAGGACCTGGCGCAACCGCCCGCCTTGCCAGTGCTCCCGCGGGCGGTGGGTATGGCCGTGGATCATCCAGCCGGCGGCTTGCTCGCTCAGCACCCGCATGGCCTCCGCGGGGCTCGCGTCGCCGGGCTCGGCCAGCGCGGCCTGGGCTGCCCGGCTTTGATCCCGCGCGGCCAGCGCCTGCTGGCGGCGCAGCGCCAGCGGCTGGGCGAGGAAGTCCGCTTGCCAGGCCGGCTCGCGGCAGACCCGACGCCATTGCATGTACGCGGCGTCGTCGACGCACAGCGCGTCGCCATGGCTGAGCACGATGCGCTGGCCGCCGACCTCGAGCACGCAGGGGTCGTCGAGCAGACAGGCCGCGCAACGGCTGGCGAATTCCCCGGCCAGCAGGAAGTCGCGGTTGCCGCGCTGCACCGCGATCCGGCAATGGCGTGCCGCCAGCTCGGCCAGCGCTTCGCAGGCCTGGTGTTCCAGCGCAGCCTCGGGCCGGCGCAGCAGGTCGTCGCCGATCCAGGCGTCGAACACGTCCCCGAGCAGCAGCAGCGCGTCGGCGCGACCGCCCAGGCTGCGCAGCCACCGCAGGAAAGCGGCCGTGGTGCGCGGTGCCTGCTCGCCCAGGTGCAGGTCCGACGCCAGCGCGATGCGGCGCCAGTGCGGCTGCGCCTGCAGCCGCCGCAGCAGCGGCTCAGACTTCAACGGCCTTTTCGATCACCACGTCTTCCACCGGAACGTCCTGGTGGAAGCCCTTGCTGCCGGTTTTCACGGCCTGGATCGCGTCGACCACCTCGCGGCCCTCGACGACCTCGCCGAACACCGCGTAGCCCCAGCCCTGCGGGGTGGACGCGGTGTGGTCGAGGAACGCGTTGTCGGCCACGTTGATGAAGAACTGCGCGGTCGCCGAGTGCGGGTCGTTGGTGCGGGCCATCGCGATCGAGTAGCGCTTGTTCTTCAGGCCGTTGGCCGCCTCGTTGGCGATCGGCTGCTGGGTGGCCTTTTCCTTCATGCCGGCCCCGAAGCCGCCGCCCTGGATCATGAATCCGTCGATCACCCGATGGAAGATCGTGCCGTCGAAATGGCCGCTGCGAACGTAGGCCAGGAAGTTCTCGGTGGTCTTCGGAGCCTTTTCAGCGTCGAGTTGCAGGCGGATCACGCCCTTGTTGGTGTGGAGTTCAACCATCGATCGATGCCTCACAAGAAGAAACAGGGTTGTCGTGTTCGCGGCGGCTCGCCGGTCTCAGCGAAGCACCCGCGCCGAGCGGATGACCACCGGCTGCACGGGAACATTGGCCATCGGCCCCACGCTGTGCGTGGGCACCGCGGCGATGCGGTCCACCACCTTCATTCCCGACACCACGCGCCCGAAGACGGCGTAGCCATAACCGTCGGGCTGCGGGTAGTCGAGAGAGGGATTGTCCACCAGATTGATGAAGAACTGGGAAGTCGCCGAATTCGGATCGGCGGTACGGGCCATCGCGATGGTGCCCCGCAGGTTGCGCAGGCCGTTGC
>JAKBBQ010000048.1 GCA_021808405.1 Pseudomonadota bacterium | reverse complement strand
TGAACAACACCTCGCAACTGGGGGTGGTCCGCCGCGACATCGCGCGCGTGCGCACCCTGTTGCAGCAGAAGTCCTCGCAGGAGTGAGCATGTCGGAAAGCCAAGGATTGACCCGTACGCTGGCCGGACGCGTGGTCAGCGACAAGCGCACCAAGACGGTCACCGTACTGGTCGAGCGCAGGGTGCAGCACGAGCTGTACGGCAAGTACATCGTGCGCTCCAAGAAGTACAGCGTGCACGACGAGAAGGGCGAGTACCACGTCGGCGACCTGGTCGAGATCGCCGAGACCCGCCCGCTTTCGAAGACCAAGAGCTGGACCGTGACCCGGCTTCTGGAGAAGTCCCGCCTGGTCTGAGTTGGCGGCGGCAGGCAGGGCGGCCTTGACAGACGGCCGTCCCGCCAGCAAAATCATCCATTCGGCCTTTTGCGCCTTCGCCCTCGGGCAAAACGCTTGCGCAAAGGGCAACAACCCGCTCCACGGGTCCAAGACTGCCGGTACGAGCGGACAGCCGCGGGCAACAGCCCGGCGACCGTCCCGCATCGGCAAGTTGGAACATCATTCCGGGATTTGACATGATTCAGATGCAATCAAGGCTGGACGTCGCCGACAACACGGGCGCCAAAAGCGTCATGTGCATCAAGGTGCTCGGCGGGTCCAAGCGTCGCTACGCCGGCATCGGCGACGTCATCAAGGTCAGCGTCAAGGAGGCCGCGCCGCGCGGCCGGGTCAAGAAGGGCGAGGTGTTCAACGCCGTCGTGGTGCGCACCGCCAAGGGCGTGCGCCGTCCCGACGGCTCGCTCATCAAGTTCGACGGCAACGCTGCCGTGCTGCTCAACGCCAAGCTCGAGCCGATCGGCACCCGCATCTTCGGGCCGGTCACCCGGGAGTTGCGCAGCGAGCGCTTCATGAAGATTGTTTCCCTGGCACCCGAAGTGCTGTAAGAGGTCGAGGATGAACAAGATCCGCAAGGGTGACGAAGTCATCGTCATCGCCGGCGCCGACAAGGGGCGCCGCGCCAAGGTGCTGGGCCGCCACGGCAGCGAACACCTGGTCGTCGAGGGTGTGAATCTGGTCAAGCGACATACCCGGCCGAACCCGATGCGCAACGAGACCGGCGGCATCGTCTCCAAGGAGATGCCGATCCACCAGAGCAACGTGGCGATCCTCAACCCGGCCACCGGCAAGGCCGACCGGGTCGGAATGCGCATCGGCGCCGACGGCAGCAAGGCGCGGGTTTTCCGCTCCAGCGGCGAAGAGATCAAGGTCTAACGGGGGCGTTATGTCGCGCTTGCAAGAGGTTTACAAGACCCGGGTCGTTCCCGAGTTGCTCAAGGGCTTCGGCTACCAGTCGGTGATGCAGGTTCCGCGCATCACCAAGATCACCCTGAACATGGGGGTCAGCGAGGCCGTCGCCGACAAGAAGGTCATCGAGCATGCCGCCGACGACCTGAGCAAGATTTCCGGCCAGAAGCCGGTGATCACCAAGGCCCGCAAGGCCATCGCGGCGTTCAAGGTGCGCGAAGGCATGCCCATCGGCTGCTCGGTCACGCTGCGCGGGCGCCGCATGTATGAATTCCTGGATCGCCTGATCACCGTGGCGCTGCCGCGGGTGCGGGACTTCCGGGGCGTGTCGTCGCGTGCCTTCGATGGCCGCGGCAACTACAACATCGGTGTGAAGGAACAGATCATCTTCCCGGAAGTCGAGTACGACAAGGTCGACGCATTGCGTGGGTTGAACATCAGCATCACGACCACCGCGAAGACCGACGACGAGTGCAAGGCCCTGCTTGCCGCGTTCCGCTTTCCCTTCAAGAACTGAGGTTGCCATGGCCAAGCTTTCCCTGATCAACCGCCAAGAAAAGCGCGAGAAGCTGGTGCAGAAGTACGCCGGCAAGCGCGCCGAACTGCAGGCGGTGATCGCCGACTCGGGCAAGACCCACGAGGAGCGGATGCAGGCTCGCCTGCAGCTGCAGCAGCTGCCGCGCAACGCCAACCCGACTCGCCTGCGCAATCGCTGCGCGATCACCGGGCGCCCTCGCGGGACCTTCCGCAAGTTCGGCCTGGCGCGCAACAAGATTCGCGAGCTGGCTTTCCGCGGGGAAATCCCGGGCGTGACCAAGTCGAGCTGGTAAGGCGTTCGTCGCAGCGCAGCGGAGAATATTCCCATGAGCATGAGTGATCCCATCGCCGACATGTTGACCCGCATCCGCAACGCCCAGATGGTCGAGAAGGCCTCGGTGCGCATGCCGGCGTCCAAGCTGAAGGCGGCCATTGCCCAGGTGCTGGCCGACGAAGGCTACATCGACGGCTTCGAGTTGTTGCGCGACGGTGCCAGGGCCGACCTGCAGATCGCGCTGAAGTACTACGCCGGGCGTCCGGTGATCGAGCACATCGAGCGTGTCAGCCGGCCGGGCCTGCGCATCTACCGCGGTCGCGACGCGATCCCGCAGGTGATGAACGGCCTGGGCGTGGCCATCGTGTCGACCCCCAAGGGGGTGATGACCGACCGCAAGGCGCGCCAGGTGGGCGTCGGCGGCGAAGTGCTTTGCTACGTTGCCTGATCGAGGACCGACCATGTCACGAGTCGCCAAGAACCCCGTCCAGGTGCCCAAGGGCGTCGAAGTCACGCTGGGCGCCCAGAGCATCGCCGTCAAGGGCGCGCTGGGCGCGCTGCAGCGCGGGCTCGATCCCCGGGTAAAGATCGAACACAAGGATGACCGCATCACCTTCGCTCCGGCCGACGAAACCCGCGAGTCGCATGCGCTGTCGGGCACCTACCGCGCGCTGGTCGCCGGCATGGTCGCGGGGGTGGAGAAGGGCTTCGAGAGGAAGCTCAACCTGGTCGGGGTCGGCTATCGCGCCCAGGTGCAGGGCAGCAAGCTGAACCTGACGCTGGGTTTTTCTCACCCGGTCGTGCGCGAACTGCCCCAGGGGGTCAAGGCCGAGACGCCGACGCCGACCGAGATCGTGCTCAAGAGCTGCGACAAGCAGCTGGTGGGCCAGGTGGCTGCCGACATCCGTGCCATCCGTCCTCCCGAACCCTACAAGGGCAAGGGTGTTCGCTACGCCGACGAGGTCGTGGTGATCAAGGAAACCAAGAAGAAGTAAAGGGGCCGCGAAATGCTGAACAAGAAACAAGCACGTCTGCGTCGCGCCCGCGCCACCCGTGCGCGCATCGCGCGGCTGGATGCGACCCGCCTGGCGGTGCATCGCTCCAACACCCACATCTACGCCAGCATCGTGTCCGGCGACGGCTCGCGCGTGCTGGCCACCGCCTCGACGCTGGAGCGCGAGGTGCGCGAACAGCTTGCCGCCGGCGGTAGCAATGTCGCCGCGGCGCAGGTGGTGGGTCGCCGCATCGCCGAGAAGGCGCGCGCCGCTGGAATCGAGCAGGTGGCCTTCGATCGCGCGGGCTTCCAGTACCACGGTCGCGTCAAGGCCCTGGCCGAAGCGGCCCGCGAGGCCGGTCTGAAATTCTGAGGGTGCAATGGCCAAGATCCAAGCGAAGATGAGTCCCGAGGGCCGCGACGACGGCCTGAAGGAAAAGATGATCGCGGTGAACCGCGTGACCAAGGTGGTCAAGGGTGGCCGCATCCTGGGCTTTGCCGCGCTGGCCGTGGTCGGTGACGGCGACGGGCGCGTCGGCATGGGCAAGGGCAAGGCGCGCGAAGTGCCGGTGGCCGTGCAGAAGGCCATGGACCAGGCTCGTCGCAACATGATCGCGATCAAGCTGAAGAACGGCACGCTGCACCACGAGGTGCAGGGCAGCCACGCTTCGTCGGATGTCTGGATGTCGCCCGCGCCGGCCGGTACCGGGATCATCGCCGGCGGGCCGATGCGGGCGATCTTCGAGGTCGTGGGCATCACCGACGTGGTCGCCAAGAGCCACGGCTCGACCAATCCCTACAACATGGTCCGCGCCACCCTCGACGGCCTGGCGCAGGTCCGCACCCCGGCCGAGATCGCGATGAAACGCGGCAAGAGCGTCGAGGACATCGTCGGCTGAGGAGGTCGCAGTTCATGGAACCAAGCAAGCAAGTCAAGGTCAAGCTGGTGCGCAGTGTGATCGGCACCCGCGAGGACCATCGCGCGACGGTGCGCGGCCTCGGGCTGCGTCGCCTCAACGACGTGCGCGTGCTCGAGGACACGCCGGCCGTGCGGGGAATGATCCGCAAGGTCTTCTATCTGGTGCAGGTGATCGCCTGAGCGACGGCCCAGCGAACAGCCATCCAGGGATACTCAAATGGAACTCAACAACCTTTCGCCGGCAGCCGGCTCCAAGCACCGCAGCAAGCGCGTCGGCCGGGGCATCGGCAGCGGCCTGGGCAAGACCGCCGGGCGCGGCCACAAGGGCCAGAAGTCGCGTTCGGGCGGCTACCACAAGGTCGGCTTCGAAGGCGGCCAGATGCCCTTGCAGCGTCGCCTGCCCAAGCGCGGATTCAAGTCGCCGACCGCCGACCTGAAGGCGCAGGTGCGCCTGTCGGAACTGGCGCGGGTGCAGGGCGAGCAGATCGACCTGCTGAGCCTGAAGGCCGCCGGCCTGGTGTCGCAGCAGGCGCGCCAGGTGAAGATCTTCGCGTCGGGCAAGGTCGAGCGCGCGTATACCGTCGAGGGGGTGGCACTCACCCGCGGCGCGCGCGCCGCGATCGAGGCCGCGGGCGGCCGGGTGGTCGAAGCCCAGGCGCAGGCCTGAGCGGCGCGGCGACGGGGCACAGAGGCGGCGCATGGCACAGGCAGCGAAAACCCTCGGCGGCGGCAAGTACGGCGACTTGAGCAAGCGCCTGATCTTTCTGCTGGGCGCGCTGGTCGTCTATCGTGTCGGCGCGCACATCCCGGTGCCGGGAATCAACCCGCAGGAATTGCAGAAGCTGTTCCAGAGCAACTCCAGCGGCATCCTGGGGCTGTTCAACATGTTCTCCGGCGGGGCGCTGTCGCGCTTCACGGTGTTCGCGCTGGGCATCATGCCCTACATCTCGGCGTCGATCATCATGCAGTTGATGACCTACGTGCTGCCGTCGATGGAGGCGCTGAAGAAGGAAGGCCAGTCCGGGCAGCGCAAGATCACCCAGTACACCCGCTACCTGACGCTGTTCCTCGGAGTGTTCCAGTCGCTGGGAATCGCGGTGGCGCTGGGCTCCAGCCGCGGCCTGGTGCTCGATCCGGGCATCGGCTTCAAGCTGACCGCGGTGGTCAGCCTGACCGCCGGCACGATGTTCCTGATGTGGCTGGGTGAGCAGATCACCGAGCGCGGCCTGGGCAACGGCATTTCGATCATCATCTTCGCGGGCATCGCCAGCGGCCTGCCGGGCGCGCTCGGCGGCTTGCTCGAGCTGGTGCGCACGGGTGCGATGAGCGTGCTGGTGGCTCTGTTCGTGCTGGGGATCGTCGTCGCGGTGACCTATTTCGTGGTCTTCGTCGAGCGCGGGCAGCGCAAGATCCTGGTGAACTACGCGCGTCGCCAGGTCGGCAACAAGGTGTACGGCGGGCAGTCGTCGCACCTTCCGCTGAAGCTCAACATGTCGGGCGTGATCCCGCCGATCTTCGCGTCGTCGATCATCCTGCTGCCTGCGACCGTGGTCAACTGGTTCGGCGCCGGAGGCGGAATCGGCTGGCTCAAGAGCCTGGCGGCGCTGCTGTCGCCGGGGCAGCCGATCTATGTCGCGCTGTACGCCGGCGCCATCATCTTCTTCACCTTCTTCTACACGGCCCTGGTCTTCAACAGTCGCGAGACAGCGGACAACCTGAAGAAGAGCGGTGCGTTCATACCGGGGATCCGCCCCGGCGAGCAGACCTCGCGGTATATCGACAAGATCCTGATGCGCCTGACGCTGATCGGGGCCTTGTACATCACCCTGGTCTGCCTGCTGCCGGAATTCCTGGTGCTCAAATACAATGTGCCCTTCAATTTCGGCGGCACCTCGCTGCTGATCATCGTCGTCGTGACCATGGATTTCATGGCCCAGGTCCAGGCCTATGCGATGTCGCACCAGTACGACACCCTGCTGAAGCGGGCGAACTTCAAGGGTGGCATCAGCATGCGCTGAACAACCAGTGCAAGCGCCGCGACATCGATGTCCAAGGACGACGCGATACAGATGCAGGGGCAGGTCGTGGAGAACCTGCCCAATGCGATGTTCAAGGTCAAGCTGGAAAACGGTCATGTGGTGCTCGGACACATCTCGGGAAAGATGCGCATGCATTACATCCGCATCCTGCCGGGCGACAAGGTGACGGTCGAACTCACGCCCTACGATTTGACGCGTGCGCGGATTGTGTTCCGCGCCAAATAGAAGAGGTATCCGATGAAAGTCAGTGCGTCCATCAAGAAAATGTGCAGGAACTGCAAGATCATCCGCCGCAAGGGGGTGGTTCGGGTGATCTGCACCGACCCGCGCCACAAGCAGCGCCAGGGTTGAGCGGCCCCTATTGCATCGAGGAATCCCATGGCCCGTATCGCTGGTATCAACATCCCGCCGCATCAGCACGCCGAAATCGGCCTGACTGCGATCTATGGCATCGGCCGCACCACCGCGCGCAAGATCTGCGAGTCGGCAGGCGTGCCCTTCACGACCAAGGTGAAGGACATTTCCGACACCGAACTCGAGCGCATCCGCGAGCAGGTGGGGCAGTACGTGATCGAGGGCGATCTGCGCCGCGAGGTGTCGATCAACATCAAGCGCCTGATGGACCTGGGCTGCTATCGGGGCATGCGCCATCGGCGCGGGCTGCCGGTGCGCGGTCAGCGCACCCGCACCAACGCGCGTACCCGCAAGGGGCCGCGCAAGGGCGCCGCGGCACTGAAGAAATAAGCTTTCAAGGACCACGTCATGGCTAAGAGCTCCACCACCGGTTCGGCGCAGCGCGCGCGCAAGAAGGTCCGCAAGAATGTCGCGGACGGCATCGCGCACGTGCACGCGTCCTTCAACAACACCATCATCACCATCACCGATCGCCAGGGCAACGCGTTGTCGTGGGCGTCGTCGGGCGGGCAGGGTTTCAAGGGCTCGCGCAAGTCGACCCCCTTCGCCGCCCAGGTGGCCGCGGAGAACGCCGGCCGCCAGGCCATCGAATGCGGCATCAAGCAACTCGAGGTGCGCATCAAGGGTCCCGGCCCGGGCCGCGAGTCGGCGGTGCGCGCGCTCAACGGCCTGGGCATCAAGGTGATGCAGATTTCCGACGTCACTCCGGTTCCGCACAACGGCTGCCGGCCTCCCAAGCGCCGTCGCATCTGACGACGCCTGGCGCGCGGCGCGGCGGCCCTTGCGGCGCCGCGTCGACGTCTTTGCGCCGCTCAAGCGGCAACAAGCCCACTGCCTGCGCCCCTCGGCGACAGGCTCCCGCGGCAACCGCCGCGGCAGACACTTCGAAGGATCGATCAAGTGGCACGCTATCTCGGCCCGAAGGCCAAACTCTCGCGGCGCGAAGGCGCCGACCTGTTCCTCAAGAGCGCGCGACGCGGCATTGAGTCCAAGGCCAAGTTCGACACCAAGCCGGGCCAGCACGGCCGCACCTCGGGCGCACGGCAGTCGGACTACGCGACCCAGTTGCGGGAGAAGCAGAAGGTCAAGCGCATGTACGGGGTGCTGGAGAAGCAGTTCCATCGCACCTATGAACGCGCTCAGGGCCTGCGCGGCAACACCGGGGTGCACCTGCTGAGCCTGCTCGAACAGCGGCTGGACAACGTGGTCTACCGTGCCGGCTTCGCCAGCACCCGTGCCGAGGCGCGCCAGCTGGTCAGCCACCGGTCGATCGAGGTCGACGGCCAGGTCTGCGACATCCCGTCGGCGCGGGTCAATCCGGGGCAGAAGGTCGCGGTGCGGGAGAAGGCGAAAAAGCAGCTGCGCATCGCCGATGCCCTCAAGCTGGCCGAGGGCAATGGTTTCCCGGCCTGGATGCAGGTCGACGCCTCGAAGATGGAGGCGGTGTTCAAGAAGGCGCCCGACCGCGACGAATTCGGCAGCGACATCAACGAGTCGCTGATCGTCGAGTTGTATTCGCGTTGATCGCTCGCGGCGCGGCCTGGCCGTGCCGCCTCACCCGGCGGGCTTTCGCCCGCAATTCAGCCTTATCCGTGTAACGAGCGGAGGGTATGAAAGGAATCGTCATGCAAACCGCACTGCTGCGCCCCAAATCCATCCAGGTCGAGAGCCTCGGCCCTCTGCGCGCCAAGGTCACTCTCGAGCCCTTCGAGCGCGGCTACGGCCACACGCTGGGCAATGCGCTGCGCCGCGTGCTGCTGTCGTCCCTCGTCGGCTATGCGCCGACCGAGGTCAGCATCAACGGCGTGCTGCACGAGTACTCGGTGGTCGACGGCCTGCAGGAGGACGTGATCGCCGTGCTGCTGAACCTCAAGGGCGTGGTGTTCAAGCTCCACAACCGCGACGAGGTCACGCTGTCGCTGCGCAAGGAGGGCGAGGGCGTGGTCACCGCCGCCGACATCCAGACGCCGCACGACGTGGAGATCGTCAATCCCGAGCATGTGATCGCCCATCTGTCGCAACAGGGCAAGCTCGACATGCAGATCAAGGTCGAGAAGGGCCGCGGCTATGTGCCGGGCAACCTGCGCCGCTACGCCGACGAGGGCGGCAAGACCATCGGGCGCATCGTGCTCGACGCCTCGTTCTCGCCGGTGCGCCGGGTCAGCTACGCGGTGGAGAACGCCCGCGTCGAACAGCGCACCGACCTGGACAAGCTGGTGATGGAAATCGAGACCAACGGCTCGATCAGCGCGGAGGAGGCGATCCGCACCTCGGCGCGCATCCTGGTCGAGCAGCTGTCGGTGTTCGCCAGCCTGGAAGGCGCCGAGAAGGCCATGGAGGCGGCCGGCGCGGCCAGCGCGCAGCAGTTCGACCCGATCCTGCTGCGTCCGGTCGACGACCTGGAGCTGACCGTGCGCTCGGCGAACTGCCTGAAGGCCGAGAACATCTACTACATCGGCGACCTGATCCAGCGCAGCGAAACGGAGTTGCTGAAGACCCCCAACCTGGGCCGCAAGTCGCTGAACGAAATCAAGGAAGTGCTCGCCGCGCGCGGGCTCACGCTGGGGATGAAGCTCGAGAGCTGGCCGCCCGCCGAACTCGATTCCCGCAACGCCTGAGCGCCCCGCCAGGGCGCCTCGGCTTTCGCGAAGCCGCGCGCAACCCGCGCGCCGGCTTCGCAAAACGGGGCCGGTACCTGATACGGCCGGCCCGATAAACCTGCAAAAGGATTTCATCATGCGTCACGGACACGGTTTGCGCAAACTCAACCGGACCTCGAGCCATCGCTTGGCGATGTTGCGCAACATGGCCAATTCCCTGATCGACCACGAGGTGATCAAGACCACCCTGCCCAAGGCCAAGGAATTGCGCCGGGTGGTCGAGCCGCTGATCACCCTGGGCAAGAAGCCCAGCCTGGCCAACCGCCGCCTGGCCTTCGACCGCCTGCGCGACCGCGAGTCGGTGGTCAAGCTGTTCGGCGAACTCGGCGAGCGCTATCGCAACCGGCCGGGCGGCTACACCCGCATCCTGAAGTTCGGCTCGCGCGTCGGCGACAACGCGCCGATGGCCCTGGTCGAACTGGTCGACCGTCCCGAGCCGACCGCCGCGGCCGACGACAAGTCCGCCGAGTAATCTCGGGCGGGCCAGCGGCGATGCCGCAAGCGGCCGCGCAGGGGAGGAGCGGCGCCGAGGCCGCGGCCGCGCCGCTGCTGCAGGTGCGCGGGCTGAGCAAGCGCTACGACGGAGTCGAGGTCGTGCGGCAGCTCGACCTGTCGATCGGCGTCGGGCAGTGCTACGGCATCATCGGGCCGAACGGCGCCGGCAAGACCACGACCATCCGCATGTGCCTGGGGCTGGCCGAGCCGGCCGCGGGAGACATCCGGCTGCTCGGCCTGCCGGTGCCGTCGCAGGCGGCGCGGGCGCGCATGCGGGTGGGCGTGGTCACCCAGTTCGACAGCCTCGACCCCGACTTCACGGTCAGCGAGAACCTGCTGGTCTACGGGCGCTATTTCGGCATGACCGACGCGGCGATCCGCGAGCGCATCCCCGCGCTGCTGGAATTCGCAGCGCTGCAGCACAAGGCCGACGCGCCCATCCAGGAGCTGTCGGGCGGCATGAAGCGCCGGCTGAGCCTGGCGCGAGCGCTGATCCACGATCCGCAACTGGTGTTCCTCGACGAGCCGACCACCGGCCTGGATCCGCAGGCGCGGCACCTGATCTGGGATCGCCTCAAGGGGCTGCTCGCGCAGCGCAAATCGATCCTGTTGACGACCCATTTCATGGACGAGGCCGAACGGCTGTGCGACCGCGTGCTGGTGCTCGACCAGGGCCGCAGGCTCGACGAGGACACTCCCGCGGCGCTGCTCGGTCGCCATGTCGAAGCGCAGGTGCTCGAGGTGTACGGCCAGCGTGTCGACGAGGCACCGGCCCTGCTGGCCCCGCTGGCGCAGCGCCTGGAGAGGAGCGGCGACACCTTGTTCGCCTACGCCGGGCATGCGGCGCCGCTGCTGGACGCGCTGGCTCCGCTGGGCGACGGGGTGCGGGTGTTGCAGCGCTCGGCGAACCTGGAAGACGTGTTCCTCAAGCTCACCGGCCGCCAGTTGCGCGATTGAACGCCCCGCACCCCGGAGCCCGCCGCATGCCCCCCGCCGCCGCCGCCGCCGAGTCGCTGCCCGCGCTGCCGCGCTGGCGCTTTGTCGCGGTCTGGAGGCGCAACGCGCTGGTGTGGCGCAAGCTCGCGCTGGCCAGCCTGATCGGCAACATCGCCGAACCGCTGCTGACCCTGGCCGCCTTCGGCTGGGGAGTGGGCTCGCTGGTCGGCAGCGTGCACGGAGTGCCCTACATCGCGTTCCTGGCCTCGGGCAGCGTGTGCATGGGGGTGATGAACGCGGCGAGTTTCGAGGCCCTGTACTCGAGCTTTTCGCGGATGCATGTCCAGCGCACCTGGGACGCCATCCTGCTGACCCCCGCGTCGCTGGACGACGTGCTGCTGGGCGAGCTGCTGTGGGCCGCCAGCAAGGGCATGCTCAGCGGCTGCGCGCTGCTGCTGGTGGTGGCGCTGCTGGACATCTGCCGCCAGCCCACCATGCTGCTGGCGCTGCCGCTGCTCGCGCTGAATGCCGCGGTGTTCTCCGCGCTCGGACTGGTGGTCAACGCGCTGGCGCGGGGCTACGACTTCTTCACCTACTACATCACCCTGGTGCTGACGCCCATGGCCTTCCTGTCGGGGATCTTCTTTCCGCTGTCGGCCATGCCCGCCTGGCTGCAGCGCGCGGCGGTGCTGTTGCCGCTGCACTGCGCGGTGGCGCTGGTGCGCCCGCTGTTCTTCGGCGATGTCGACCCGGGCTGGCTGCTGCACCTGGCGATGCTCGGGTCGTACCTGGCAGTCGGCTGGTGGGTGGCTCGCAGCCTGACCCACCGACGCTTTCGCGCCTGACGCGGCGCGACCATTGGTGACACAATATCAACTCTTGCTGATATAGGGCTGCCCGCGATGCATGGCTTCCGACTCTTCGACTCCCTGCTCGCCTGGCGCCGGTTTCGCGGCGTGGCCGCGACCGGCTCACGGCTGCTGCTGGGTGCCGCGCTGCTGCTGGCCGGCGGCGTGGCGCTGGCGCAGCAGGGCAAGTTCCTGCAGCCCGACCAGGCGTTCCGGCTGCACGCCGCGGCGTCGGGCCCGAAGACCGTGCAATTGCGCCTGGACATCGCCCAGGGCTACTACCTGTACCAGGAGCGCTTCCACTTCGCGGCGGCGACCCCGGGGGTCGAACTCGGCCAGCCGGCCTTCCCGCCGGCCCACCGCAAGTTCGACGCCAACCTCGGCCACATCGTCGCGCACTACCGCAACCAGGTGGTGATTCCGCTGCCGGTGCTCGCGGCGCCCGCGCACTTCGCGCTGAAGGTCGTCTACCAGGGCTGCTCCGACCAGGGGCTGTGCTACCCCCCGATCGACAAGGTGCTCGACGTCAGCCTGAAGGGCTTCGGCGGCAGCGGCAGCGTTGCGCTGCAGGGCCAGCCGGCGCAGCCCTCTTCGGCGCTGGGCCGGTTGTTCGGCGGCGCCGGCACCGGCACGCAGGCCTCGGCCCCCGCTTCGGCCCAGGCTTCGGCCCCGGCGTCGCGGGCCGCCCCGCAGGCGTCCCCGATCGCCCAGGGTTCGCGTATCGGCGAGGTGCTGGCGCAGGCCCGGCTGGCGCGCATCGTGCCGATGTTCGTGCTGTTCGGACTGTTGCTGGCCTTCACGCCCTGCGTGTTGCCGATGGTGCCGATCCTCTCCAGCATCATCGTCGGCCAGGCCGGCGGCCAAGGGGCGGTGTCGCGCTGGCGCGGCCTCGGGTTGGCGGCCGCCTATTCGCTGGGCATGGCGCTGGTCTACACGGCTTTCGGCGTCGCCGCCGGGCTGCTCGGCCACGGCCTGGCCGCGGCGCTGCAAAACCCCTGGGTGCTTTCGGCCTTCGCGCTGCTGCTGGTGCTGCTGTCGCTGTCGATGTTCGGCTTCTATGAGTTGCAGATGCCCAGCGCGATCCAGAGCCGCCTCAGCCGCGGCTCGAGCGCGCTGCCTGGCGGGCGGCTGCTCGGGGTGTTCGCGATGGGGGGTATCTCGGCGCTGATCGTCGGCCCCTGCGTGGCCGCGCCGCTGGCCGGAGCGCTGCTGTACATCAGCCAGACCGGCAATGCGGTGATCGGCGGCGTCGCGTTGTTCTCGCTGGCAGTCGGCATGAGCCTGCCGCTGCTGGCGGTGGGATTCGGCGCCGCCGCGCTGCTGCCGCGCGCCGGGCGCTGGATGGACGCGGTGAAGGGCTTCTTCGGCGTGCTGCTGCTGGCCACCGCGCTGTACATGCTGGCACCGGTGCTCCCGGCCTGGTTGCAAATGCTCGCCTGGGCCGCGTTGTTCCTGGTCAGCGCCAGCTTCCTGCGGGTGTTCGACCGCCTGCCCGACGACGCCTCGGGCTGGCTCAAGCTGTGGAAGGGCCTCGGCGTGCTGCTCGCGCTGGCCGGCGCGGCGCTGGTCGTCGGCGTGGCGGCCGGCAGTCGCAATGTCCTCCAGCCCCTGCAGGGACTGGGGGCTACGGTGGCCTCGGCGGGCGCCGGACAGCCGTTGCGCTTCGCTCCCGTGGCCTCGGCGGCCGAACTGGATACCCGGCTGGCCGGCGCGCACGGCACGGTGATGCTGGATTTCTGGGCCGACTGGTGCGTGTCGTGCAAGGAAATGGACCGATTCACCTTCACCGACCCGCGGGTGCGCGCGAGCTTGCAGCGCCTGACCCTGCTGCGCGCCGATGTCACCGCCGACAACGCGGCACAGCAGGCCCTGCTCAAGCGATTCGAGCTGTTCGGCCCGCCGGGCATCATCTTCTTCCGCGACGGCCGCGAGATCGGCCGCGTGGTCGGCGAGGAGAACGCGCAGGCGTTCCTGCGCTCGCTGCAGCGCATCGGCGCCTGAGCCGCGCCGCCGCGCGCCGTCGGCGTCAGCGCGCCGGCTCGACCTGCACCAGGCAGTCGTAGAAGCAGGGCCCGGCGCCCAGGTCGGTCAAGCGCTGGTGCGTGAGGTCGTTGACCCCGCGCCCGTCGGGCGCCAGCTTGCGCCACCACAGCCCCAGGCTCACCACCTGGCCCTCGCGGGTATCGTCGGTGACATGGCAGCGCGCCAGCATCTCGCCGCGGTCGTTGAACAGCCGGACGCGCTCGCCCTGCGCGATGGCCCGCGCCGCGGCGTCGCGCGGGTGCAGCAGCAGCCGCGGCTCGGCCTCGCTGCGGCGCAGCGACTCGACATTGGCAAAGCTGGAGTTGAGGAAATGCCGCGCTGGCGGCGACAGCAGCGCCAGCGGGTAGCGCGCCGCCAGCTCGGGCTGGGTCTGCGCGCATTCGTAGGGCAGGATCACCTGAGGCAGGGGGTCGCGACCGGCCTGCGCGTCGGGCGGGTAGACGAACTGGCAGCGTCCGCTGGGCGTCGGAAAGGCGCCGTGGGCGAACGGTGCGTCGGGTACCGCCAGCTTGCCCCAGCCCTGCCTGCGCAGCGTGGCGAAATCCAGCCCGGCGTTGCGCGGATCGTCGGCCAGTGCCTGCGCGGCCAGGTCCTCGTCGCTGTCGCCGAAGCAGGCGTCGGCGTAGCCCAGGCGGGACGCCAGGTCGCGGAAGATCTGCGAATTCGGCCGTGCCTGGCCGAGCGGCGCGATGGCCGGCTCGTTGGCCACCCAGTAGCGATGGCCGTAGGCCTTCAGCAGGTCCAGATGCTCGAGCTGGGTCGTCGCCGGCAGGATGTAATCGGCCAGATCGGCGGTGTCGGTGCGGAAGTGCTCCAGCACCACGGTGAACAGGTCGTCGCGACGCAGCCCGCGCAACACCTTGCCCGACTCCGGCGCCACCACCGCGGGGTTGCTGTTGTAGACCACCAGCGAGTCGATGCGCGGGCCGAAGTCGCCGCCGCCGGGGTGCAGCAGGGCGTCGCCGATGGTCGACATGTTGATGATCCGCGGACGCCGCCCGCCGAGCAGGTCGGGGCGTTCCAGCGCGTCGCGCGCCACCGCGAAATGCCCGGAACTCGACAGCAGCAGGCCTCCGGCCGGCTCGCGCCAGGCTCCGGTGAGCGCCGGCAGGCAGGCGATCGCGCGGACCGCGTTGCCCCCGCCGCGCACCCGCTGCAGGCCGTAGTTCACCCGGATCGCGGCGGCCGCAGTGCGCCCGAACAGCGCCGCCAGTTCGCGCACCTGCTGCGCCTGGAGTCCGCAGACCCGCGCGGCGCGCTCGGGCGTCCATTGCAGCGCGCGCTCGCGCAGCTGCTCGAAGCCCAGCGTATGGTCGCGGATGTAGTCGTGGTCCAGCCAGTCGTTGCGCACCAGCTCGCCCATCAGGCCCCAGGCCAGCGCCGCGTCGGTGCCGGGACGCAGCTGCAGGTGCAGGTGGCATCGCCTGGCGGTGTCGTTGCGCCAGGGGTCGATGCACACCAGGGTCGCGCCGGCGCGCTTGGCCTGCTGCGCCAGCGACCAGAAGTGCAGATTGCTGGTGATGCTGTTGCTGCCCCAGATGAGGATCAGGCGACTGTGGGCGAACTGCTCGACGTCCATTCCGACCAGGCCGCCGAGCACCTGGCGCAGCCCCTCGGCTCCCGCACTGGCGCAGATCGTCCGGTCGAGCCGGCTCGCCCCCAGTCGGTGGAACAGCCGCGCCGCCATCGCCTCGCCCTGCACCAGGCCCATGGTGCCGGCGTAGCTGTAGGGGACGATCGCCTGCGGGTCGACTTGCGCCAGCGCGCGCAGCCGGGCCGCGATGTCGTCCAGCGCCGCGTCCCACGAAACCGCCTCGAATGCGCCGCTGCCCTTCGGCCCGCAGCGGCGCAGCGGCTGCAGCACGCGCTGCGGGTGGTAGGTGCGCTCGAGGTAGCGCGACACCTTGGTGCACAGCACGCCGGCGGTGGTCGGGTGCGCGGGGTCGCCGCGCACCTGCACGGCCACGCCGCCCTGCACGCTGACCAGCATCGCGCAGGTGTCCGGGCAGTCATGCGGGCAGGCCGCGCGCACCAGGCGGGTGCCGCCGGCGTCGACGCGCGGCTGGGCGGGTGCGGCAGGGTTCATGGCCTGCGCAGTCTACAGCGGCGCCACCGTCCGGCGCCGCTTGGGAGACAATCCATACGTCAAAAGTCCTGCGAGGAGACCAGGCACCATGCAGATCATCGACTCGATTGTCGCGGAAGCGGCACTTTTTCGGCATATCCGGAGAGATCTCCACGCCCACCCGGAGTTGTGCTTCGAGGAGACCCGCACCTCGGACAAGATCGCCGAGCAACTCCAGCGCTGGGGGGTCGAGGTGCACCGCGGCCTCGGGCGTACCGGGGTGGTCGGGGTGATCGAGGGCCGCCTGCCGGGGACTCGTTCGATCGGGTTGCGCGCCGACATCGACGCGCTGCCGGTGACCGAGAAGAACAGCTTCGACCATGCCAGCCGCAACCCCGGGAAAATGCACGCCTGCGGCCATGACGGCCATACCGCGATGCTGCTGGCGGCAGCGCGCCAGCTCTGCCGCGAGCGCGACTTCGGCGGCAGGGTGGTGTGCATCTTCCAGCCCGCCGAGGAAGGCGGCGGCGGGGCGCGGGAAATGCTGCGCGACGGGTTGTTCGAGCGATTCCCGGTCGACGCCGTGTTCGCGATGCACAACTGGCCGGGCATTCCGGCCGGCCAGTTCGCCCTCAGCAGCGGACCGGTGATGGCGTCGAGCAACGAATTCCGGCTGGTCGTGCGGGGCAAGGGTTCGCATGCGGCGATGCCCCACCTGGGGCTCGACCCGGTGCCGGTGGCCTGTCAGATCGTGCTGGCGCTGCAAAGCGTGGTCAGCCGCAACAAGAACCCGCTGGAGGCGGGGGTGGTGTCGGTGACCATGGTGCATGGCGGAGAGGCCACCAACGTGATCCCCGACGCCGTCGAACTGCAGGGTACGGTGCGCACCTTCGGCACCCCGCTGCTCGACCTCATCGAGGCCAACATGCGGCGCATCGCCACCCACACCGCGCAGGCCTTCGGGCTGAGCTGCGACTTCGAGTTCCGTCGCAACTACCCGCCGACGGTGAACCACGCGGCGCAGACCGAGTTCGCACGCCGCGTGCTGGTCGACCTGGTCGGCGCCGATGGCGTGCTGCCTTTCGAGCCCTCGATGGGCGCCGAGGATTTCTCGTACATGCTGCAGCAGCGCCCGGGCGCCTACGTGATCATCGGCAACGGCGGCGGGGAGCACCGCGACAGCGGCCATGGCGCGGGCCCCTGCACCCTGCACAACGCCAGCTACGACTTCAACGACGACATCCTGCCGCTGGGAGCCAGCTTTTTCGTGCACCTGGCACAGCGCTGGCTGGAGCAACCCTGACGGCCTGCCACGGCGGCCGACGCGGGCGGATCAACCCGGGCAGGGCCGCGGGTGGCGGTCGGCGGCCTGCAGCGCGGGCAGCGAACGCAGGCGCCGCGCCTGCTGCGGGTCGAGCGCCGGCAGCACCCAGTAGGAGCCCTGGATCCCCAGGTTGCGCTGCACGACATGGGCGGTCTGCACACCGCGCGCCTGCAGGTGGGCGAGCTGCTGCAGAGCCTGCTCGCGCTGGTCGAAGACCCCGAGTGAAATCCCGGGCATGTAGCGCGGGCGCTGGCCGACCGGGATGAAACTGCCGGCCGGCAGCGCCAGCTGGCGCAGCTGCGCGAGCTTGCGCTGCATCGCTGCCGGGTCGGAGTAGGGCCCCATCAGCACCATCCACTGCGCCGGCAGCGGGTAGCTCCTGGCCAGCGCTTGCAGGCCGGCGGCGCGCAGTGCGGCACCCAGCTTGGCGTCGGGAGCGGAGTCGTAGGGTCCGATGCGCAGGCACAGCCGAGTCTGGCGCGCCTGCGCCGCGGCCGCCGACGCAGGCGACTGCGCAGGCGACCGCGCAGGCGCAGAGGTGGGCGCAGAGGCGGGCGCAGAGGCGGGCGACGGGGCGGGCGACGTGGCGGGCGCAGACCCGGCCGCGGTCGCGCCCTGCGTCGCCGAAGCGGCAGCTGCCGAGGCCGCTGCGCGGGTCGAGGAAGCGCCGGGGTCCGCAGCGACGCCAGCGCTCGGCGCGGCACGCGGGGCCGAGGCCGGCGGCGCCGCGGCAGCGTGCGATGCGCTGCCAGCCGGCGGCGGCTCGCGTTGCTGGCGCGCAGCCGGCAAGGGGCTGCCGTCGGGGCCTTCGAGGACCACGCGGTCGGCG
>JAKBBQ010000047.1 GCA_021808405.1 Pseudomonadota bacterium | reverse complement strand
ACAACAGCCGAGGCGTCGCGCTGTCCGGCCTGGGAGACCGGGCTGCGGCGCTGCAGGCGTACGGGCGGGCGATCGCGATCGGGGAGGCGCTGCAGGCGCGTCTGGGCGAGCAGTTCACGCCCGACATGCAGGACAGCCTGGCCAACGTCCATAACAGCCAAGGCGTCGAGCTGTCCGGCCTCGGAGACCGGGCCGCGGCGCTGCAGGCGTTCGGGCGGGCGATCGCGATCGGGGAGGCGCTGCGGGCGCGTCTGGGCGAGCAGTTCACGCCGGACATGCAGGACAGCCTGGCGAACGCGTATGGCAACCGAGGCAGCGCGCTTCGCGGCCAGGGCGATCAGGCCGCGGCGCTGGAGTCGTTCGGGCAGGCCATCGCGACCCTGGAGACCCTGCAGGCGAGGCTGGGCGAGCAGTTTCCGGTACCCGGTCGAAACAAGCTCGAGAGGTGGCGCCAACTTGCCGGGGGATCCGAAGTCCCTTCGCCGAAACCCAGGAGGACTTGGTTCGGATTCGGGAAGACTCGCTGAGTCGGACCCCGCGTTCCATGCGTGATCCAGCGGGATGCGAATGGCTCCCGAGAGAAATTTCCTCGATCGCGACTAGCTCGGTGCGATTTCCCGCAGTTCGCGGTCGAGTCGAGCCACCAGATCGGCCGCCGCGAGCGGGCGCGCCAGCGCAGCGGCCTGGCCGGCCCACTGCGCGCCGAAGCCGTAGTCCCCCTGCGCCTTGGCCGCCGCATGCAGCGCCTTGGCGGCGTCGTAAGCCACCGGATAGTCCGGCAGCGCGGGCCGGTCGCCGGCCTGTCCGAGTCGGGTCATGCGGTTGGCCAGGCTGCGCGCCGGCCGACCCGAGATCGCGGTCGTGAGCACGGTGTGCCGCGCCGCCTCGCCGAGCAGCGCCGCGCGGTAGCCGCTGTCTGCGGCCGATTCGGGGCAGGCGACGAAGGCCGTTCCCAACTGGGCGGCCTGGGCCCCCAGCGCGAGCGCGGCGGCGATCCCGGCGCCGTCCATGATGCCGCCGGCAGCGACCACCGGCAGGCTCAAGCGACGCACCAGCATGCGCGTCAGCGCCAGCACCCCCAGGCCCTCGTCCGGCGCATCGGGATCGAAGACCCCGCGATGGCCTCCGGCCTCGATGCCCTGCGCCACCAGCACGTCGATGCCGGCTTGCTCGGCCAGCGCGGCCTCGCGCAGATCGGTCACCGTGGCCATCAGCCGGCTTCCCGCCCCCCTGAGTGCCTCGATCACAGGGCGCGGCGGAAGTCCGAAGTGGAAGCTGACCACCGCTGGGCGCTCCTCGAGCAGGACGTCCTGCATCGCGCGATCGGCGACGAAGCTGGTGTAGATCTCGCGCAAGCCTTGCGGGGGAGTGGCCCCGAAGCGCGCGAACCACGGTGCCAGCCACTGCAGCCAGCGTCGCTCGGCCGCCTCGTCCCTGCGCGCGGGCGCGTGGCAGAACACATTGACCTGGAAAGGCGCGCGCGTGAGCTCGCGGGTCGCGCGGATCGCTTCGCGAGCCTGCTGGGCGGTCATCGCGCCGACCCCGAGCGACCCCAGCGCGCCCGCGTTGCTCACGGCGGCTGCCATCTCGGGCGTGCTGACCCCTGCCATCGGTGCCTGCACGATGGGCTTGCGAATGCCCAGCAGGTTCAACAGCGATGCGTTGGCAGGCGGGCTGGGCATGACCATTCCTTCGATGGGTCGGTGGGCGATCCTGCCAGGAGCGCCTGCGGCAGCCCCGGTCGAGACACCGGCTTGCCGATGGACGCAGATGCCCGAGTCATGGTAACAAGGGGCCGGCGAATGCCTCATCCGCGGTACAGGCGCAGCGCCGCGGGGTGGACGCACCGCCATCCCCCGGCGCTCGGCCCGGACTTGCGTGCCCACGCCGGCCGCGACGCGCGGACACCCGGTCTCGCGGCGTCCGCGGGAGGCGCCGGCCACCGGACTCGGCGATGGCTCCGCCTCGAGATCCCGCGGTGCCTGAAGGGCCCGTGCACCCACCCGCGCGCGCGAAGCCTCGCTGCTGGTCGCGGGAAGTGGCCCGCGGCCGCTTCGCGCTCGACCCGCAGGCCGGCGTGTTCACCCGGGACGATCCGCGCGCGATCGCCCGTTCGCTGCGCGCGCGGGACGCCGACGCCGGCACCTCATGGCTGGTGCAAGCCGGAAGGTTGCTTGCTGTTACGCTACTGTACGGACATGCGGTATGCCCGCAGCCTGCGTTGTGCTCGCTCCCGCCACGATGAAGCCGATCGACATCGAATCGACAGCCCCCGTTCCGCCTGCGCCCGCGCAGGGCTCGCGCAGCCCGCTGCGGCACGCCGAGCGCTGCAAGCACGACTGATCGCCCCATGCGTGCCCGCGCCATCCCCGGCCGCCTGCGCGTCCACTACGCCTGGGTGGTCCTCGCGGTGACCTTCCTGGTGATGCTGATCACGGCCGGAACGCGCGCCGCCCCCAGCGTGATGCTGGTGCCGCTGCAGCAGGCGTTCGGCTGGCACCTGGCCAGCATTTCCGGCGCCTTGTCGCTCAACCTGGCGTTGTTCGGCCTGATGGGGCCCTTCGCCGCCGCGGCGATGCAGCATTTCGGCTTGCGCAAGACCGTGCTGGGCGCGCTGGTCGCACTGGCCGCCGCGGTGGCGTGGTCCGGCGTGATGCGACACAGCTGGCAGATGTGGCTGGTCTGGGGGCTGGTGGTCGGCAGCACCACCGGGGTGACCGCGATGACCCTGGGCGCGGTGGTGGTCAACCGCTGGTTCGTCGCGCGGCGCGGCCTGGCGATGGGATTGCTCACCGCCAGTTCCGCGACCGGGCAACTGGTCTTCCTGCCGCTGCTGGCCTATGTGGTCGAGCATCTCGGCTGGCGCCCGGTCATCTGGACCGTGGCCGGCGGCGCCGCGCTGGTGATCCCGCTGGTGTACTGGCTCATGCCCGAGCAGCCGGCGACGCTGGGCCTGCGACGCTTCGGCGAAGCCGCCGACGCACCCGCCCAGGCCGAGGTGGCGAGGAGCCACCCGGTGGCCATGGCGTTCGGGGCGCTCGGCCGGGCGGCGAAGGTGCGCGACTTCTGGCTGCTGTTCTTCAGTTTTTTCATCTGCGGCGCGACGACCAACGGGTTCATCGGGACCTTTTTCATCTCCATGTGCGGCGACCACGGCCTGTCGCCGGTGCAAGGCGCCGGCCTGCTCGCCAGCATGGGCGCGCTCGACCTGGTGGGCACGACGCTGTCGGGCTGGCTGTCCGATCGCCTCAACAGTCGCGTGCTGCTGTTCTGCTATTACTCGCTGCGCGGCCTGGCGCTCGTCTACCTGCCCTATTCCTTCGGGCTGGGCCAGGTCGGCCTGTCGGTGTTCGCCTTGTTCTACGGGCTGGACTGGGTGGCCACCGTGCCGCCGACCGTTCGCCTCACCCACGACGTGTTCGGCAGCCGGGAGGCGCCCATCGTGTTCGGCTGGATCGTCGCCGGCCACCAGATCGGCGCGGCCTTCGCCGCGCTGACCGGCGGGATCCTGCGCAGCACCTTCGGCACCTACACCGTGTCCACCATGGCCTTCGGCGTGCTGGGACTGGTGGCCGCCGTGCTGGTGCTGCGCATCCGCGGCGGCGCCGGGCGGCTGGCCGCGGCCGCCGGCAGCGCGTAGATCGGCCCGGGCGTCGGCCCGCCTGCAGAGCCGACGCGCAGGTCCCGCCGAGGACCTACTTCACCAGCTTCCAGGTTTCGTCCTCGATTCGCACCATGACCACCGCCCGGTCGTCGAGGCCGTTGTGGTTGGTGCTGCTCATGTCGTACACCCCGTCGGCGGCGTGGATGTCGTGCAGGCCCTCGATGGCATCTCGCAGCGCGCCGCGGAAGGCCACGAGATTCGTCGGCTTCGCATGCTGCAGCGCAGCCGCGAGCGCGTGGTCGAACAGTACGCCGGCATCCCACGCAGCGACCGTGAACTCGGAGACCGATCCCTTGCCGTACTTGGCCTCGTAGGCCCTCGTGCACCGGAGCCCTTCAGCGCGCGCGGGGTTGTCGGTGCTCAACTGCCGGGCGACGAGTCCGGGGGCCACGGGAAGCAGCGTACCGTCGCAGGTCTTTCCGCACAGATGCAGGAACGCCGGGTTGGCCACGCCGTGGGTCTGGTAGAACTGGCCTTTGAATCCGACCTGGCGAAGGGTCTTCTCGGGCAGGACCCCGGTGGTGCCGGCCGCCGCGATCAGCACGGCCTCGGGCTTCGCCGCAACGATGTGCAGGGCCTGCCCAAGCACCGAGGTGCTCGCCGGGCTGTAGCGTTCCTGACCGACGACGTGGATCCCGGCCGCCTTGGCGTCCCGCGAGAACGCCTTCCACCATTCATCGCCATAGGCCTGGTTCAACCCGATGAACGCCACGCTGTGGATCTTGCGCGAAGCCATGTCATCGACCACGCGCCTGGCCATCAGCGCGGTCGATTGGGCGACGCTGAACACCCACTCCCGCGGCCCCTGCACCGGGCTGGCGATGTTGGCTCCGGCAGCCAGCGAAATATTCGGTACCGACTTGGAACCGACCACGTCGATGATCGCCAGCCCGTCCGGAGTCAGCGAGGGGCCGATGATCGCCACCACCTTGTCGGAGTCGATCAGGCGCTTGGCATCGGTCACCGTCTTGGTCGGATCGGCTCCCGTATCCATGAAGATGTAGTGGATCTTCTGTCCGGCGACGGTCGTGGGTAGCAGCTCCATCGCTCGTTGCTCGGCGATTCCGATCGATGCGGCCGGTCCGGTCAGACACAGCAGAACCCCCACGTCGACCGCGGCATGGGCTGCCTGGGTTGCCAGCGCGCACAGCGCCGCGCACGCGAACATCTTGAATTTCATGTCTGTCTCCTCGTCGGGTGATGAATCCGTGTTCCTTCCTGGTGTTTCCACAAACAGCGGTCTTTGCGTCCTGTCGGTCTATCGCGTGTCGTCCTCCTGTCGTACGGAATCCGCGGCTCGACCCTTCGCGGATCGGGCCTGCCCGGCCTGCGCCCAGCGCCTGCGCACGCTCGCCGCATCCTCGGCCTGCGCGCCCGCCGCGACGGGGTCGGCGCACGGCGTTCGCGAGAAGCGCGGCACCGGTGCCGGCTGCGGGCTTCCTGCCACGTCGACGAAGCTGCCGCGCGCCGTGTGATGCGGATGGGCAGCGACCTCGCCGAGCGACAGCACGGGGGCGACGCAGGCATCGGTGGACTCGAGCAGTTCCTGCCATTCGGCGCGCGAGCGCTGCGCCACCGCCGCCTGGATGGCCTCGCGCAGTTCCGGCCAGCGCCGCGGGTCGGCCTGGGCCTCGTGCAGATGGCCGGGCAAGCCGATGCGTCGGCACAATTCACGGAAGAACTTGGGCTCCAGCGCCCCGATCGCGACGTAGCCGCCATCGGATGTGCGGTAGGTCGCGTAATGGGGTGCGCCGCCGTCCAGCAGGTTGCCGGCTCGACCCTGCCGCCACTGGCCCCGCGCGGCCCAGGAGAAGAAGGGAGCCATCAGCAGCAGCGTGGCATCGCTGATGGCCACGTCGAGCACCTGGCCCTTGCCCGAGCGCTGGCGCTCGAACAGCGCGGCCAGTACGCCGCTGACCAGGAACATGGCCCCTGCTCCGTAGTCGCCCACCAGGTTCAGCGGCACCACCGGAGCCGAGTCGGCGGGGCCGATGGCGTCGAGCGCACCGCTGATCGCGATGTAGTTGATGTCGTGCCCGGCAGCTTGCGCCAGCGGCCCGTGCTGCCCCCAACCGGTCATCCGCGCGAAGATCAACCTGGGGTTGATCGCCTGCAGGTCCTGCGGACCGAGTCCGAGCCGCTCCATGACACCCGGGCGGAAGCCCTCGACCAGCACATCGGCGCAGGCGGCCAGATCGCGAGCCGCGTCGCGGTCGACATCGCGCTTGAGGTCCAGCCGCGCGGTGGTGCGGCCGCGGCTGGTGGCCGTGCGCGGATCCGCCGCTTCGGCATCGGGCCTTTCGATCCGGACCACGTCGGCTCCCATGTCCGAAAGGACCATGCAGGCAAAGGGAGCCGGCCCGATCCCGGCGAATTCCAGCACCCGCAGGCCGCGCAACGGGCCCGCGCCGACTCTGTCCGATTCCGCCATCGCAGTCATTCCGATTCCTCCATCGCGCGCCACTGCAGCAGTCCGTACGCGCGGTCGCCTTGCAGGTGCTGTTCGAACACGCCTTGCACGGCCATGCCGATGCGCACCGGTTGCAGCGCGTCGCCGAGCAGGTTGCCGACCAGCCGTGCCGGCCTGGCCTCGGCCAGCTCGACCAGCACGACCAGGTACGGAACCCGCTCGCGCAGCAGCGGGTGCGAGGCCTGCCACACTCGCTCCCAGCTGTGGACCCGGCCGCGCGCAACGACCTCGGTCCACACCGGATCGAAGGCGTGGCAGGCGTGGCAGATCCACTCGGCTCCTGCCTGCCAGGTCGCGCAGACCGGGCATCGCTGGACCAGCAGGCGTCGTTGCGCGAGGCCTGCCCAGAACGGCGCGGCACAGTCGGTCGCGCCCAGGCCCGGCGCAGGCAGCCCCTCGGGAAGATAGGTTTCGGCGGCTGGCATGCTCACAGCGTCCTCCTCGAGCCCAGCATCAGATTGCTGCTCGGAACCACGGCCGGGGCGCCGATGACCAGCGCGACGTCGCTGCGCGCGGCCTGGTTGCAGGACTGCCCCCGCACTTGCCGCACGGCCTCGACGACGAGTTCGAGGCCTTGCAGGTAGCACTGCGCCAGGTGCCCTCCCGCCGTGTTCAGCGGCAGATCGCCGCCGGGCGCGCTGAGTCGCTCCAACGTGAGGAATTCGTTGATCTGCTCGGGCTCGAAGAAGCCGTGGTCGAGCAGCGACATGGCGACGGCCGGCGTGAAGTTGGCGTAGCTCTGCACCACCCCGACATCGCGGCTTCCCAGCCCGGCCATCGCATACAGGTCGCGAGCCAGTTCCCGCTGGCCGGCGCTGCCGTATCCGGGGTCGTTGTGGGCCGTCGCGGCGGCCCGGAAGGAGGCGCCGCAGGCAGCCCCCAGCACATACGCGGGCTGCGCTGCGAACTCCTGCACACGCTCGGCGGCGACCAGCACCACCGCTGCGGCGCCGTCGCTCTCGACGCAGCAGTCGAACAGTCGCAGAGGCTCGGTGATCCAGCGCGCCGTGTCGTAGGCGTGCGCATCCAGCGGGCGCCCGTGCATGAGGGCGCGCGGATTCGACTGGGCATGGCGGTAGCTGGCCAGCGCGATGGCCCGCAGCGCGGCCGGCTGGACCCGATGCTCGTGCACGAAGCGCTGGAACTGCATCGCGAAGCGCTGCGGCGGCGCGGTCACGCCGTAGGGGTCCAGGTAGGCGCGTTCGCCATCGGCCGTGGCGGCCTGCGGCCCCTGGCCGAAGCGCCCCGACTGGCCCTGCGCCAGCGCCCTGTACACCACCACGCAACGGGCCATGCCGCTGGCGATCGCGGCGGCCGCGTTGGCCACCGCAGCGCAACATCCGCCGCCGCCACCGCCCCACTGCAAAGGCGTGGCGCGCAGCCGACGCACCCCCAGCGCGCTGGCCAGCCGCGCCGGTTCGTTGCGCTCGCTGCCGAAGGAAGCGAAGCCATCGATGTCCCGCGGATCCAGCCCGGCGTCGGCGCACGCGGCGAGCACCGCGCGCAGCAGCAACTTGAACTCGGCTTCTTCGGCGCGCCCGTGGCGCGTGAAGTCGCTCTCGCCGATGCCGACGATGGCCGTGCGGCCCCGCAGCGTCGGCTCGGGCGCCGCGGGGTGCCGGCTCACCGCGCCGCCTCGGCCGGCGCCGCGGCACCGAAGGCTCCCGCGGCCTCCAACTCGGCGAGGGCCGTCTCGTCGAGGCCGAGCACCTCGCCCAGGACCTGCCGGGTGTGCTCGCCCACGCTCGGCGCGGCGCGCGGCCGCGCCAGCGGCGTGCGTTCGTAGCGGATGGGCGACGCGACGTGGGGAACCCACTCGCCTCGGGAGTCCCTGACCCGGCTGACCAGGCCGCGGGCTCGCGCCTCGGGTGAACGGATGGCCTCGGCGACCGTGCGTACCAATCCGCACGGCACTCCGGCGCTACGCATCCGCTGCTGCCAATAGGGCCAGGGCTGGCGCGCGAAGGCGTCGCCGAACAGCGCGAAGAGTTCGTCGCGATGGGCGACCCGGTCCCTCGGCGTGGCGTAGCGCGGATCCTGCGCGACGTCGGGACGCTCGATCACCTCGGACGCCAGGCGCTGGAAGATCTTGCTGTTGCCGCAGTTCAGGTAGAAGCTGCAGTCGGAGGCCCGGAACACCCCGGACGGAGCGGTGTCGGGGCTGGTGTTCGCGTGGCGCCCGATGTCCCGCCCCGAGAACAGGTGCTGCAGCGGCGCCCATCCGGTCATCATCACCGCGGTGTCGAACAGGGCCACCTCGATCGATTGGCCGAAGCCGTGCCGAACGCGAGCGAACAGCGCGCCCAGGATCGCGTTGGCCGTCATCAGCGCGGTGCTGATGTCCATGACCGGCGACGCCGCGCGCACGCCCTCGCGATCGGCGTAGCCGTTCATGGACACGAATCCGCTCTCGGCCTGCGCCACAGGGTCGAAGCCCAGGCGATCCGCGAATTCCCCGTCGCGCCCGTAGGCCGACACCGAGCAGTAGATCAGCCGCGCATTGCGCTCGCGACACGCCTCGTAGTCCAGTCCCAGGCGCTGCATCACGCCGGTGGAAAAGTTCTCCACCACCACATCGGCCTGCTCGATCAGCCGCATCGCCAGGTCGCGGCCCGCCTGGCTTTTCAAGTCGAGCGCGACACTGGACTTGCTGCGATTGGCCCATGCGAACGGCGCGCCGAGCCCGACGCCGGGGTCGAAGGGCGGGTACTGCCGCAGGTCGTCGCCGCGCCCGGGAGCCTCGATCTTGATCACTTGCGCGCCCATGTCGGCCAGGATCATCGTCGCCAGGGGCCCGGCCAGGAAGTGCGAAAAGTCGACGATGCGCACGCCCTGGAGAGCCAGCGGCAGCGCCGGGTCCCTTGCGGGCTGCTCGGGGAATTCGGTGCACAGGGAGTCGATCACGGGCAGTCTCCTGGGGGATCGGGATGGCCTGGGTTCACAAGGTCGGAAAGCTCTCAGAGGTCGAGCACCAGGCTGGCCGAACGCGCGCCCGAACAGCAGGCGATCACCACGTCGTTCGCGTCTCTTTCGTCTTGCGTCAGGCAACTGTCGCGGTGGTCCGGGATGCCCGCCAGCACGCCGATCCGGCAAGTCCCGCACACCCCCTGGGTGCACGAGAAGTTCAATCCCACCCCGGCGTCGAGCAGGGCATCGAGCAGGCTCGAGCCGGGCGCCACCGGGATGCGGCGGCCGCTTCGCGCCAGTTCCACCTCGAAGCCACCGGCGGCGGCGCTGGGCTCGGCCTGGAAGCGCTCGACGTGCACGGTATCGGCCGCACGCCCCGCAGCGGCGGCGACGAAGCCGTCGATCAGGCCGGCGGGGCCGCAACAGTAGGCATGCGCCTGCGGCGCAAGATCCTTCAGCAGGGCCCCGACGTCCAGGCGGGAATGGCGCTCCCGGCTGGCATGCAAGGCCAGCCGGCCGAGCCCGCCGCTGCACGCCTGCAACTCGCGCAGGCGGCCGACGAACGCCGCCTGCCGCCGCGTTGGATAGCTGTAGTGCAACTCCCACGAGCGTGCCAGCCTGGTGCGGGCCGCAAGCATCGAGAGCATGGGCGTGATGCCGATTCCGCCGGCGACGAGCAGCGCATGCCCGGACGAGTCGGCGAGCTCGAAGCCGCTGCGCGGGAGTCCGGCGCGCAAGGTCGCGCCGACGCGGGCCGCGTCGTGGAACCAGGCGCTGGCTCCTCGGCTCGACGCCTCGCGCCGGACGGCGATCGAATAGACGCCGCAACGCTGCCCGCGGGAGTCATCCAGCAGCGAATAGCTCCTGCGCAGACCGTTCGGCAGATCGATGTCCAGGTGCGCCCCCGGCTCGTAGGCGGGCAGCTCGCGGCCCAGTCGGTCGCACAGTTCGAAGCTCAGCACCTCGGGAGCCTCGCGGCGAATCCGCGTCACACGAAGAAGCAGGGAGTCGGTCATGGGTCCGTGTCCGGGCATCGAGGCGCCATGCAACCATCGTTTGGTTGAACCATTGATGCTTGACATCCTAACATGAGAATCCGAGAATGCATCATTGGTAGGACCTTTGAACAATCGGCAGGAATCGCCATGCTGACACGAGAGGACAATGAAAGGCTGGTTCGCGTGGGGCCGGGCACGCCGATGGGCGAGTTCATGCGTCGCCACTGGATCCCCTTCCTGCCGGGACGGGACCTGGCCCCCGACGGCCAACCCTACCGGGTTCGGCTGCTGGGCGAGGACCTGGTGGCGTTTCGCACCGGGCAGGGCAGCATCGGCCTGGTCGACCATGCGTGCCCGCATCGAGGCGCCCCGCTGATGTTCGGGCGCAACGAGGACGACGGACTGCGCTGCGTCTACCACGGCTGGAAGTTCCATGCCGACGGAAGCTGCCTGGACATGCCCGCCGAGCCGGCAGGCACGCCGATGCTGGGCCATGTCCGCATCAAGGCGTATCCGGTGCGCGAGCGCAACGGTGTGCTGTGGACCTACATGGGGCCCTCGGCCGACATGCCGGAGCTGCCGGAACTGGAGTGGAACCTGGTCCCGCAGCCACAGCTGGCGCTGTCGCTGCGCGTGCAGGAGTGCAACTGGCTGCAGGCCCTGGAAGGAGAGATCGACTCCGCGCACGCGGCGATCCTGCACGGCAGGACCGACTCCTCGGGCACGATCAACCAGTGGCGCCAGGCCGCCGATCGGGCGCCGCGCTTCGAGTGCCACGTGCATGACGCGGGAGTCAGCATCGCCGCGCTGCGGCGCGCCGACGATGCGAACGATTACGTGCGGGTGAACCAGTTCCTCGCGCCGTTCTGGACGCTGGTGCCCCCGCAATCGCAATACCCGGAACTCAGCGGCCACGCCTGGGTGCCGATCGACGACGAGAACACGCTGTGCCTGATGTTCTCCTACCACCCGTCGCAGCCCATGTACGACAAATCGCTCCAGGTGTTCCGCCAGGGGCACGCAGGCCGCCAGTCCGGCCACCCGTCCGACGACTCCTTCGAAGCGCGCGCCGTCTGCGAGCCCTTCCACAACTACTGGAGCCGCTTCCAGCGGGCCAACGCCTACGGCTTCGATTACGCCGCGCAGGGCCGCTCGGGACGCTACAACTCGGGCTTGCCGGGGCTGTGGATCCAGGACGCGGCCGCGCAGTCGGGCGTGGCCCCGATCTACGATCGCAGCCGCGAACACCTGGGAACCAGCGACACCGGAATCGCGCACACCCGGCGCTTCCTGCTGCAAGCCCTGAACGCGATGGCCAGGGGCCAGACGCCACCGTCGCTGCCCCCGCAGCCGGCGAACTACATGCTGCGCGCCGTCTCGATCACCAAACCGAGCGCCGCACCGTGGCGCTCGGCGGCCGAACCCTTCCTGCGCGCGCGCCTGGGGGAAGGCTTCGGCTATACGCCTTGAGCCCGGCCAGCCGGGCCGCCGGGCTCAGAGCGTTCCGCGATCACCGGGGGCCGAGCGCGCCTGCGCCGCGTCGGGCAGCACGCCTTCGGCGCCAGGCTGCGCCCCCTGGCGCTTCCACTGGCTCAGGTAGATCTTGTGCAGGCGCTCCAGGAAGGCCGTCATCTCGCGCGACGCCGCATCGAAATCCCGCCGCCGCAGGTGGGCGATGAAACGCCGACGCGACGGCAGCGTGAAACTGTTCTCGCGATAGCCGATGCGCCGTATGAATTCCCCCATCACCGCCATGATCGCCTCCATCATGCTCGACACGATGGGATTGCGCGTGGAGCGCGCGAGAATCAGGTGGAATTGCCGATTCAGCAACTGACGGGTCTCGAACTGCTGCTCCGAATTCGCGCGGGCCATCGCCTCGATATTCGCCTCGAGCGCCGCGAAATCCTCCTCGGTGGCGCGCTCGCATGCCACGCGCACGACGACCTCGCTGATCCACACGCGCGCGTCCGTCAGTTCCAGCGGGGTGATCGCGCCCAGAAAATAGAGGTCGCGAAAACCATTGACCACCGCATCCGAACTGCCGGGCAGGATGAAAGCACCGCCGGTCGCACCCTTCTTGAGCACGAGAATCCCGACGTGCTCGAGTGCGCGCAGGGCTTCGCGCAGGGTATTTCGACTGACTTGCAGGCGCGCCGCGAGTTCGCGCTCCGGCGGCAGCCGGTCGCCCGGCCGCAGTCGGCCCTGGGCGATCAATTGGCGAATCTGGGAAGCGACCTCGTCGATCGCCCGGGACAGCGCGATGGGCTGGAATTCCGATGGTGGTTTCATGGTTGCGTCAACCGCGGCATCGCGACGCTGGCCCAGGTTGCCTGGAATTCTACCCGAAGGGATGGCGGTGGCAGGGATTCGCCACCTGTCGCGATCGATCCGGCGCGATCCCCGCGTACCCTGGTTTCTGCGCGGCGCTTTATCCTCGGCGATCGCGGGTCGCAGACGGAACGACGGATGCTTCCAGCATTTCCGCGATAAATTCCGGCACGAGTCCGCACGCACCTTTTCATCGGCGCATGCCGACTTGCCATCTCCGGGAAATACCCGGAGCGGCACGCGGCCTCGGTTTTATCCGATCCGCCGTTCGATTATCTTCGCCGCACTGGAGGTGGCCTTCCGGGTCGGGCCGGCGACCCCGCCCCCACGGCCCGGAACGGAAATCAGCGGAGGATTACCGGAGATATTCTAGGTCTGGCCATCGTCCGCCCACGCGGTCGCGGCCCTGAGCGCGCGCCTCCAGCCGCGCAGCGAGCCGGCGACCTGCGCGGCGTCCATCGCCGCGCTGAAGCGCCGGTCGACCTGCCACTGGCCCCGCAATGCATCGAGCCGCGGCCAGTAGCCCACGGCGAGCCCGGCGAGATAGGCCGCACCGAGCGCGGTGGTTTCGCTGATGCGCGGGCGCACGACGTCGACGCCGAGCAGGTCGCACTGGAATTGCATCAACAGGTCGTTCGCGCAGGCGCCGCCATCCACGCGAAGTTCGTCGATGCGAATCCCCGAGTCGGCCTGCATGGCCTGCAACACGTCGACCGACTGGAAGGCGATGGACTCCAGCGCGGCGCGCGCCACGTGCGCCGCCGTGGTGCCTCGCGTGACCCCGAACAGCGTGCCGCGGGCACGCGCGTTCCAGTGCGGGGCCCCGAGGCCGGCGAACGCCGGCACCAGGTAGACGCCGTCGGAATGCGGCACGCTGCGCGCCAGCGCCTCGATCTCGGAGGCGCTGCGGATGATGCCCAGGCCGTCGCGCAGCCACTGCACCACCGCCCCGGCGATGAAAATGCTGCCCTCCAGCGCGTACTGGACCCGGCCGTCGACCTGCCAGGCGATCGTGGTCAACAGGTTGTGGCTGGAGTCGATCGCCTGGTCGCCGGTGTTCATCACCAGGAAGCAGCCGGTTCCGTAGGTGTTCTTCACCATGCCCGTGCGGGTGCACATCTGCCCGAACAGCGCGGCGTGCTGGTCACCGGCCATGCCGCCGATCGGGATGGCCTTGGCGAGCAGATGCGGCTCGGTCGCGCCGACCACCGACGACGAGGCCACGACCGTCGGCAGCATGCTGCGCGGGACGTCGAACATCTCGAGCAGCTCGTCGTCCCACTGCAGCTTGTGGATATCGAACAGCAGGGTGCGCGACGCGTTGGTCACGTCGGTGACGTGGAGCCTGCGCCCCGACAGGTTCCACAGCAGCCAGCTGTCGACGGTCCCGAACGCCAGCCGCCCCTGGCGCGCCAGGGCGCGCGCGCCTTCGACGTGATCGAGGATCCAGCGGATCTTCGTCGCGGAGAAGTACGAGTCGATCGGCAGCCCGGTCTTGCGCCGCACCAGCTGCCCGAGGCCGCGGGATTCGAGCTGCTCGCACCAGTCCGCGGTGCGGCGATCCTGCCAGACGATGGCGTTGTGAATCGGCTGCCCCGTCTGGCGATTCCAGACGATGGTCGTCTCGCGCTGGTTGGCGATGCCGATCGCGGCCACCTGCGCGGCCCCGATGCGCGCCCGCGTCAGCGCCTCGGCGGCCACTCCCACCTGGCTCGACCAGATCTCCCAGGGGTCGTGCTCTACCCAGCCGGGCCGGGGATAGACCTGCCCGAACTCGTGTTGGGCGCGGGAGACGACGCTGCCGCCGCGATCGAACAGCAAGGCGCGCGAGCTGGTGGTTCCCTGGTCGAGCGCCAGGATGTACTGGTCGTCCATGTCTAGTGTCCTGTCTCGCTCATCACGGTGCCCGGCCGGCCGCGGGCGGGGGCGTGCCTTCGGCCTGCAGCCAGGCGTCGATGTCGCGGGCCACGCGGTCGCGCTCCTCGGGCGCGACATGCAGGCCCAGTTTCGAGCGGCGCCACAGCACGTCCTGGGCCGAGCGGGCCCACTCGGCCTGGCGAAGGTAGCGCAATTCGGCCTCGTAGAGGTCGGCGGCGAAAGGGCGTCCGAGATCGTCCAGTGAACGCGCCTGCGCCACGATGCGCTCGGCGCGCGTGCCATAGGCATGGGCATAGCGCCGTGCCAGGCGCTCGGGCAGCCAGCCATGCCCCTGCGCGAAGCCCCGGGCGAAGGCCTCGAAGTCGCCTTGCGGGAAGTCGCCTCCCGGCAGCACCGCGCCGCTGGTCCAGGCCGGCGCGCCGTGTCCCAGCGCTGCGCCCAGCAGGTCGACGGCCTCCTCGGAAAGCTTGCGGTAGGTGGTGATCTTGCCGCCGAATACCGACAGCAGCGGCGCCTGGCCTTGCGGCGCTTCGTATTCCAGGCGGTAGTCGCGGGTGACCGCGGAGGGATTCGCCGTGCCCTCCTCGTCGAGCAGCGGGCGCACGCCCGAGTAGCTCCAGCAGGCGTCGGCGGGTGCGATCTTCCTGCGGAAGTAGCGGTTGATCGAATCGCACAGGTAGCGCGTCTCGTCGCCATCGATCGCGACGGCGGCCGGATCGCCGTCGTAAGGCACGTCGGTGGTCCCGATCAACGTGAAGTCGTCTTCGTAGGGAATCGCGAAGATGATGCGCTTGTCGGGATTCTGGAAGATGTAGGCGTGGTCGTGGTCGAACAGCCTGCGGGTCACGATATGGCTGCCCTTGACCAGGCGCACTCCGTGATGCGGCGGCCTGCCGCTGTCGATCGGGCCCTGCAGCATGCGACCTACCCAGGGGCCGGTGGCGTTGACCAGGCAGCGCGCGCTGACCGACTCGATCGCGCCGCCCGGCTGCTGCAGTCGAGCCTGCCATTGGCCGCCGGCGCGTGTGGCGCCGACCAGCGCGGTGCGCGTGCGGATGGTGGCGCCCCGCTCGGCGGCGTCCAGCGCATTGAGCACCACCAGGCGGGCGTCGTCGACCCAGCCGTCGGAGTAGACGAAACCGCGCCGCAGGCCTTCGACCAGCACCGCGCCCGCCGGATGGCTGCGCAGGTCGATACCCCGCGAGCCGCGCAGGAACTCGCGACTGGCCAGATGGTCGTAGAGGAAAAGCCCGGCGCGGATCAGCCACGCCGGGCGCAGCGAGGGCACGTGGGGCATGACGAAGCGCAGCGGCGACATGATGTGCGGCGCGGCGCGCAACAGGGTCTCGCGCTCCTGCAGCGCCTTGCGCACCAGGCCGAACTCCCGGTATTCGAGGTAGCGCAGTCCGCCGTGGATGAGCTTGGTGCTCGACGACGACGTATGGGCCGCGAGGTCGTGCTGCTCGGCCAGCAGCACCGCAAGGCCGCGCCCTGCGGCGTCGCGCGCGATGCCGGTGCCGTTGATGCCCCCGCCGATGACCAGGAGGTCGTATTCGCTGTTGTGCGGCATGCACCCGCCAGGCAGTTGGAGTGTTCCGATACGAATCATAACGAACATGCAATGTTCGAATACGAAAATATAGCATCGTCGGCGCCGCAGCTGAAGCGGGTACCTGCGGAGACCGCCGCGCAAGCCGGAGTCTGGGCGTTTCGCTGCGCCCGTGGCGCTAGACTCCAGTCATCGCGACGGCTCCTGGTGATTCCTGTCAACGAGACAATGAATTCCTATCCGCATATGGGGCTCAACGCCCGCCAGCAGCAACTGCTGGAACGAGTTCGAAGGGATGGATTCGTCGCCGTCGATGAGCTCGCGAAGCACTTCGGCGTGACTCCGCAGACGATTCGCCGCGACGTCAATCGCCTCGCCGAGATCAACCTGCTGCATCGCCACCATGGCGGAGCCAGCCTGCCCACGACCTCCGAGAACATCGCCTACAGCTCGCGCAAGCGCATGTGCTACGAGGAGAAGCGGCGCATCGCCGACCTGGTGGCCAGCCACATTCCCGATCAGGCTTCGTTGTTCATCAACCTGGGAACCACCACCGAGGAGGTGGCTCGCGCGCTGAGCCGGCGCCGCGGGCTGCGGGTGATCACCAACAATCTCAATGTCGCGAGCCTGATGAGCGACTTCCCCGAGTGCGAGGTGCTGGTCACGGGGGGCATCGTGCGTCCATGGGACAAGGGCATCGTCGGCGAGATGACCATCCAGTTCATCCGGCAGTTCCGGGTGGATTTCGCCATCATCGGCACCTCGGGAATCGAGCCCGACGGCACCCTGCTCGACTTCGACATCCGCGAGGTCTCGGTGGCGGAGGCCATCATCGAGCATGCGCGCACCGTGTTCCTTGCCGCCGATCACACCAAGTTCGGGCGGCCGGCGCTGGTGCGCCAGGGGCACCTGAGGCAGGTCGACAAGCTGTTCACCGATGCTCCGCTGCCCGCCGAGATGGCCGACGCCGTGAAGTCCGCCGGGGTGCAGGTGTACGTGGCCGGTTGACGGGCCCGCGATTCCCGGCGCCGCCTCAGCCGCGGCCACCGGCTGCCACGCGCATTCCGATGTTGCTCGCCGAGGTCGTCGGCGTGTTCGAGCTGCGCGCGGCGACGCGGTACCGATTGCAGTAGGAGTCGTGGCACAGGAAGGATCCGCCGCGCAGCGAGCGCCTGCCGGTGTCGTCGTCGCACAGCGGATCGACGCCGGATGTGCCCAGGTGATAGGAAGTGGAAAAGGCGTCGGCACACCACTCCCAGACGTTGCCGCACGGGTCGTAAAGGCCGTAGCCGTTGGGCGCGAAGGACTTCGCGGGGATCGCGCCCGGCTTCCATCCCCCGCGCGTGGAACGCGGAAAGTCGCCTTGCCAGATGTGGCAGCGGGGCTTGCCTTCGGGTTCGAGTTCGTCGCCCCAGGGATAGCGCCTGGCCTCGAGCCCTCCGCGCGCCGCGTACTCCCATTGCGCCTCGGTGGGCAGCCGGCAGCCGGCCCAGGCGCAGAAGGCCTGGGCGTCGAGCCACGAGACGTGGACCACCGGATGCTGCGGACGATCGTGCACCTGCGAGCCGGGCCCTTCGGGCCGCTGCCAGCAGGCGCCTTCCACGTCGAGCCACCAGGGCAACCCGGGCGCGGTGCGCCGCACGCGCGAGCGGCGCTCCTCGGGAACCTGCAGGTAGAACACGAAGGAGCTGCCCACCTCCTCCGCGGTGGTCACGTAGCCGGTCGCGCGGACGAACTCCGCGAAGGCGCGGTTGGTGACGGTGGCTTCGCCGATCGCGAAGTCGCCGACCACCACGCGCCGGCTGGGGCCCTCGCCGTCGGCGGCGAAGCCCTCGTCCACGTCATTGCCCATGGTGAAGGTACCGCCGCGGATCGGCACCAGCCGG
>JAKBBQ010000329.1 GCA_021808405.1 Pseudomonadota bacterium | reverse complement strand
CGTGAAGGTCGAGTTCGTCGAGACGACCTGGGGCAACGCGGTGCTCGACCTGCAGTCGCGCAAGATCGACGTGATGTTCGGGGCGGGCCCGACTCCGGCACGCCGCAAGGTGCTGGACTTTTCCCATCCCTTGTTCCACAACACCTTCACCGCGGTCTGCAGGAAGGCCGTCGCGGTGAAGACCTGGGCTGAGTTGAACCAGCCCCACATGCGCATCGCGGTGGATCTGGGGTCGAACCAGGACGCCTTCGCGACGGCGACCCTGCCCAAGGCGCAGATCATGCGCTTTGCCCAGTCCAGCGAAGCCACGCTGGCCGTGCAGACCGGCCGCGCCGATTGCCAGGTGCTGGTGGTCCTGCTGGCGGTCCCGCTGCTCAAGCTGCAGCCCCAGGTCGGGACCATGTACATACCCGATCCGGTCAGCACCTCGGACGTGACGGCAGCCGTCGACAAGACGGTCGGCGATACCCTGCTGCAGCACATGAACGCCTGGATCGCAGGTGCCCGTGCGAAGGGCGAGATCCAGGCCGACATCCTGAAGAACATGCAGAACCTGGTCGGCATCCCTCCGGCCCGCTTCCCGTCGCAGGTGAAGTTCTGACATCGGGCGGGCGGCGCCGCGACCGGCGCCGCCCGACGCGGTGCGGGCCCGGCAGCGGCCGCGCGCCCGCGCTGCGACGCGGGGCGCGGCCGGCGAGCCTGGCCACGCATGGGGCCGGGCGACGACGCGCCCGAGACGCTGTGACAAATTGTTTGGCTTCCGCCGTGAAATACCTCACGTAGCACGGAACGCACCCGCCCATTCCACCACTAAGCTTGGAATCGAGCCGGGCCGCAGGTGTCGCGACGCCGGGCGGCCCGCGCCATGCCGGTCGCCGCGCATCCCACGCCCCGGCAGGGCATCGCGCCGCCACTTTCGGCGTCGGGCCGCTAGCGGACGGGCATGACCAGATACCTCGATTCCTTGCAGCGCTGGGTCGCTTCGCGCACCGGCGCCCGCTACACCCTGTTCGTTGCGCTGGTGCTGCTGGCTGCGCTGGCGGCCTGGGGCGCGATCACCGGGCGCTCGGAGTTGCCCATGGCATCGGCGATGGCCCTGCTGCTGGCGCTGGTCGCCGCGTCGGCATGGCGCATGGCCTCGCTGCTGCGCCAACTGGGACGACGCAACGACGAGGTGGTGCTGGCGTCGAAGATGCTGGCGCGCATCGGCGAACTCCAGGCCTTCCTGGCCCAGGTCAACCAGGCCGCCGCGCAGCTCGAGGACGAGCGCTCCTTCCTGCAGGCGGTGTGCGAGCTGGCGATCGACGAAGGCAAGCTGGCGCTGGCGCTGGTCGCGCGACCCGATGCCCGGGGACGATTCGAGGTCCAGGTGGCCGCCGGGCGCACCAGCTATGCGGACGGGCTGTCGATGTCCATCGACCCCGACCGGCCCGAGGGCCAGGGGCCGGCTGGATGCGCATGGCGCGAGGGGCATTCGCTTTTCAACTCCGACTTCCGCGCCGACTGGCTGGCGCCCTGGCGCCAGCGTGCGCACGCCGTGGGCCTGAAGGCCAGCGCCACGCTGCTGGTGCGGCGCCGCGACGAGCGCTGGGGGCTGTTGATCCTGTACCGCGGCGACGACGTGGCTTTCGACCCGCCGATGCAGCGGGTGCTGGGCGAACTCGCCGACGACGTGGGCCACGGCCTGGAGCGCATCGCCCGCAGCCAGCGCTTGCACCTGCTCGACACCGCGGTGGCGGCGCTGTCCGATGGCTTGGCGATCCTCGACGCCCGGCGCGACGTCATCCAGGTCAATCGCTCCTTCAGTTCGATCACCGGCTACCCGTCCGAGGAGGTGATGGGGCGCAGCCTGGCGCTGCTGCATGCGCCCGATGCCGACCCGGCCAGCCTGAGCGCGTTGCGCGAGGCGCTGGCCGCAGGGCGGAGCCACGACGGCCAGATCCGCAACCTGCGCAAGGACGGAACGCCCTTCTGGAACCAGTTGCACATCGACCCGGTGCGCGACGCGCAGGGCTGCCCGACCCACTTCGTCGCCGTGCTGCGCGACGTCACCGGGCAGCGCGAAGCGCTGGACCTGCAGCACGCGCTGCTGGAAAACACCACCTCGGGAATCCTCATCGCCCGCGAGCGGACCATCGCGGCCGCCAACACCGCGATGGGCCGCCTGCTCGGGCGCGAGCCCGCCGAGTTCCTGGGACGCAGCGCGCGCATGCTCTACCCCGACGACGCCGAGTTCGCGCGCGGCGTTCCGGCCTACGCCGAGCTGCACGCCACCGGATCGACCAGCCACACCAACGTGCGCCTGCTGCACACCGACGGCGGGACCGTCCTGTGCGACGTGCGCGGCCGCCTGCTGCCCGATCGCCGGACCGCGGTGTGGACCTTTTCCGACGTGACCGAGCGCGAGGCCCAGGCCGAGCGGCTGCAGCGTGCGCAGGCGGTCTATCGCGCGCTGGCCGCGGCGGGCAACTCCCTGCTGCAAAGCGCCACCGAGGCCGCGATGATCAGCCGCTTGTGCCAGAGCCTGGTCGAGGGCACGGAGTTCTCCTCGGTATGGCTGGGCTGCCTGGACGAAGCCGGCGCGCTGCACGCTCTCGGCAAGGCCAGCGAGCAACGCCAGGATCTGGTGTTTTGCGACGGCCGCGGCGTCGACCCCGCGGACCCCGACGCGGCGGTGGCGCGGGCCTGGCGCGCACAGGCCACGCTGGTGCACCGGCAGCGCGACGCGCCGGCGCGGCAGGCGGCGACCGCACCGATGCTGCGCGCCGGCCAGTGGGTCGCGTTGCTCGACACCCCGGTGCGGCGCAACGGCCGCATCTGGGGGGTACTGGAATTCGTCGCCGCCCGCGAGGGGCTGTTCGACCAGACGACCCGCGATGCCTGCGAGCAGGTGGCCGCACTGCTCGGCCACGGCCTGGACGAGCTCGACCGCAAGCGCACCTTGCAGAACCTGCAGGCCAGCGAGAGCCGGCGCGCCCGCACCGACACGCTGACCGGCCTGCCCAACCGCCTGGCGCTGGAGGAGCACTTGCCAGGTGCGCTGGCGCATGCCGAAAGGCGCCAGAGCGCGCTGGCCATCGGCATGCTCGACCTGGACGACTTCAAGCGGGTCAACGACCGCTTCGGCCACGCCGCCGGCGACCTGCTGCTGCAGCGACTCGCGCAGGCTCTGCGCGAGCGCGTTCGGCAGGCCGATTTCCTGGTGCGCCTGGGTGGCGACGAGTTCGTCGTGGTGTTCGAGAACCTGCATCCCGAGCGCGCGCTGACCGAGCTGCGCGCCGCGTTGGAGCGCCTGCATGGCGCGGTGCAGCAGGGCTTCGATCTCGGCGAGGATCGCCATGTCAGCGTGGGCATGACCATGGGCCTGGCGCTGTACCCCCAGGATGCCGAGGAGCCCGACACCCTGCTGCGCCTGGCCGATGCGGCGATG
>JAKBBQ010000328.1 GCA_021808405.1 Pseudomonadota bacterium | reverse complement strand
CCTGGTGCGGCCAGCTGCTGGGCGACCTGGGCGCCGACGTGGTGAAGGTCGAGCGCCCGGGCAGCGGCGACGACACCCGCCACTGGGGGCCGCCGTGGCTGCCCGCGGCGCCGGCCGCGCAGCAGCGCGACGCGACCTACTTCGTCAGCGCCAACCGCAACAAGCGCTCGCTCGGCGTCGACCTCGGGCAGCCGGCCGGCCAGTCGCTGGTGCGCGAACTGGCGGCTCGCGCCGACGTGCTGCTGGAGAACTTCAAGACCGGCGGGCTGGCTCGCTACGGCCTGGACTACCCCAGCCTGGCCGCGCTGAACCCGCGGCTGATCTACTGTTCGATCACCGGCTTCGGGCAGTCGGGCCCCTACGCCAGCCGCCCCGGCTACGACTTCCTGGTGCAGGCGATGGGCGGGCTGATGAGCGTCACCGGGCGTCCCGACGGCGAGGCCGGAGGCGGGCCGATGAAGGTCGGCGTGGCGCTGACCGACGTCACCACCGGCCTGTACGCCGCGGTGGCGGTGCTGGCGGCGCTGCAGCGCAGGCATGCCACCGGCCAGGGCCAGCACATCGACCTGGCGCTGCTCGACGTGCAGGTGGCCGCGCTGGCCAACCAGGCGGCCGGCTACCTGGCCGCCGGCGCGCTGCCGCAGCGCATGGGCAACGCCCACCCCAGCATCGTCCCCTACCAGGACTTCCCGAGCGCCGACGGCCACATCATCATCACCGTCGGCAACGACACCCAGTTCGCGGCGTTGGCCGAGGTGCTCGGCCGCCCCGAGTGGGCGAGCGACCCGCGCTTCGCCAGCAACCCGCAGCGCGTGCGCCACCGCGAACTGCTGGTGCCGTGGATCGCCGAGCTGACCGCCCGCCGGCCGACCCGGCACTGGGTCGACGCGCTGCAGGCCGCCGGCGTGCCGGGAGGGCCGATCAACACCCTGGAGGGGGTGTTCGCCGATCCGCAGGTGATGGCGCGCGGCATGCGGGTCGACATGCCGCGCGGCGAGGGCCCGGCGCTGCCGCTGGTGGCCAACCCGATCCGCCTGTCGGAGTCGCCGGTGAGCTATCGCACGCCGCCGCCGGGGCTCGGCGAGCACAGCCGCGAGGTGCTGCGGGACTGGCTGGCGCTGGACGAGCAGTCGATCGAGCGGCTGCGCCGGCAGCAGGTGATCTGAGAAGGCTATGCTTGCCCCATCGACCTCGGCGAGGGTGCGGTGATGGATGGGGTGGTGGAGTCCGATGTGCTGGTCGTGGGCGGCGGCCTGGCCGGCATGGTCACCGCGCTGCAATGCCTGCGCGCCGGTCTGCACGTGACCCTGGTCGACGCCGACGCGCCGCAGGCGCTGGGCGGGCTGGCACGCTGGGCCTTCGGCGGCATGGCGCTGGTGGGCACGCCGCTGCAGGCGAGGCTGGGAATTCCCGACACGCCCGACGTCGCCTACGCCGACTGGCTGCGTTTCGGCGAACTCGGTCCCGAGGAGTCCTGGCCGCGTCGCTGGGCGCGCCATTACGTCGAGCATTGCCGGGTCGAGGTGCACGACTGGCTGCGCGCGCACGGGCTGAAGTTCCTGCCGGCGGTGCACTGGGTCGAACGCGGGCGGCATGGCGAGGGCAACCGCCTGCCGCGCTACCACATCGTCTGGGGCACCGGGCGCGAGCTGGTGCGCTGCCTCGAGCGCGCGCTGCGCGAGGCGGCGCCTTCGCGCCTGCGGCTGCTGCACCGCCAGCGCGTGCGCTCGCTGGAGCTGGCGGGCGGCCGCCTGCAAGGCGCGTGGGCGGTGCATGCCGAGGACGGTCGTGAGAGCCTGCTGCAGGCGCCCGCGGTGGTGCTGGCGATGGGCGGAATCAACGGCAGCCCGCCGCAGGTGCGGGCGAACTGGCCCGCGCACTCGCCGATGCCGCAGGACATGCTCCACGGCGCCGACCCCATCAGCGACGGCAGGCTGCACGCCTGGGTGGCCGCCGAGCTGCGTGGCCGCATCACCCGCGCCGGCGACATGTGGAACTACGCCGCCGGCATTGCCCACCCGCAGGCACGCTTCGCCGGCCATGGCCTGGCGCTGATCCCCTGCAAGTCGGCGTTGTGGCTGGACCACCGCGGCGAGCGCATCGGCCCGGAGCCCCTGGTCAGCGGCTTCGACACCCACTGGCTGTGCGAGCGGGTGGCGGCCCAGCCGCGCGGCTACACCTGGCAGCTGCTCAACCGGCGCATCGCCCGCCGCGAGCTGGCGATCTCGGGCGCCGAGCACAACCCGCGCATACGCGAGCGCCAGGGGCTGCGGCTGGTGCTGGAGACCCTGTTCGGCAGCCAGCGGCTGCTGCGCCAGCTGCTGCGCGAAAGCCCCCAATGCCTGGCCGATTCCAGCCTGTCCGGGCTGGCCGCGCGCATGAACGCGCTGACCGGCAGCGACGACGTGCTGCCGCAGGTTCTGCAGGCCAGCGTCGAGGAATTCGACGCCCAGTTCGTCCGCGGCAGCAGGCTGTACAACGACGACCAGATCCGCCGCGTGCTGCACGCCCGGCAATGGCCGGCCGACCGGCTGCGCACCTGCCGCCCGAAGCCGCTGGCCAGCCCCGGCGCCGGGCCCTACGTGGCCATCCAGTCGCGGCTGGTCACCCGCAAGAGCCTGGGCGGGCTGCAGACCGACCTGCAGAGCCGGGTGCTCGACGAGCGGGGCCAGCCGCTGCCGGGGCTGTACTGCGTCGGCGAGGCGGCCGGCTTCGGAGGCGGCGGAGCCAGCGGCAGGCGCTCGCTCGAGGGAACCTTCCTGCCCGGCTGCATCCTCACCGCGCGCGCCGCCGCGCGCTCGCTGGCGCCCGCCGCGGCGCGGGGTTGAGGCGTGTCCGAGGCCGCTCGCCGCCTGCTGCGGACCCTGGCCGACGCCGGGGTCGAGGTGTGCTTCACCAACCCCGGCACGACGGAAATCGAGCTGGTCGCCGCGCTCGACTCCGAGCCGCGGCTGCGTCCGGTGCTGACCTTGTTCGAAGGCGTGGCCACCGGCGCCGCCGACGGCTACGCGCGCATGCGCGGGCGGCCCGCGGCCACGCTGCTGCACCTGGGCTGCGGCCTGGGCAACGGCCTGGCCAACCTGCACAACGCGCGCCGCGCCGGCGTGCCGGTGCTCAACCTGGTCGGCGACCACGCGAGATCGCACCGCGCGTACGACGCGCCGCTGCAGTCCGACATCGAAACCGTCGCGCGCAATGTCTCGGCCTGGGTGCGCACCTGCGCGGCGGCCGACTCGCTGTGCGGCGACGCGCTGCAGGCGCTGGCCGCCGCGCTCGGCCCGCCGGCGGGCGTGGCCACGCTGATCGTGCCGGCCGACGTCAGCTGGGGCGAAGACGCCGGCCCGCCGGTGGCGCCGCCGGCGCCGGCGCTGCCCGCGCGGGTGACCGAAGCGGCGATCGACGACGCGGCGCGGGCCCTCGTCGACGCGGGCCCGGCC
>JAKBBQ010000046.1 GCA_021808405.1 Pseudomonadota bacterium | reverse complement strand
AGCTCAGTCGGTAGAGCGCCGGACTGTTAATCCGTAGGTCCCTGGTTCGAGCCCAGGTCGGGGAGCCACCATTCGAAGCCCCAGGTCACAAGCCTGGGGCTTTTTTACGCCTGCTCGGCGAGTGTCGGGGCTGTCCCGATCATGTGCATGATCAGGCGGATCAGGATGTCCTTGTCCTTGGGGTCCGATTCGGCGACCAGCAGCGTCAGCGCGGCCAGCCCGACGTCGTTGATGACGGTTTGCCCGGTGGCATCGATGAGCCGGTCGTTGCGATGCAGGAAATCGACGAACAGCAACGCAGCGCTGCGCTTGTTGCCGTCGGCGAAGGGGTGGTTCTTCACGACAAAGTACAGCAGGTGCGCAGCCTTGGATTCAACGTCGGGGTAGGCGGCCTCGCCGAAGACGGTCTGCTCCAGGTTGCCGAGAATGGCCGCCAGGCCGTCACCACGCTCCTGGGCGAACAGCTCACTCGCGTCGCCTCGACGTTGCAGGTCATTTTTCAGCGTGGCGATTTGCGCTCGAGCTTGCTGCAGGCTTGGCAGCGAGCCGCCCGGGTGACCGTGTGGCTCGCTGAGCAGGCCCTCGTCATAGCGCTGCAGCCAAAGGAAGGTCCGCGTGTAGCGGCTTACCAGATCGATCAAGCCGCGGCCCGCGTCAAGCGCGAGATGGTCGCTGTGCGCGGCTCGGCGTATCAGCTCAAGAGCCGTCTCCAGTTCGCGCGCGTTCGCTTCGAAGCGTCGGCGGTCGACGGTGTACCCCCGCGTCAGGTGCTGCTTCAGCAGGGCGGTGGCCCACTGGCGAAAGCGCACGCCCTCCGGTGACTTGACCCGGTAGCCGACCGAGATGATGACATCGAGGCTGAACAGGCCGACGGGCTTGTCGGAGCTGGCAATGTGCAGATTTTGCACATTGCTCTCCCGCTCGAGTTCTCCGTCGGCGAACACGTTCCGAACGTGGCGCCCGACGACGGTACGGTCGCGGCCGAACAACTCCGCCATCTGCTCAAGCCGGAGCCAGACGGTCTCCCGGTCAAGCCGGACCTCGACTTCCCCGGCAGGGGTCTGGTAGATCGCGATTTCGGTCACGTGGCGGAGTTCCGGAAGGGCCTGGCCCCACGCGCGGCCACGTGGCAGCCTTCAACGGGGCCATGTTACGAGGGCGATGGAAGCCCTTCGGTTGTCGATGCCGCCCAACACGACGAGTCAGGTCGCACAGCCATTGTCACGATCCAGTGCCCAGATTCGCCCCGGTTGGCGAGCCGCCATTCGAAGCCCCGGGCCCGGGCCTTCCTGCCGGACTTGGAGCGGGCCGGCAGGGCTTGCCGGTCCGCGCCGCATCGGCAAGGACGCGCGGGCGGCCGCTTCAGGCTGCGATGGTCGAGTCGCTGTAGCGAGCCACCATGGCATCGTGCGTGAGCCGCCGCATCGGCTCGGTCAACGCCTGCGCAACCGGCAGTCGATCGAACCCTGCCGCGTGACCTGGGGGCCGGGGTTCGAGGCGTGGGCCGGGGACGCGCAGCGCCGCCGCAGATCGGCGCAAACCTTGCTACCCTCGGGCCGATCCTGTCGCTGCGGCGCGGGGCGTCGATGCGGTCACATCCTGTAGCGCGACCGCCGCGCGGGAGGTCCGCGCAAGATCCTGCCTTTGTTCAACGCCTATCGACCCATGTACTTTCGCGGAATCGGAACGGCCACCCCCGCGGCGCGCTACACCAAGGCGGACTGCCTGGACGCCTTCCGGCAGTCCGATTGGTTCGCCAGGCTGGACGCGCGCTCGCACTTCATCGCCGGCAGGGTACTGCAGCGCGACAACGGCATGGAGGCGCGCCACCTCGCGGTGGACAGGCTCGGCGATGTGTTCACCATCGAGCCCAATACCCTGGCACAGCGCTTTGCCGACAACGCCCCCAGGCTGGCCACGCTGGCCGCCGAGCGTGCGCTGGCGCAGGCCGGACTCGAGCCCGGCGACATCGGCGCGGTCATCGTGAGCACCTGCACCGGATCGCTGTGCCCGGGGCTCTCGGGCTACGTGGTGCAAGGCCTGGGCCTGCGCAGCGACGTGCAGGCCTTCGATCTGGTCGGGCAGGGCTGCGCCGCGGCGTTGCCCAACATGCAGCTCGGCCGCGCGCTGCTCGACTCGGGCGCGGCCGAGCACGTCCTGTCGGTCTGCGTGGAAGTGTGCAGCGCGGCCATGTTTCTCGACGACGACCCTGGCGTGTTGATCAGCGCCTGCCTGTTCGGCGATGGCGCCGGTGCCGCGGTGCTGTCCACGGCCCCGAAGGTCGGTGGGCCGCGCATCGCCTGGAAGGACGGCATGTCGCTGCTGCAGCCGAGCGAACGCGAGGCGCTGAGGTTCGAGCAACGCGACGGCATGTTGCGCAACATCCTGACGCGTGCGGTTCCGTCGCTGGCGGCCGAGCATGCGCAGCGCATACTTGGCGCGGTGCTGGGGCGCGCCGGGCTCGCGCCCGCCGACGTCAGCACCTGGATCATGCATGCCGGCGGCCGCGATGTGCTGCTCGCGCTGGAGCGCCGCCTGGGCCTGTCATCCGGGGCGCTGCGCTACAGCGCAGCGATGCTGCGCGAGTACGGCAATCTGTCGAGCGCATTCGTCTATTTCGTGCTGCAGGCCGCGTTGGCCGACAACGCCCCCCCGGGCTGGTGGTGGCTGTCGTCGTTCGGCGCCGGCTTCAGCTGCCACGGCGCCTTGCTGGAGGTCAGCGCATGAGCGCCGTGTGCTGCCGGTCCCCGAGGGCGCCGTGGCGAGGGGCCATCGCATGACCCCGCTGCCGCGCGTGGTCGGCGCGGAGACCCTGGACGGGTTGGCCGAGGACGACCCCAGCGCGATGCGCTCGCGGCGGGATCTGCAACGCGTGCATCGCGTCATGGGCACGCGCTCCATCCTGCTGCGAGCCCTGCGTGACTGGCCCTTGCCACGCAGCGGGACCGCGCCGCTGCGCGTGCTCGAACTCGGCGCGGGCGACGGCAGTCTGATGCTGCGGGTGGCGCGGGAACTCGCGCCGGCATGGTCCTGCGTGGAGCTGACGCTGCTGGATCGCCAGGCACTCGTCGCGCCCGGGACGGTGCGGCAATACGCCAGGCTCGGGTGGACCGCGAGCTGCACCCGCATGGATGTGCTGGACTGGGTCGCGGGGCCCGCGCAGGCACCGGGCATGGGCGACTCCGGCCCCTGCTGGGACGTCATCGTCGCCAACCTGTTCCTGCATCATTTCCAGGGGCGGGAACTGGCGGAGTTGTTGCGGGCGGTGGCTGCCCGCTGCAGCCACTTCCTGGCCTGCGAGCCGCGGCGTGGCAGGCTGGCGCTGATCGGCAGCCATCTCATCGGCGCCTTGGGCGCGAATGCCGTGACCCGCGGCGATGCGGTGCTGAGCGTGCATGCCGGCTTCCGCGGGCAGGAGCTCGGCGCGCTGTGGCCGCAGGCGGAGGCGACCTGGAAGCTGCAGGAGGGGCCTGCCGGATGGTTCAGTCACTGCCTGCGCGCCGTGCGGGCGGGGCCGAGCTGATGCAAAGCCTGTTCGACGTCATCATCATCGGCGCCGGGCCGGCCGGCTCGACCGCCGCCATCCTGCTGGCGCGCGCAGGCTGGTCGGTCGCGCTGATCGACAAGCAGCGATTTCCGCGCCGCAAGGTGTGCGGCGAATGCCTGGCCGCGAGCAACCTGTCGATCCTGGACGCGCTGGGAATCGGCCAGGGTTTCCGCGCCGCGGCCGGGCCCGAACTGCGCCGCGTCGCCTTGCTGCACGGCCACAGGCAGGTGCTCGCCGATCTGCCGCCGGGCGGCGTGGAGGGGCGACGCTGGGGTCGCGCGCTGGGGCGGGAAACCCTCGACACGCTGCTGCGCGACCAGGCCGTCGCGGCAGGCGCGACGCTGTGGCAACCCTGGGTCGTGCAGGACGTGAGCGGAGGCAGGGGCGACTGGCGGATCGCAGTCCGCGCGGTCGAGTCCAACGCCCGAGTCACGCTTTCGGCGCCTGTGGCGATCGCGGCCAATGGCTCCTGGGAAGCCTTGCCGTCGGACCGCCCGAGGCGGCAAGCGCGGCACCGTGCGGCCGATCTGCTGGCCTTCAAGGCGAATTTCCGCGGCGTGGCGCAGCGCGAGGCCCCGTTGTCGCTGCTCGCGCTGGACGGCGGCTACGGCGGCATGGTGCTGGCCGATGGAGGCTTCACCACCGTGGCCTGCTGCGTGCGCCGCGATCGCCTGGAGGCCTGCCGGCGCGCCTTTGCGGGTTTGCGTGCCGGCGAGGCGGTCGAGGCCTGGCTCGGGCAGGCCTGTCCGGAGCTGCGCAAGGCCCTGGCGGGCGCTCGACGGCAAGGGCCATGGCTGGCGGCCGGGCCGCTCGACCCCGGCATACGGCTGCGCGCCGACGACGCCATGCTGCGCATCGGCAATGCGGCGGGCGAGGCCCATCCCATCGTCGGCGAGGGCATGAGCATGGCGCTGCAGTCGGCCTGGCTGCTGAGTGCCCGGCTGCTGGAGTTCGCCGGCGACAAGCCGCCGTCGCATGACGCTTCGGCCAGCGCGACATGGCAACGCGAGGTCGCACTGCGCCATGCCGCGGCCTGGAGGCGCCAGTTCGCCCCGCGACTGCGGCTGGCCGCGGTCTTCGCCCATGCGTTCATGCGGCCGACGAGTTCGGCCGTGCTCGTCGGCCTGGCCCGCAAGTGGCCGGGATGGTTGACGCGGGGTGCCGGCTGGAGCGGCAAGACGCGCGACCTCATCGACGGCACGGCCCATGGCCTGCCGATGCGGGCCCCGCCCGGGCCGGGATCGGACCTGGGCGCGTTCACGGAGGAACCACGATGACGACGACCCTCGAGCGCCTGCGCGCGATCCTGGTCAAGGACTACAAGCTCTCGCCGCAGGCCCTGGTTGCGGAGGCCACGCTCGAAAGCCTGGGCATCGATTCCCTGGCTGCCGCCGAACTGTTGTTCAGCGCGGAGGATGTGTTCCACATCGCCTTTCCTCCCGAGGTGGTGCCCTTGCCGACCCTGGGCGACGTGGCGGCCTATATCGACACGTTGATCGCGGCGCAGCAGGCAGACGAGCCGGCCGCGGGGCCTGCCGACGACGTCGCGCGCAACCCGGCGCGGCCATGAGGCGAGTCGCGGTCACCGGGATCGGTGTCGTGAGCCCGCTGGGCCTGGGCGCCGCGCAGGTGTACGACCAGGCGCGCGCCGGGCGCTCCGCAGTGCATCGCATCGAGGCCCCCTACGCCGGGCGCCTGCTGGCGCCGCTCGCCGCCAGCGTCCGGGGCTTCGATGCCAGCGAGGCCTTCGACGCGCCGAGGCTGCGCATGCTCGACCGCGTCAGCCAGTTCGCGCTGGTCGCGGCCCGGCAGGCTCTGGAGCCGTCGGGCGCCTGCCTGGAGGATTGCGATCGCAGCCGCGCCGGCGTGTTCGTCGGTACCGGCATGGGTGGATGCATGAGCAACGACGAGGGCTACGACACCCTCTACGGGAAAGCGTCGGACCGCATCAAGCCCTACACCGTGCTGCTGGGCATGCACAACGCGCCTGCCGCATGGATCAGCCAGGAGCACCGCCTGCTCGGTCCCAGCCTGAGCTACTCGAGCGCCTGCGCGTCGTCCGCGGTGGCCATCGGCGAGGCCTGGCTGCGCGTCGCCAGCGGCGGTCTCGACCTGGCGCTTGCCGGCGGCGCCGAAGCGCCGCTGGCCTTCGGCTCCCTCAAGGCGTGGGAAGCACTGCGCACTCTGGCCGCGGTCGATCCCGGCGATCCCGCAACGTCGTGCAAGCCGTTCGCGCGCAACCGCAGCGGCATGGTGCTCGGCGAGGGGGCCGCGATGCTGGTGCTGGAACCCTGGGAGCGTGCGGTGTCCCGCGAGGCGACGGTGTATGGGGAGATTCTCGGCTACGGGTTGACGACCGACGTCACCCACATCACCCGACCCAGCGCCGAAGGCCAGGCCGCGGCCATTCGCGCCGCGCTGCGGTCGGCCGGGCTGGACGCGTCGGACATCGACATGATCAACGCGCACGGGACCGGGACGCTGGCCAACGATGTCGCGGAAACCGCTGCGATCAAGGACGTGTTCGGCGCGCGCGCGCGGCAGATCCCCATCAGTGCAACCAAGGCGCTGCACGGTCATCTGCTGGGCGCCGCGGGCGCGCTGGAGTGCGTGTTGTCGCTGCTGGCGCTGCGGCACGCGACGGCGTTGCCCACCATGCACCTGCAAGCGCCCGACCCGCTGTGCGATCTCGACTACGTGCCCAACGTGGCGCGTTTCGGAGTCGAGGCGCGCACGATGATTTCCCATTCCTTCGCGTTTGGCGGCACCAACGCAGTGCTCGTGCTGCGCGCGGCGGGCGATCCCGTCGCAGCAGCCGCCGGCCCGTCTCACCAGGCCACCGTCCTGCCCAGTCGATCGACATAGTGCAGGCCGGGCCTGCCGCGCTGCTCGAGGATCCGGCTCACGATGGGCGCGATGGCCTGTTCCACGGTCGACGGCGCATCGGGCCCTCCCAGCTCGGTGCGGATCCATCCGGGCGCCAGCAACAGCAGGCAACGTGCGCTGCCGGCGTGGCGGGCAGCGTGGCAACGCATGAGCATGTTCAGCGCGGCCTTGGAGGCGCGGTAGAGCTCGCGGCCGCCCTGCTCGTTGTTCGACACGCTGCCCTGGCCCGAGGACATGACCCCGAGCAGCCCGGCCGGCGCGACCAGGTCGCCGAGGATTTCCAGGGCCCGCATGGGGCCGAGCGCGTTGGTCACCATCACCCGCACGAATTCGTCGGTGCCGACCTGGGCCATCGTCCGGTCCGGCTGCGGGTCCACGGTCCCCGCGTTGACGAACAGCACGTCGAATCGCCGATCGGCCAGGCGCTCGCGCAGGGCCAGCAGCTGCTCGGCCTCGGTGACGTCGACGCATTCGATCGCCAGTCGATCGGGTCGGGCGTCGGCCAGGTCGTGCAGTGCGGTACGGCGCCGTGCGCGAACCGTGCCGACCACCGACCATCCCCGATCGACGAATTCGGCGGCCATCGCCAGGCCGATGCCGCGCGATGCGCCGATCAGAAGGATCGACGGGCAGGGGTTTGTCGTCTCGCTCATGGGGTCTTGGTCCTTGTCGGCAGGCGTCCTGCGTGGCGGGGCCGCGTCGCGCCGGACGCAGGGCTCGCGCCACGCGGTGGCCCGCCCCGCCGCTTCAGTCCGGGCCGATCGCCACCGGGGTGCCGTTGAACGCCGCGTTGCCGGTCAGCGGGTCGACGCGCGTCGCGTCGGTCAGGCTGTTGATGCTGGCGCCGGGTTGCGCGGCGGCGTGGCGCATGCCGATCCCGGGGCGATCGTGCCCCCAGCCCTGCGCGATGCTCACCACGCCGGGGGCGAGGTCGTCGTCGAACTCGGCCGGCAGCCGCAGCCTTCCGCTGCGCGAGCGCACGGTGACGAGTTGGCCGTCGGCGATTCCCAGCCGGCGCGCATCGTCCGGATGCACCTGCACGGTGATCGGCCCCGCGGCCTTGAGCAGCCGGCGCGCGTTGTGGGTCCAGGTATTGTGGTTCCAGACCAGGCGCCTGCCGATCAGCCGCAACGGGTAGTCGCTGCGCACGGCGGCGTCGGTCGCCAGCGCGTCGCGCAGCCGCGGCAGGTCGCCGAGGAACAGATCGGGCGCCAGCCGGATGCGGCCTTCCGGGGTCCTCAGGCGCTCGCGCGCGCAAGGCCGCAGCGGACCCAGGTCGATGCCGTGCGGGTGGGCGAGCAGCATGTCCAGGCTCAGTCCCAGCTCCCGGTAGGGGCCGGCGCGCAGCGCCGCGTCGAGCAGCGATTCGGGCGTGGCCGGGTCGTCGGGTCCGCCCAGGCAGGCGATCAGCCCCTGGAGGATCTGCCAGTCATGGCGTTGCTCGGCCAGCGCGGGGAACAAGGGCGGCGAGTACTTCGCGGTGTTGCGAACCGCGAAACTGTTGAAGTACACGTCGTACTGGGCGATTTGCAGTCCGCTGGTGGCCGGCAGCACGAGATCGGCGTGGCGGGTCGTTTCGTTCAGGTAGATGTCGACCGCGACCATGAACTCCAGGCGGGCGAAGGCCTGCTCGAGGCGATCGCCGCCGGGCGCCGACAGCACCGGGTTGCCCGCGATGGTGAACAAGGCGCGGATGCGCCCGTCGCCGTCGGTCAGGATTTCATCGGCCAGCGTGGCCACCGGAAACTCGCCGCTGTAGCCGGGCAGCCCGCGCACCCGCGAGCGCGGCGGACGGCGCGCCGCGGGGTCGCTGCGCGGCGCGCGGGCGAGCAGGTCCAGCGCGGGTTGCGGGAACATCGACCCACCGGCGCGATCGAAGTTGCCGGTGATCACGTTCAGCGCCACGGTCAGCCACTGGCACAAGCCGCCGAAGGACTGGGTCGACGCCCCCATGCGGCTGTAGCACACCGCCGAGCGCGCGGTCGCGAAGTCGCGCGCCAGCCGGCGGATGTCGGCCGCCGCGATGCCCACCGCGTCGGCCACGCGCTCGGGCGTGAAGTCGGCGGTCGCGGCCGCCAGGCGTTCGTAGCCGTCGACCAGGCCGGCGACGTCGCCGAAGTCCGCCAGTCCGTCGTCGATGACCACGCGCATCAGCGCGCACAGCAGCAGCGCGTCGGCTTCGGGGCGGATCGCGAAGTGTTCGCTGGCGAGTTTGGCGGTTTCGGTGCGCCGGGGGTCGACGACCACGACGCGGCCGCCGCGCCGGACGATGGCCTTGAGGCGCGCCGGCATCCCCGGCGCGCTCATCATGCTGCCATTGGAGACGACCGGGTTGCCGCCGATGATCAGCAGGAAGTCGGTGCGGTCGATGTCGGGCACCGCGATCGCGAGGCCGGCGCCGAACATCTGGCTGGCGGCGACGTGATGGGGCAACTGATCGGCCGACGCCGAGCTGTAGCGGTTGCGGCTGCCCAGCGCCCTCTGGAAGCGCGGCAGGAACAGCGCGCTGCCCAGGTTGTGGGCGTTGGGGTTGCCCAGATAGACGCCGACGCTGTCGGCGCCGTGCTGCTGCTGGATGGCGCGCACGCGCTGGCCGATCTCGGCGAAGGCCCGATCCCAGCCGATGGGCTGCCAGCCGTCGGCGGTGCGCCGCAGCGGAGTGCGGATGCGCTCCGGATCGGAATGGAAATCCTGCAGTGCCACTGCCTTCGGGCAGATGTGGCCGCGGCTGAAGGGATCGTTCCGGTCGGGCCGGATCGCCACCACCACGCCGTCGCGGTGCGCGATCTCCAGGCCGCACATCGCCTCGCAGATATTGCAGTTGCGGTAATGCGTCAGGGTCTCGCTCATGCCCGGGACCCCGCTGCCGCCGCGGCGCGCTCCTGCTCGATCAGGTCCCGCTTCGACAGCTTGCCGACCGCGGTCTTCGGCAGGCTGTCGCGCAGCTCGAGCGCAGCCGGCAGCTCGTGCTTGCCGACGCGCTCGGCGAGGAACTCGCGCAGCTCGTCGAGGCTCAGCGGCGGTGCGCCCGGCTTGAGCGCGACAAAGGCCTTCGGCGCCTGGCCGCGATACGCGTCGGGCACGCCGATCACACAGGCCTCGGCGACCGCCGGGTGCTCGTAGATCGCCTCCTCGATGATCCGCGGATAGACGTTGAAGCCCCCGCACAGCAGCATGTCCTTGGTGCGGTCGACGATGTACAGGCAGCCGTTCTCGTCCATGCGCGCGACGTCGCCGCTGCGGAAGAAACCGTCGGGGGTGAAGGCCTCGGCGTTGGCCCGGGGGGCGTTCCAGTAGCCTTGCATCACGTTGGGCCCGCTGACGCACAGCTCGCCGACCTCGCCCGGCGGCAGCGCCCGCGCCGGGTCGTCGAGGGCGCGGATCGACGCCGTCAGGCCCGGTACCGGCATGCCGCACGAGCCCGGCCTGCGCAGCCCGTGCAGCGGGGTGAAGGTGCCGCCGGGAGCGGTCTCGGTCATGCCCCAGCCTTCGTTGAGCGGGCATCCAGTCAGTTGGCGGAATCGCTCGGCGACCTCCAGCGGCAGCGGCGCGCCGCCGCTGCCGCAGAACTTCAGCGCGCGCAGGTCGAGCTCGGCCGCGCGCGGGTGCTGCAGCACCGCGATGTACATGGTCGGCACTCCGGGAAAGATGCTGATGCGCTTGTCCTGCAGGTCGCCGACCACCGCGTCGGCGTCGAATCGCGGATGCAGCACCAGGTGCGCGCCCAGGCGCACGCCGAGCAGCAGGCATACGCTGAGCGCGTAGATGTGGAACAGCGGCAGCACGACCAGCATGCGCTCGGCGCCTTCGGCCAGCGCCGGCGGCGTGCCCTGCGAAGTCAGGTAGTACTGTTCGGCCACCGCGCTGAGGTTGGCGTGGGTGAGCATCGCGCCCTTCGGGCGTCCGGTGGTACCGCCGGTGTACTGCAGCACCGCTAGCCGGCTGCGCGGGTCGCCGGGCGGGTGGCGCAGCGGGGCGTCGCCGTGGCGCAGCAGGCCGAGGAAGTCGTGCCGCCGCGCGTCGGCCTGCCACGCAGTCAGCTGCCCGGCCTGTTGCAGCCTGGCCCTGACGGCTGCGGGCGCGGCGCTGAAGTCGGCCAGGTTGCCTATCACCAGATGGCGCAGCCGCGAGGCGTCGAGCAGTCGCAGCGCCTGCGGCAGCAGGCTCGCCAGGTCGAGGGTGATCAGCACGTCGGTTCGGCTGTCGTCGATCTTGTCGGCCAGCACGCGCCCGGCGTCCAGAGGCGAGTAGTTCACCACCGTGCCGCCGGCGCGCAGCACGCCGAAGAAGGCCACCGCATAGTGCGGGGTGTTCGGCAGGTACAGCCCGACATGCACCCCCGGGCCGACGCCCAGCCGCTGCAGTCCGGCGGCGCAGGCGTCGACCCGCTCGCCGAAGTCTGCGTAGTCGATGACCCGTCCCATGAACTCCAGCGCAGGCAGCGCCGGCCAGCGGCGCACCGCGGAATCGAGCAGGTCGGTGAGCGGGGCTTGCGGCAGCGGGGCGTTCCAGTCGATGCCGGCCGGGTAGTGCGCCAGCCAGGGACGCGCGGGGTCCTCGTGCATGCTTGTCTCCTGTCGTCGCCTCCGCCCGGGCATCGCGGGCGCTGCCGCACGCAGCCATGCGGGGCCGGTCGCCCAAGCTTAGCGAACGGCGGGCGAGCTCGCGTTCGGGTTTGCGCGCGGGCGCAAGCGGCAGGACTTCGGATCGCGGTGCGATCGAGCGCGGCGCGTTCGGTCGGTCATCGGGAGGTCATCGGGAGGTCATCGGGACGGGGGCTTGGGCTGCACCTTGGCAGAACCGTCCAGACCGCGGACCGGGATCGGTCGGGTGATGTAGCCGGTCAGCATCGCCAGCGTCAGGCAGGCGATGGTCATGAAGGCTGCCGCGCGCTTGCCCAGGTGCGCCTGCTGCGCGCGCAACAGGTCGTCCATCGCCACTTCGTCTGTGCGTCCGAACAGCAGCAGCACGTAGATCGCCCCGGAAATGGCCGCGTAGGACATGAAGGAAGCAGGAGGGGTGCGCAGGAAGATCCCCAGGGAAGGGATGGTGAACAGCGCCGCCGAGAACGGGCTGCGCTGGCTTCCTCCGCTGCCCTTGACCAGGTAGCCGATCAACAGCAGGTCGAGCACGAACATGGTGTTCAGCGACCAGGCCATGCTCACCGTGTCGATGGTCGCGCCGTTGAACAGCGGCTCCCAGACGGCCGAGAACTGGTCGGACACCAGGATGGCGGCGATCGACGCCAACGCGACCGACAGGATCCACAACAGCCTTCGCGCCGCCGCGCTGACATGGTCGTGCCTGGGAAACGCCGCGGCAGGGGGCGCCGCTCTGTACATGGACGAAGTCGCGGCCACGATCACCATGAACAGCACCTGCATCAACAACGCTGCACCGGCCACGTTCAATGGCTGGATATCTCGGCCCATCGCTACACCTCCCGTTCGTGTCCCCCCGACGTCATGGTTGCCATGGAGCCGAGCAGCCTAGCACGCGATGCTCCGGGATCCCGCGGCTTGCGGCGCCACCGCTGCGCAAGGCTTCAAAGGCTTCGTACTTCGCCGTTCTGACCGGTGCGGACCCCGCCGAAAGTCGGTGCCGGACGTGGTTGTCATTTCGTGCTTTCACTAGCGCAAAGCGCGTCGGTGCTCATTTACGATCTATCCCACGAAGTTGCGAGATGAAACTGTCGTAAAAATTGATATTTCCCGAGTTTTTGGAACGAATTCTTGCATTCTCCCGGCCGCTGCCGGGGGAGGCTCTCCGATCCGATCGCCATGAACCCAGTCTGCGCAGCCTGCGCACAGCACAACGAAGCCGGAGCCAGTTTTTGCGAGCACTGCGGAGCGTCGTTGCAGCCGGCCCGCCGGGCCTGCCCGCGCTGCGCGAGTTTCAACGACGCCGACGCGCGCTTTTGCAAGGGCTGCGGGGCCAGCCTGGGGGCGCAGGCGGCAGCTCCCGGCGCGGTGTCGACCCCCGTGGCGCACGCCGCCAAGGCGCCCCCGCCGCTGGCCACGCCGCAGTCCTTCGCCGGGCTGTACCACTTCGTGCGCAGTCACCTGCTGATCGTCAACAGCCTGGTGGGCTTTGCCAGCACCGCAGTGGCCTTGCTGGACTTCCTGTCACCGCGCCTGTGGGTCCTGCCACGGGTGATCTACGGCGCCACCGCGCTGCTGGCCTGCGTGCTGCTGGCCACCGCGATGGTCCCGGGGCTGGACCGCTGGCTGCTGGGCTGGCTGTTCCGCTCCGAAGACCCGCGTCATCCCCTGTGGCGCAGGGGCGGGTGGCAGTTCGCGGTGCTGCTGCTCGCGCTGGTCAGCGGATTCGGCTTCGAGTCGGTGGCCAAGGCCAACCAGGGCGGGGTGCTCGCGAGTTCGATCCCGGGGCTGCGCGGATGGCAGGCGCGGCTGCTGTCGATCGACTCCAACCTGCATCTGGTGAAGGCCGGCGTGGCTGCCGCGAATACCAAGCTCGATCGCATCGAGGCCGACGTCGATCCGGCGAACCCGGCGGACCGCTGCGCGGACCTGCCATGCGCGATCGACGGCGGAGCGAGCGCGAAGGCGGTGCGCGAACTGTTCGCCAGGGGCCAGAGCCTGCCGGCCAACCCCGCTCTGGCGGCGAGCCTGCTGTGGGAGGCAGCGGCCACCCCCAACCCGGACCAGGCGAAGGTCGTCGACTTGCTGCTGCAGCATGGCGCGGATGCCCAGGCCGCGCTGCTTCCGATCCTGGAGGATGCCCGCCTGGTCACCATCGCGGGCCAGCGCAACAGCCAGGCCATCTACGACAAGGCCGAGCTGTCGGCGTCGATGCTGCCCGGCACCTTCGCGGCGTATTCGGATCGCACGCTGCAGACCTGGGACTCGATGGCCAGTTGCGTGGCCGACGGCGCGGCCCGCGGACCGACGCTGATCCAGGCGGCTGCGTTGCTGGGCAATGCGACGCTGGTCGCCCATTTGATGCACGAGGGGATTCGCTTCCCGGCGAAGCCCTTGCTGTGCAGCTGGTCCGCAGGGCCGGGCAGCCACGCCGACGTGTGGGTGCACTTCGATCCGGCCACCGGCCAGGTGGCACGGATCGACGGCTCGGCGTTCGTCGCCCCGCCGATGCGCGGCCTCATGCTCCCCGGTTCCGCGCCCGCGGCGCCGGCTCCGTCCCCCGGGTTCGCCGTGCAAGGGCCGGCGAAGCGGCGGTGACGACCTCTCGATTTTTTCCCACGACAAAGGCCATCCTCATGAACAAGAAGCTCCTCGGCTGCACCGCCATGGTGGTGCTGTCCCTCTCGCTCGTCGCCTGCGACAACGCGAGCAGCGAACTGGTGGGTCGGTGGAAGAGCCAGGTATCGCTGCTGGGCACGTCGATGCCGGGCAACACCTTGACGATCACCGAGGATGCCATCACCTCGGCAGGCAACGCCTCGAAGGTCGCCAAATGGGAGAAGTCCGGCGACCACATCACCGCGTACGACCAGCAGGGGCACGGGCTGGTCTTCACGATGATCGACCACGACCACGCCAAGGTGGACATGGGCGCCACCGTCCTCGAACTCACGCGGATCCAGTAGCACGACGCAGCACGACGCAGCACGACGCGACGCGACGCGGCACGACGCGGCACGGCACGGCACGAGCCGGCGCCGCCAGGCCGGGCAGCAGGCCTGGGGCTTGCTGCGTACACCCGGCTCCCGCAAGCCGCGCCACCCGCCCCACCGGCTGCGTCAAGCCGCCGGTGCCGCGGCCGGCGCGGCGCGTCTCGGTCGTCGCCCCGCGAGCGGGGCGGCAGGACCGATCAGGACGACATGGATTCGATGTACCACTTGCCGTGGCTCTGGCTGGCCCTCAGCACGCCAGGTTGCTGCTCGCCGTTGCGCAGCTTGACCACGAAGCGGACGATCGTGCCGCGCGCTCCGGCGGACGTCTCGCTTTGCACCTCGACGCTGTCGAGGCCGCCGGCCGCAACGAGTTGCTCGCGCGCCGCGGACAGGAACATTTTCATCGCGTCGGGGCCGAGGACCCGCATCGGCGGACCGAGCAGCGCGTAGGCGGCGTCGGGGTGGCCCGACTGGATGTCCTGGTAGAACTCGCCCGGCAGCTTGCGCGCCGGGTCGCCGAAGCTGAACAGCCGGCTCAGCCACGAGAACATCCCGGCGTGGTGCCCGGGCATCGCCGCGGCGGCCGGCGCCGACTGGCCGTCGGCGGAGCCCGGTCCCGGCTGCCCCGCCAGCTTGCGCAGCGCGGGAAGGGTGTCTGGGCGGCTTGCCGGATCGCTCAGGTCCTTCCAGCCGGCACGGGTGTGCAGCAGGATCGCCTGTTCCTGCGGCGCCGGGTCGAACTGGGGGTCCTCCTGGCGCACCTGCGGCCATTGCGCCCACGCAGCCAGCTGTTGCCAACCCACGCTGATGCGCAGTTCGCGGAAGCGGTCGAGGGTCGATTTTCCGCCTCGCAGCCAGGGCAGCCCGCCGGCCTGCAACTGCGCAAGGGTCACCGGCTGGACGCTGAGCTTGGCGATCCTGGGCGCTTGCGCCAGGCACAGCCGGCCGCCGCGGATGAAGGTCGCCGCTTGCGGTCCGTGGGTGTAGCGCAGCTGGTAGGGCCCGTTGGGAGTCGGCGGGGCATAGACTCCGGCCTTGACCAGGACATCGAGCCAGTTGCGGGTCGGCATCGAGTAGGTGGACACGTACACCGGGTCGTCGCCGTAGACGAAGTTGCTCAGGCAGGCGCTGTTCATCAGGTCGGCCTGATGGGCGCTCAGCCATTGCTGGCCGATGGTGTCGAGCTCGGCTTGCGTCGGCGCTGCGATGCGCCCGAGTACCATCCACGCCGCCGTGCCGGCGCCGGCCAGCACGACGACCGCCGCAGCGGCTGCCGCTGCCAGCTTCGGCACGCCGCGTCGGCGCGCCGCGCGAGTCCGCGCAGCAGCGGGCGGGTCGCCGCCGGTTCGCGTCGGACTGGGAGGGCTGGCGGACGGACCCGGGCCTGAACCGGGCGTCGCGCCAGGCTGCGGGGCGGCGCGCAGCGGCGCCCCGCATTGCTCGCAAAAGCCCGCGTCGTCTTCGTTGCGGGCGCCGCATCGGGTACAGAATCGGCTCATGGGTGGTCACCGGAGGGAGGTCGGGGCGCGGGGCACCCCGGTGCCCCGACGCCGCGGATCAGGCCTGCTGCTTGCAGGCTGCGAGGGTCAGCGCAGCCGCGCTCCGCAGCCGCCGCAGAACACGTCGTCGGCGCCGACTTCGGCGTGGCAGGACGGGCAGTGCGTACCGGCCACCGGGGCCTGGGCGGTCGGTGTCGGCGCCGGCTGCGGCAAGGAACCCGGCTCGGCCGCCGCGCCGCCTCGGCCGTTGCCCCGACGGGGCTTGTTTTCCTCCAGGGTGCGGCGGAATCGGCTCAGGCGCCCGGAGACGGCTTCGTTCAACTCGTCGCCCACGCCTTCGCTGGTGGAGCGGTACACCAGGATCGTGCCCAGCACGTAGATCAGGCTGATGACCGCCAGCACGAGGAACCACACCAGCCCCATCGACAGGCCGGCGCCGCCGGCGGTGGCGCCGAAATGGCTCAGCATGCCCGTCATGCCGCCCCCGCCGTAGTCGCCCCCGCCGTAGCCGCCCCCGCTCAGCGCGGCCGAGGCATAGAAGCCGCCGACCGAGAACGACGCCGCTGCGACCAGGCCGGTGAGGAAGGCGGCAGCCGGGAACACCAGGATGCCGAGCACCAGGAAATGCAGCAGCACTTCCAGCGGGCGCTTGAGCACGATGCCCACGGCGCGCGAGAAGCTGCCGATGAATCCCTCGCCATCCCACACCGCGACGGTCATCAGCGGGCCGGCGAGCGCGACCACCGCGTAGGTCGCCGTCAGGACCACGACCAGCGGCCCGGCGAACAGGAACGCGAAGAAGCCTCCCACCCCCGGGATGCGAGCCAGCAGCGTGAGCAGGTAGGCCACCAGCAGAACGACCGCGGTGGCCAGCGCGAGCAGGATGCTCAGCCCGAGCAGGTACACCGCCGACTGCATGCCGCCGAGGAACGCAGCGGTGAAGCTGCGCAGCGGCTGGTCGGCGGCCTGGTCGACCAGGATGAGCCCGGCCGCGTTCACCCCGATCACGATGACCAGGCCGCCGAGCAGGCCCAGCAGCGCGGCCGGGGCCATGCTGCCGTCGTGGGCGGTGATCGCGGCGCCGCCGCTGATGGCCAGCCCGCCGAGTACGAAAGTGCCGGCGAGCATGGCCAGCGCCCGCCAGTTCTGCAGCGCCTCGTAGCAGCGCAGCAGTACGCCGAGGTCGGCCGTGTGTCGGTGTGTCATGGGTCTTCTCCGTGTCGTTGCTGGTTATTCAGGGGTTGTGCGATTGCTGCTGCGCGCCCGGGCACTCGGGAATCTTTCCCCACAGCGGGTCGGGGGTCAGCGGAGCCCCGCAGTACTCCCAGCGCGCCTTCTGGATGCAGACTTCGCGCCCCAGGAATCCCTCCTTGCTGCAGGCAGCGAGCGCCTGGCGCAGCGAGTCGATGCGTCGCTGCAGCGGCGTCGCGCCAGCCGGTGCCGCGGGCGCGGCCGCCGGGGCCGGTGCGGCGGGCGCTGCCGCGGCCCGGGTCGCCGGTGCCGCCGGAGCGAAGGTCTGCGGCTGGAATTGCTGCGGCTGGAACTGCTGCGGCTGGGATGGCTGCGCCTGGCGCTGCTCCTGGAGCTTGCGCGAGCGCGCCTGCTCGAGTTGCCGGCGCTGCTGCTGCTGCTGCTGCAGGCGCTGCTGCTCGGCCGCCTTGGCCGCTGCCTGAGCCGCCGCGCGCTGAGCCGCTGCCTGCGCGGCGGCCTGCGCCGCCGCGCGCTGGGCGGCTGCCTGAGCCGCAGCGGCCTGCGCAGCGGCCTTCGCCTGCGACGCCGCGGCCGACGGCTGGGCCATCGGCGTCGAGGCCACCGGGGCCATCGCCGAGGCCCGCATGGCTGGTGCGGGCTGCGAGGCCTTCACCGCAGGCGGGGGTGATGCGGGCGCTTGCACCGGCGCGGCATGCGAGGCAGTGGCCGCGGGCTGCGGCGCGGCTGCCGCCGAAGGGGGCGCAGGACGCAAGGCCCACCACGCGACCCCGCCGACCCCGGCCGCGAGCACCACCACCGCGCCGGCGATCCCCAGCACCTTGCCGCGCCCGCCCGACGCGGCAGCGTGCGGTTCAGCGGGGGGGGGCTGTTCGCCGCCAGCCTGCAGTTCTCCGGCACGGCGCGGTTCCTCGTCGGCGCCGCGCTGTTCGTCGACGCGACGCTGTTCGTCGGCGCGGCGTTGTTCCTCGTCGGCGCGGCGCTGTTCGTCGGCGCGGCGTTGTTCCTCGTCGGCGCGGCGACTACGGCGGGGGCGG
>JAKBBQ010000327.1 GCA_021808405.1 Pseudomonadota bacterium | reverse complement strand
ACCCGCTGGCACATGCCTCCCGACAGATGGTGCGGCCAGGCGCGCAGGCGTTGGCGCGGGTCGGCGATTCCCACCTGGCGCAGCAGGTCCGCCGCCTGCGCCCGGCGCTCGCGCCGCGTTCCTCCACGCTGCAGCCGCAGCGCCTCGTCGATCTGCCAGCCGATGCTGAACGCCGGGTTCAGGCTGCTCATCGGGTCCTGGAACACCATCGCCATCGCGCGCCCGCGCAGCGCCGCGCGCCGGCGTTCGGGCATGCGCAGCAGGTCCTGCCCGTCGAAGTCCAGCCGCTCGGCGCGCAGGCGGGCGCCGGCATCGAGCAGTCCCATCAGCGCCAGCGCGGTCAGGCTCTTGCCGCTGCCCGACTCGCCGACGAGGCCCAGCACCTCGCCACCGGCCAGTCGCAGGCTGACGTCGCGCAGCAGCGGCGATGCCGGCGTGCCGGAACGTCCGGGGAGTTCGAGGCTCAGACGGTCGATCCAGAGGAGGGGGTCGGGCATCGCGGACAGGTCGAGCTGGAGGGTGGAGGGTGGAGGGAGGAGCGGGCGCAGCGCGCAGGGCGGAGCGAGAAAGCCGCGGCGGGCGCGGTCGCGACGGCGCATCGAGCGCCAGCGCGCCCTCAGCCGCGCAGCCGGGGATCGAGGGCGTCGCGCAACCCGTCGCCCAGCAGGTTGAATCCCAGCACCGTGACGAAAATCGCCAGCCCGGGGAAGGCCACGACCCACCAGGCGCTTTGCATGAAGGCCATCGCATCGGCCAGCATGGTTCCCCACTCGGGGCTGGGCGGCTGGGCCCCCAGGCCGAGGAAGCCCAGCGCGGCGACCTCGATCACCGCGCTGGAGAATCCGAGGGTCGACTGCACGATCACCGGCGCCAGCGCGCTGGGCAGCAAGGTGCGCAGCATCAGGTGCAGCGGGCCTGCGCCGGCCATGCGCGCGGCGGCCACGTAGTCCTTGCCGGTCTCGGCCAGCACCGCCGCGCGGGTCAGCCGCACGTAGCCCGGCAGCGCGACCAGCGCGGTGGCGATCACCGCGTTGCGCAGGCTGGGCCCCAGCACCGCGACCAGCGCGATGGCCAGCAGCAGGCCCGGCAACGCCAGCAGCACGTCGATCACACGCATGATCAGCGCGTCCACCCAGCCGCGCAGGTAGCCGGCGAGCAGGCCCAGCGCGACCCCGGCGGGCATCGAGCAGCCGACGACCAGCGCGCCGGTCAGCAGCGACAGCCTGCAGCCCGCGAGCAGCCGCGACAGCAGGTCGCGGCCGACGCTGTCGGTGCCCAGCGGGTAGCTCCAGCTGCCGCCGGCCAGCCAGGCCGGCGGCAGCAGCACGCCGGAGGTTTGCTGGGCCAGCGGCGAATGCGGAGCCAGCCACGGGGCGAAGGCCGCGCAGCCCAGCAGCAGCAGCGCGATCGCCAGGCCGCCGCGCGCGGAGCGATGCTCGAGGAGCCCGGCCAGCACGCTGCCGGCGAGGTGCAGGCGGCGGTGGCCCAGCCGCAGCGGCTGGGTGGGCAGCGGGTGGTTCATCGGGTGGTTCATCGAGGGCTCGGGGAGCGGAGCGCGGGGCGGCGCACGGCGCGACTCACGCGGCGTGCAGGATGCGTGGGCACAGCAGCGCATAGCTGAGGTCGACCAGCATGTGCACCAGCAGCACCAGCAGCCCGACCAGCAACACCGCTCCTTGCAGCACCGGGTAGTCGCGCAGGTGGATGGCCTGCACCATCCACTGGCCGATCCCCGGCCAGGAGAACAGGGTCTCGGTGAGGATCGCGCCGCCCAGCAGCGTGCCGACCTGCAGCCCGGTGACCGTGACCACCGGCAGCATGGCGTTGCGCAGCGCGTGCACCCAGACCACGCGGCGCGACGGGACCCCCTTGGCGCGCGCCGCGCGCACGTAGTCGGCGCCGAGCACCTCGAGCATCGCCGAGCGCGACATGCGGGCGATCACCGCCAGCGGGACCGTGGCCAGCACCACCGCCGGCAGCACCAGGTGCCACAGCGCGTCGCGCAACGCCTGCGCATCGCCGCTGCGCCAGGCGTCCCACAGCAGGAAGCCGCTGCCCGGCTCGACCCACAACAGCGGCGAAAGCCGGCCGGACACCGGGGTCCAGCCCAGGTGCACCGACAGGCCCAGCATCAGCAGCAGGCCCCACCAGAACACCGGCAGCGAATAGCCGGCGATGCAGGCCCCCATCAGCAGCTGGTCGGGCCAGCGCCCGCGCTGCAGCGCGGCGACGATTCCGGCAGGCAGGCCGAGCAGCACGGCCAGCAGCATCGCGGCGGCCGACAGCTCCAGGGTCGCCGGAAGGCGTTGCAGGAATTCGTCGAGCACCCGGTTGTGGGTGAAGAAGGAATCGCCGAAGCTTCCGTGGAGCGCGCCGTGCAGGTAGCGCAGGTATTGCCGCGGCCACGGCAGGTCGAGCCCGAGCTGGTGCAGCAGCCGCGCGTGCTCGGCCGCATTGAGGCCGCGCGCTCCGGCCATCGCCTGCACCGGGTCGCCGGGTATCAGGTGGATCAGCGCGAAGCTCAACGCGCTGAGTCCGAGCAGCGCCGGCAGCAGCCACAGCGCGCGCTTGCACAGCAGGGCGGTCATGCTTCAGTCGATGCGGGTGGTCGAGAAGTCGTGGATGCCGGCCGGCGAGGCGACGTAGCCCTGGACGCGTACCGACATCGGGACCAGGATGCTGGCATGGGCCATCGGCACCCAGGGGAGCTGCTGGTGGAAGATCCGCTGCGCCTGCTGGTACATGGCGATGCGCTGCTGGCGGTCGCTGGTGCGCAGCGCGTCGACGATCAGCTTCTGGTAGGGCGCGAAGCAGAAGTTCGCCGGGTTCTGCTGGGTGTGCACGCCGTCGCAGCTCAGCAGCGTGCCGAGGAAGTTGTCGGGGTCGCCGTTGTCGGCGCTCCAGCCCATGATCGCCGCCTGGTGGCTTCCCGCCTCCAGCCGCCTGAGGTACTCGCCCCATTCGAAGGTGACCACCCGGGTGTGCACGCCGATGCGCTCCCAGTCGGACTGGATCATCACCGCCATGCGCCTGGCGTCGGGCAGGTACGGCCGGGCGATGGTCATCGCCGACAACTCCAGTTCCAGCCCCTTCGGATAGCCCGCCTCGGCCAGCAGGCGTCGTGCCTGCGCCGGGTCGTAGGGCAGGTCGGCGATGCCGCGGTCGTAGGACCAGATCGCCGGTGCCAGCGGGTTGACCGCCGGAACCGCCCGGCCGCCGAACACCGCGTCGACGATGGCCTTCTTGCGGATCGCCAGGTACAGCGCCTTGCGCACCCGCAGGTCGTTCAGCGGGGGCTTGAGGGTGTTGAACGCGACGTAGCTGACGTTGAGCGCCGGGCCGCTGTCGGCGACGCGGATCGCCGGGTCGGCTCGCATCGCCGCCAGGTCGGCCGGATTGGGCGAGGCCATCAGCTGGCATTCGCCGGCGCGCAGCTTGGCCCAGCGCACCGACGCGTCGGG
>JAKBBQ010000326.1 GCA_021808405.1 Pseudomonadota bacterium | reverse complement strand
CGAGGCGGAGGCGGGCGAGGCGGGCGAGGCGGGCGAGGCGGGCGAGGCGGGGGAAGCGGGAGAAGCGGGAGAAGCGGGAGAAGCGAGGGAAGCGGTGGATACGGGGTGGTTCATCGTGGCCTCGGGACAGGAACTCTCTGTCCTGGGAGACGAAGCAGCCCCGAAAAGGATGCACGGCCGGATGCACGGCCCCTGCGAGGCCGTCGATCAGACCGCCGCCGGGCCGCGGGCGGGGGCCGGCCCGCAGGCTTCGCTCAGGCGCCGTCCGGCCCGGCGTGGCAGCACACGCTGCCGTCGGGGTCGAAGCGCACGCCGCAGCGCTCGACCAGCGCGTCGCGCAGGCGCTTGCGCGCGCGCAGCAGCCGCGCCTTGGCTGCCGGCAGGCTCAACCCGGCGGATTCGGCGTAGGCCCGCACGGTCAGTCCGTCCAGGTCGCATCGCTGCACGATGTCGCGGTCCTGCTCGCCGAGCAAGGGCAGGTTGCGGGCGATGCAGGCGTCGAGCGCCTCCACCGGCGCGCGCTCCTCGGCCTGCGGCGCGGGCAACTCGCCCGAGAGTTCCGCGCTGGGCCGCCGCAGGCGCCCCGCGTCCACCAGCGCGTTGCGCGCGACCTGGAACAGCCAGGCGCGCGGGTTGTCCAGCGCACAAAACCCCTCGCCCTGGCGCAGGGCCTTGACGAACACCTCCTGCAGCAGGTCCTGCGCGGCGTCGGCATCGCTGGCGTGATGCGCCAGGAATCCCAGCAGTTCGGCCTCGTGGGCCTGCCACGCGCGCAGCACGCACGCGAAGCCGGAGTCCACGCCGGAATCCATGCGGGAGGTCTCGGGCTCCGGCATGGCCTTCAGCAGCAGCGTCCGGGCCGCGCCTGCGCTGCCGGGGCGCAGCAGGCGCCGCCGCGGGCGTCCACGTCGGCCGCGGCCAGCGAGGCTTCGGCCGGTGCACAGCAGGCGGCGGTCGCGGCGGCCCCGGCGGGAGTGCAGCAGGCTCCGGCCGATGCGCCTTGGTCCGCCTCCCGGAACACCGGAATGTCGCCCAGCGTGCGGTAATGCTCCCAGGCGATGCCCTGCGGATCGGTGACCCAGTGCTTGTCGCTGCGCGCGTAGCAGCAGGTGGTCGCGCCCTCGTCGAGCAGCGCGGCGTCGGCCGCGCCGGCGCGCTGCTTGAGCTCGGCGAGTTCCTGCTCGGTATCGGCCTGGATGCCCAGGTGATCGATTCCGGCGCTGGTGCCGCGGGTGGAGATCGCGAAATTCAGCCGCGGGTCCTCGATCATCCACTTCGCGTAGTCGGCCTCCACCCGCGTCGGCTCGGCGCCGAACAGCCGCGTGTAGAAGGCGATGCTCGCCGCCAGGTCGTCGACGTGCGCGTGCACGTGAAAGCGCTTCATGCTGGGTGTACTCCTCGTTCGTACCAGCCGCGCGTGGCCCCCACCAGGCGGACCACCAGCAGCATCACCGGAACCTCGATCAGCACGCCGACCACGGTGGCCAGCGCCGCTCCGGACTGGAAGCCGAACAGGCTGATCGCCGCCGCGACCGCCAGTTCGAAGAAGTTGCTGGCGCCGATCAGCGCCGAGGGGCAGGCGATCGCGTGCCGCTCGCCCACCGCGCGATTGAGCACGTAGGCCAGCCCCGAGTTGAACAGCACCTGGATCAGGATGGGCACCGCCAGCAGGGCGATGACCAGCGGCTGCGCCTCGATGGCCGGCCCCTGGAACGCGAACAGCAGCACCAGCGTGGCCAGCAGCGCGGCCATCGACCACGGCCCGATGCGCGCCAGCGCCGCGTCGAAGGCGGCCTGCCCGCGCCGCAGCAGCAGCGCGCGCCACGCCTGCGCCAGCGCCAGCGGAACCACGATGTACATCAGCACCGAGAACAGCAGGGTGGCCCACGGCACGTGGATCGCCGAGATGCCCAGCAGCAGCGCGACGATGGGGGCGAAGGCGAACACCATGATGGAGTCGTTGAGCGCCACCTGCGACAGCGTGAACAGCGGATCGCCTCCGGACAGCCGGCTCCATACGAACACCATCGCGGTGCACGGTGCCGCGGCCAGCAGGATCAGCCCGGCGATGTAGCTGTCGAGCTGCGCGGCGGGCAGCCACGGCGCGAACAGGTGGCGGATGAACACCCAGCCCAGCAGCGCCATCGAGAAGGGCTTGACCAGCCAGTTGACCAGCAGCGTGACGCCGATTCCCCGCACGTGCCGGCGCACCTCGTGCAGCGCGCCGAAGTCCACCTTCATCAGCATGGGGATGATCATCACCCAGATCAGCAGCCCCACCGGAAGGTTGACCTGCGCCAGCTGCAGCCGGCCCAGCCACTGGAACGGGCCCGGCAGCAGTTGCCCCAGCACGATTCCGGCGACGATGCACAGGAACACCCACAACGTGAGCCAGCGCTCGAACACGCTCATCGGCGCGCCACCGGCCGCGCGCGCGACCACTTCGCATTGCGCGCTCATGGCTGCTCCACCCGCGCGAGCGACAAGCCCAGGGCCTCGCGCACCGCCGGCACCAGGCGGGCGCGGATGTCGTCGCGCACGTGCAGGAAGCTCTCCAGCGGTTCACCGTGCGGGTCGTGGAAGGGCAGGTGGATGCTGGGCACCGGGCGCGGGAACACCGGGCAGGCCTCGCGCGCGTTGTCGCACACCGTGACCACCAGGTCGAAGGGCTGGTCGATCAGGGTGTCGAGGTCCTTCGGGTACAGGCCCTCGGTGGGAAGCCCTGCCAGGCGCAGCGCCTCGATGGCGCCGTCGGCGACCTTGGGCTGCGGGCTGATCCCGGCCGAACTCGCGCGCACCAGGCCGGCGAGGTCGTGGTTGAGCAGGGCTTCGGCCATCTGCGAGCGGCAGGAATTGCCGGTGCACAGCACCAGCACGGATTTCACGGGGGGCATGTCGGCAGGGCGATCAGGAAGGAGCTTGCGTGGTCGATACGCGGGTGTTGACGTCGTCGAGGGATCCGATGGCACGGATCTCCCGCTGGATGGCCATCGCATCGAGCTTGTCGAAGGGCAGGCTGACGAACAGGGAGATGCGGCGGCTGAGCTGGCGAAACGCGTCGACCATCGCCTGTCGCGCCTGCCGATCGCCGCGCTGCACCGCCGCCGGATCCGGAATGCCCCAATGCGCGGTCATCGGCTGGCCCGGCCACACCGGGCAGACTTCGCCCGCGGCCTTGTCGCAGACGGTGAACACGAAATCCATCGGTGGCGAATCGGCTGCGGCGAATTCGTCCCAGCTCTTGCTGCGCAGGTCGTCCATGGGAAACATCTGCTGGGCGAGCAATTCGAGCGCCAGCGGATGGACCCGACCCGCGGGGTGGCTTCCGGCGCTGAACGCCCGGAAACGCCCCTTTCCGAGATGGTTCAGGATCGATTCCGCCAGGACGCTGCGTGCGGAGTTGCCCGTGCAGAGAAACAACACGTTGTAGCGAGTGCCGTTCATGCGTCTTCCCCTGCAGCG
>JAKBBQ010000045.1 GCA_021808405.1 Pseudomonadota bacterium | reverse complement strand
CTTGCCCATCGCGATGATGGTCTGGGCGACCATCGCGTTCTGGTGATCCTGAGGCAAATCGTCGACAAACGACTTGTCGATTTTCAATTGGTCGAGCGGCAATCGTGTCAGGTAGGACAGCGACGAGCTGCCCGTCCCAAAATCGTCGAGTGAGAACGAGATCGCGGCACGCTTCAACGCCTGCATCTTGTCGAAGGCATCGTCGACGTTGTCGAGCACGGTGCTTTCCGTGAGTTCGATCTTGAGCTGGCCGGCGGCAGCCCCGGAAGCGTGCAGTGACGTCAGCACCGTATCGACGAAATCGTTCTGCGCAAACTGACGCGCGCTGACGTTCACCGCCAGCACGAGGTCGCGGGTCGACGCGCCCTCGGCCCACGCCGCGATCTGCACGCATGCGGCGTCCAGGACCCATCGCCCCAGCGGCACGATGATGCCGGTGTCCTCGGCCAAGCCGATGAATTCGGCCGGAAGCAGCAGTCCACGCGTCGGGTGATTCCAGCGCACGAGGGCTTCTGCGCCGACGAGCCGCCCATCGCGGTCGTACTGCGGCTGGAAATACAACTCGAGCTGTCCCTTCGCGATGGCCACGCGCAACTCTGCCTCCAGCGTGGTGCGCCTAGTCAGCTCGACTTGCATGCCTTGCTCAAAGAATCGCAGCGCGTTGCGCCCGTCCTGCTTCGCGCGGTACATCGCCAGGTCGGCGTGCATGAGTATCGACTCGGTCGAGTCGATACCGCCCCTGAACAGCGTCGCGCCGATGCTCGCCGAGCAATAGAACGCCTGGTTGTCCAGTTCATAGGCATCGGTCATGCTCGTGCGCAACTTCTCGGCGATCATTCCGGCGCGCATCGCTGCCGCGTGGGAATCGTCGCCCAGGTCTTCGAGGAGCACGACGAATTCGTCTCCGCCGAAGCGGGCCACGGTGTCCGCCGCGCGCACGGCAGATTTCAGTCGCTGTGCTGCCTGGACCAGCAACTGGTCTCCCGCATGGTGGCCGATGGTATCGTTGACCTTCTTGAAGTTGTCGAGATCGACGAATAGCAGCGCGCAATATTCCTGGCTGCGTGCGCTCCACGAGAGCGCATGCTCGAGACGGTCGTACAGCAGCATCCGGTTCGGCAGATCGGTCAGCGCGTCGAAGTACGCCAAGTGCTCCGCTTTTGATTCCGCTTCACGCTGCCGCGTCACGTCGGCGAACGAACCCACGTAATGCGTCACCGTGCCGCCCGGGTCCTTCACCGCCGAGATTGCAAGGCGCTCGGTAAACAGCTCACCGTTCTTGCGACGATTGACGATTTCGCCCTGCCAGTAGCCGTCGCTCGCGATAGTGGCCCACATCTGCGCGTAGAACTTCGCGTCCTGGCTACCCGAGTGCAGCAGCGCCGGTGTCTTGCCGACGACTTCGTCCTCGGCGTAACCGGTGATGCGGGCGAAAGCGCGATTGACGCGCTGTAGCACCCCTGCCGCGTCCGTCACCATGATGCCGTCCTGGGCCTCGAATGCGGTGGCTGCGACGCGCAGATCCTCTTCCGCCTTGCGCCGCTCGCTGATGTCGAACGCGCACGCGACCCGCATGCTCGCGTTCCCCTTCGAGTCACTGGTGACGGTCAAGTCGACCCACACCGGGAAGGTGGCCCCGTCCTTGCAGACGTGCTGCGATTCGAACGTCACCTGCGCCTTGCTGTCTATGCCGATCTGCGCGTTGTCGTACGCCGGCGTGAATCCGGGGGCAAACAGGCGATCGATCGACATGCCTCGCATCTCGTCGACCGCGTAGCCGCGTCTGGCCGCGAAGGCGGGATTGACGTCGACCAGACGATTGGTTCGTGCGTCGCTGATTGCAAAGCACAGTCCGCTGCGCTCGAAGGCCTCGAGCCAAAGCTGGGCCTTCGCCTGTGCCTCGACGCGCTCGGTGATGTCCTGGATGGTTCCGCGCATTGCGATCGGCTTGCCTGCGCCGTCAAATTCGAGCCGCCCGCGTCCGTGGACCCAGCGCTGCACTCCGTCGACGGGGCGGATGACGCGGTATTCGCGATCGAACATCCGCCGTCCGCCGAGCACTTCCCGCCTGAAGTACGCGGTCATCGCGTCGCGGTCTTCGGGGGCAACCAGTGCGATCCATCCGGCAACCGTGCGCGCTTGTTCCGCATTGATCCCGAGGAGCTGGTCGAGCCCATCGGATGTCTCCCACGTGTCGCGCTCGACGTCGAGCATGTAGCTTCCAATCCCCGCGATCTCCTGCGACTCCCGAAGCGCCTCGTATGCCTTGGCCGCCTCTTCCTTGGCCGCCTCGCGCTCGGTGATGTCGCGCGAAATGCCGAACATTCCGGTGACTCGCCCCTCGGCATCGTGCAACGGGCCCTTGGTGACGAGATAGACGATCTCGCCGTCGGCCGTCGACAGGCGTTCGACCGTGCGCAGCACAGCGTCGTCTTCCATGACCGCGCGATCGTTGGTCGCGATCAGTTGGGCTTGCTCGGGCGGAAAGATCGCCGTGTCGTCTTGGCCGATGATGTCCGCGGCGTCCCTTCCGGTCACTCGCGAGACTTCGTGGTTCACCAGCGTGTAGTGCCCGCTCCTGTCCTTGGTGAATATGGCGTCAGGGGAACTGTCCAGTAGTTCGACGATCAGGAACTGGCTTTGCTCGCTGAGCAGCATCGCACGCCGTGCGTCGCGAATGGACTGCTCGAGCTTGCCGGCGTGACGCCTTGCCATGACAAATAGCAGGCTCGCCGTGGCGCTGACAAGGACCAGCCCCTTGGCCGCGTTGACGGTCTGGAACGTCGCCGGACTGCCGAACAGCGCAGCGACCCACGAGTTCGGGACGAGGATCCACGCGATGGCGACGAGCGCATAGACGCCTGCGAGTGGGATCGGGTCGCTGATGCGCACGCGCCGGGTCGTTGCAGTCCCCTTGTGCTCGTCGCCCTGTCCTTGCTTGTGCATCAGACATCTCTCATTCGAGGCATGCACGACACGTGCCACGCCATCGATGGTGTGCGTCAAAATCCGCCGCCACAAGCCGACAACTGGCCGCGGCCCCGCCGGTACTTCAACGGCCTGCTATAGGGTCCGTATCCCTCGGAATTTTAGGAAGGAGGCGGCGGATTCGATGCCAAATATTGCGCAAATCGCGGTCTGAACCGCCACGGGGATCGTGGAGGCTGGTCGGTTTGAGTCGGGCCCCTTCAGCCCGACTCGCCCTTGCGCTTTTGGTAGTTGTGCAGGAAGCGGCCGAACGCCCGATCCTTCTTGCGCCGGTCAACGTGGGACTGCTCGTGAAGGTCGGATTCCTTGCGCAGTTTCAGGTAGCTTTGCAGCTGCTGCTCGGTCAGCTCGTGCCGATCGATGGCCGCGCGAACCGCGCAACCCGGTTCGCCGTTATGACGGCATTGGGGATACCGGCAGCCCTGCGCCAGTTCGGCGATATCCTGGAAGGTTTCCTCGATCCCCTCGCCGGCACCCAGCATCCCCAGCTCCCGCATGCCCGGCATGTCAATCAGGAGGGCGCCCTGCTCAAGCCTGATCAACTGGCGCCGCGTGGTGGTGTGACGACCCTCGCCGGTATGGCTGACCGTACTGGTCTTGAGCGCGCCATCGCCGACCAGACGATTGATGAGCGTGGTCTTGCCGACACCCGATGAACCGAGCAGGCAATAGGTCTTGCCTGCCTCCATGAGCGCCCGCACCTCTTCGACACCGGCGCCCGTCACGTTGCTCACGCAAACGATCCGCTCGTCCACCCCCAGGCGCCGCATGCGGTCGATCAAACGCTCCAGTTCATCCGCAGCGACCAGGTCCGTCTTGGTCAGAAGCACCATGGGTTCGATGTGGCCATCCCTGACCATCACCAGATAGCGCTCAAGGCGCCGAACATTGAAATCGAAATGGCAGGCCTGCACGATGAACGCCACGTCGATATTGGCTGCCATCATCTGGAATTCGACCTCGCGGCCGGCGGCCTTGCGCCGGAGGAATGATCGCCGTGGCAGAAGACGGTGAATGCTGGCCTGCGTACCGCCATCGAGGTAATGCACGCAGACCCAGTCCCCCACGCAGGGGAGTTCGGCGGAGGACGCAGAGAGATGCAGGAATTTTCCGGTCACTTCGGCGGGCACCTCGCCGCCCTCGCCCCGGATCAGGTAGCGCTCTCGGTCAACCGCAGTGACCCTGGCCGCCGACAGTTCCGGTCCACACACCACGCGGGCGTTGTCTGCCAACCCGCGATCGAGACCCAGTTCGCTGAGGTTCATCGACAAAGTATGGCAGATGCGACTGGGGCCGCCAAGCAACCACGACAGGAAGGATCAACCTCCCTCGAATGCCCTCCCACGATCGCCAGTACCTCTTCTGGATCGGCGCCAGAACCCAGGCGCGGGGAGGCTTGCCAGCAGGAAGGCCCACCGCTTCGCCAGTCGGTGAATCACGCGCGCTGCCACGACCGACCCTGTCGGGATGTCCATGGTCATTGTTCGGTCTGCTCAGCTTGCGACCTCGGCGACCAGTGCCTGGTACCTTGCAGCCTCCGCCCGGGTTGCGACCAGCGCCTTGTCTGGCCGGGCTTCTGCCGTTCGCAATGCGAGGAACCTGCGGCCTTCGGACCGCTGGCGGCGATGCGGTGGCAGCCCGGGCCGACCTGGCGGGTGAAAGCCGCGCGAGATGCCACCGCGGGCACGCCGGATACGAAGTTGCGCATGCGGAACCGGTCGACCGGCGCAAGCCAGACCCGGAGCGCCGCCGCGGGGGGAAGCCGCCGCGGCCCGTGCACAATGCTCAGGCGGATCAACGCCCTTCGAAACTCTGTTGCCAGCCACGTCGCGCGCCGGCCCTGCGATTTCGAAGCTTTGTTGTCTCTTTCTACACTTGGTTGTCCGACACCTGCCCCCCATGCTGCACTACCGCATCCTCCCGGTCACCCCTTTTGCCCAGAACTGCTGCCTGCTCTGGGACGACGCCAGCGGCGACGCGGTGTTCACCGACCCTGGGGGGGAGGTGGACAGGCTGCTGCAGGCGGCGCGCCAGCAGGGGGTGCGGCCTACCGCGGTGTGGCTGACCCACGCGCATATCGATCATGCCGGGGCGGCCGCCGAGATGGCCGAGCGCGCCGGGGTGCCGATCATCGGCCCGCACCGTGACGATCAGTTCTGGATCGACATGCTGCCCCAGCAGTCCAAGATGTTCGGCTTTGCGCAGGCGCGCGCCTTCACCCCCGAGCGCTGGCTGGTCGACGGCGATCGCCTGCAGCTGGGGGAACTGGAGTTCGAGGTGCGGCACTGCCCGGGCCATACCCCGGGGCACGTGGTGTTCCACCACGCGCCGGCGCGGCGCTGCTGGGTGGGCGACGTGCTGTTCGCCGGGTCGATCGGACGCACGGACTTCCCGCGCGGCAATCACCAGCAGCTGATCGACAGCATCGTCGGTCGCCTGTGGCCGATGGGCGACGACACGGTGTTCATACCCGGCCACGGGCCGGAGTCGAGCTTCGGCGCCGAGCGCCGCAGCAACCCCTATGTCGGCGGCACCTGAGGCAGCAGGCGCCGCGGCGGCAGCGCCCTGCCGCGGCGGCTGAGCAGCGCTGCGCGCTCGGCGCGCAGGGCTTCGGTTGCCGGCGCGCAAGGCGCCGCGGGCAGCGCATGCGGCTGCAGGGCCAGCGCGAACACCGCATCACGATCGACTCGGCGCGTGCGCCCGGGGCGGGAATTGGTGCTCATCGGCTGATCTCCTGCGCTCGTGGGACGGCTGCGGAAGTCTCGCATGCAAGCCGCGTGCCAGAGGGCCTTGTCCGAGGAGAGGCGCCGCGGTGAGCGGATCGAGGGAGGCGTGTTTTGTCGCTGGCTGGCGACGCATCGAGGGGCCAACGGGGCCGAGCCCTTGCGGCGCCGGGTTCCGGCGCTGTCGCCGGACAGCGACAAGGCAGGATCGTCAGTCCCGCGCGACCCCGTAGGCGGCGCGATACGCCTGCACCTGCGGCAGCCAGCGCGCGAGCTCGGGGTCGCCCGCCGCGGCCAGCACCTCGAGCAGCGAGTCGAGGTCGGCGATCGCCACCACCGGCAGCGAGTGTTCGGCCTGCAGGTACTGCACCGCCGAATGCTCCAGCGCGCGGCCGTCGCGGGCAGCTTTCTCCTGGCGGTCGAGGGCGATCAGCACCGCTGCCGGTTGCGCGCCGGCGGCGCGCAGCAGGCGCAGCGATTCGCCCACCGCGGTGCCGGCGGAGATCACGTCGTCGACGATCACCACCCGGCCCGCCACGGGCGCGCCGACCAGGCTGCCGCCCTCGCCGTGGTCCTTGGCCTCCTTGCGGTTGTAGGCGAAGCCGACATTGCGGCCGCGGCGAGCCAGTTCGACCGCCAGCGCGGCGGCCAGCGCGATCCCCTTGTAGGCGGGGCCGAACAGCATGTCGAACTCGATCCCGCTTTGCAGCAGCGCGTCGGCGTAGAACGAAGCCAGGCGCCCCAGCCGCAGCCCGTCGTTGAACAGCCCGGCGTTGAAGAAATACGGGGTCTGCCTTCCTGCCTTGGTGACAAAGGAGCCGAAGCGGATCACCCCGCTGTCGACTGCGAAACGCACGAATTCCTGGGCGAGCTGGCGGTGGCTGGGCATGACGGGGGCTGGCTGACGCCGCCGGGGCGGCGGGGCAGGCCATTATGCTAGTGGGAGGAAACCGCGCCCGATGCCCCGACCCGCTCCTGCCGCACGCCGTCTGCCGTCTTCGGCCCGCAACCTGCTGGAGGTCTTCGGCAACCGCAACATCGCCTCCATGCTGTTGCTGGGCTTTGCGTCCGGGCTGCCGCTGGCGCTGAGTTCGGGCACGCTGCAGGCCTGGCTGACGGTGCGCGGCGCCAGCCTGCAGGCCATCGGCATGGCCACGCTGATCGGCCAGGCCTATGTATTCAAGTTCCTGTGGGCGCCGCTGCTGGACCGGGTGCCCATTCCCGGGCTGGCGCCCCGGCTGGGGCGGCGGCGCGCCTGGCTGCTGCCCTTGCAGGCGCTGCTCGCGCTGCTGCTGGGGGCGATGGCCTGGGTGGGCATTCCCGACGCGTCGGCCTTGCCGCACGGGCTGGCGGTGCTGGCCGGGGCGTTCTCGCTTTCGCCGGCGCAGGCTCGCCTGGCGCCCGTGGTGGTGCTGGCCGTGGCGCTGGCCTTCGTCTCCGCGTCGCAGGACACGGTCATCGATGCCTACCGCACCGACCTGCTGCCCCCCGAGCAGCGCGGCGCGGGCGCCGCGGTGGTGGTGCTGGGCTACCGGCTGGGCATGGTGGTGTCGGGCGGGCTGGCGCTGTGGCTGGCCGCGCAATGGCTGGGCTGGCGGGGCATGTACGCAGCGATGGGCGTGCTGATGGCGCTGAGCATGCTGTCCACCGTGTTGGCTCCGCGCCCTCCGGCCAGCCTGCCTGCGCCGGCCACGTTGCGCGCGGCGGTGCTCGAGCCGACACGCGAGTTCTTCGCGCGGCCGCGTGCGCTGGCCTTGCTGCTGGCCATCGTGCTGTACAAGCTCGGCGACGCCTTCGCCGGCGCGCTGTCGACCACCTTCCTCATCCGCGGCGCGGGCTACAGCCCGGCCGAGGTCGGGCTGGTCTACAAGAGCATGGGGCTGCTCAGCACCATCGTCGGCGCGCTGCTCGGCGGCGCCTGGCTGGCGCGCCTGGGGCTGTGGCGCTCGCTGCTGTGGTTCGGCGTCGCGCAGGGACTGTCCAACCTGGCGTATTGGGGCCTGGCGGTGCTGCCGCCGGCGCTGCCGCTGATGGCCGGCGCGGTGGGCGTGGAGAACTTCACCGCCGGAATGGGGACCGCGGCCTTCGTCGCCTGGCTGTCGGCGCTGTGCGACGTGCGCTATTCGGCCACCCAGTTCGCGCTGCTGTCGGCGCTGTCGGCGGTCGGCCGGGTGTACGTGGGCCCGCTCAGCGGCTACCTGGTGGCGCGCATGGGCTGGCCGGGGTTCTATCTGTTCAGCGTGGCCAGCGCGCTTCCCGGCCTGCTGATGCTGGGGTGGCTGCGCCGGGTCATCGAGCAGCGCGACAGCGCCCAGCAGGGACTGGCCTGAGGCCGCGTCGGCGCGGCGCGCCTGCGTGCCCTGCCTGCCTGCCGGGCGGCGACCCACTGCCTATACTGCCGGCGATGAAGCCCGAATTCTCTACCGACAGCGCGCTGCGTCTGGCGCGCCAGACGCTGCAGATCGAGGCCGCCGCGGTGCAGGCGCTGGTCGCGCGCATGCAAGGCGAGCCGCTGGCCGGGCAATTCCTGCGCGCGGTGCGCGCTCTGCTCGACTGCAAGGGCAGGGTGGTCGTGTCGGGCATGGGCAAGAGCGGGCACATCGCCCGCAAGCTGGCGGCGACGCTGGCCTCCACCGGTACGCCGGCGTATTTCGTGCACCCGGCCGAAGCCAGTCATGGCGACCTGGGTATGGTCACCGAGCACGACGTGTTCATCGCGTTGTCGAACTCGGGCGAGGCCGAGGAACTGACCCGCATCGTCCCGCTGGTCAAGCGCATGGGAACGCGGCTGATCGCCATCACCGGGCGCGCCGAGTCGACGCTGGCGCGCCATGCGGACATCCACCTCGATTGCGCGGTCGAGCGCGAAGCCTGCCCGTTGCGCCTGGCGCCGACCGCCAGCACCACCGCCCAGCTGGCGCTGGGCGACGCGCTGGCGGTGGCCGTGCTGGACGCGCGGGGCTTCAGCGCCGAGGACTTCGCGCGCACCCATCCCGGCGGCTCGCTGGGTCGGCGGCTGCTGACCCATGTGTCCGACGTCATGCGCAGCGGCGAGCGGGTGCCGCGAGTGGAGGAAGGGGTGGGGTTCTACGACGCGCTGCTGGAGATGACCCGCAAGGGCCTGGGGATGACCGCGGTGGTCGATTCCACCGGACGGCTGCGCGGGGTGATCACCGACGGCGACCTGCGCCGCCTGGTCGAACGCGGCGTCGACCTGCGCCAGCTCAGCGCGGGCCAGGCCATGCATCGCCATCCGCGCACCATGGGCCCGCAGGCGCTGGCCGTGGAGGCCGTGCAGATGATGGAACGCCACCGCATCAGCCAGATGCTCGTGGTCGACGAGCAGCAGCAGGTGATCGGCGCGCTGCATATGCACGACCTGTTCGCCGCCAAGGTGGTCTGAGCCATGCACGACACGCGGCCGCGCATCGAGTTCGACGCCGAACTGCTGCTGCGCGCGCAGGCCGTGCGCCTGCTGGTGCTCGACGTCGACGGCGTGCTGACCCCGGGCGACCTGCTCGTCGGCGACGACGGCGAGCGGCTCAAGCGCTTCAGCACCCTCGACGGCCACGGGCTGAAGCTGCTGGCGGGCTGCGGGGTCGCGGTGGCGGTGCTGTCCGGGCGCGACAGCCCGGCGCTGCGCTGGCGGCTGGGCGAACTCGGGCTGCTCGAGCAGGCGATGCTGGGTCGGTCGCGCAAGCTGCCCGCCGCGTTGTCGGCGCTGCAGGCTCTCGGCCTGGCGTGGCCGCAGGTGGCGGTGCTCGGCGACGACTGGCCGGACCTGCCGCTGCTGGTGCGCTGCGGCCTCGCCGCCTGCCCGCCGCAGGCGCATCCCGAGGTGCTGGCGCGGGTGCACCACCGCACCCGTGCGCCGGCCGGCCTGGGGGCGGTGCGCGAGGTCTGCGACCTGCTGCTGTGCGCCCAGGGCGCCTATGCCGGCCTGCTGGAGCAGGCCATCGAGGGGGAGTGATGGCGATCGCGCCGCGCTGGCTGGCCTGGTGGCGTCGCGCGACCACCATGTTGCCGCTGGTGTTGATGGTGCTGCTGGCGGGCTTCAGCTGGTGGGTCGCGCGCGAGGCGCTGCAGGCCATGCGCGGCGGCGCGGCGACGGCGAGCCCGCCGCAGCAGCCCGACTATTTCCTGAAGGACTTCCAGACTCGCACCTTCGATGCCTTGGGCAACCCGGGGGCGGAACTCAGCGGCGCGGAAATGGCCCATATCCCAGGGAACCAGACGGTACGCATCGTGCAGCCGCGGCTGCGCGCGCACGACGGCGACGGCGCGCTGACCCTGGCCAGCGCGCAGGTCGGGCTGAGCAATGCCGACGGCAGCAACGTGCAGTTGTTCGGCGACGCCGTCGTGCGGCGCGAGGCGCCGGGCGCGCAGCCGCTGACGGTGCGCAGCAGCTTCCTCAACATCTTCCCCCAGGTGCGCAAGATCACCTCCAACCGGCCCAGCACGGTGCGTCGCGGCAACTCGGTGTTCTCCGGGCAGAACCTGGACATGAACGGCCTGGACGGCACCTTCCGCATGCACGGCCAGGTCAAGGGCAGCCTGGCGGACCGCCCGGGTTGAGCCGATGGCAAGGCCGCCCGACGATGCTGGAACCGCCTCGGTGGCGGTGATCACCGGCGCATCCAGCGGGATCGGCGCGGCGCTGGCCCAGGCCTATGCCGAGCGCGGCTGGCGGCTGGTGCTGGTGGGGCGCCGCGCTGCCGCGCTCGATGTCGTCGCGCTGGCCTGCGCGCAGGCGCAGGGCCTGCAGTTCGTCGACCCGGCGCGACTGCGCCTGCTGGTGCAGGACCTGCGCGACCTGCAGGCCTGGCGTGCCCACGCGGCGCAGTTGCTGCGCGACTGGGGCTGCCCGCAGGTGGTGGTCGCCGCGGCCGGAATCAGCCATGGCGTCGACCTCGCGCACGCGCAGGACCTGGACGCGGCCGCCGACATCATGCAGGTCAACTGGCTGGCCGCGCTGGGAACCCTGTCGCCCTTCATCGCCCCGATGTGCGCTCGCGGCAGTGGCACGCTGGTGGGAATCGCCAGCGTCGCCGGGGTGCGCGGTGTTCCGGGCCACGCCGCCTACAGCGCCAGCAAGGCGAGCCTGGTCCGCTCGCTGGAAAGCCTGCGCGTGGAGTTGCGCGCGCGCGGCGTGCGGGTGGTGACCATCAGCCCGGGCTTTGTCGATACCCCGATGACCGCGGGCAACCCCTTTCCGATGCCCTTCCTGGTGCATCCCCGGCGCTTTGCGCGGCGCGCGCTGCGCGCCATCGACCGCGGCAGCCGCTACGTCACCATCCCCTGGCCGATGGCGGTGTTGAGCAAGCTGCTGCACGTGCTGCCGCGAGCGCTGTGGGATCGGGTGGTGCGCCGCAGCGGGCGCAAGCCGCGCGCCGCGGGCACGCCGCGCCGCTGAGGGGGCGCGGCGCTCGGTGGCTCAGACCGGGTCGGCGTGCTCGCTGTGCACGCCGAGGGCGACGAGGAAGCGCGAAACCATGTTGTAGGCGGCGACGACCCCGACGAGCTCGACCAGTTGCCGGCGCGCCAGGCAGGCCTCGGCTGCGGCGAACACCTCGTCGGCCACCTCCACGCCCAGGGTCATGTCGCGGGTCAGCGCCAGCGCGGCACGTTGACCCCGATCAAACAGCATCGGGTCGCCGCAGGCGGCGTCGACGTCGTGCAGCGCGTCGAGTTGGGCCTGCGTGCCCCCCGCGGCGAGGAACTCGGGTGCGTGCTGCTCGAACTCGTAGCTCGCCCGGTTGAGTCGCGCGATCGCGCAGATCGCCAGCTCGCGCAGCAGGGGGTCGAGGTGCAGGCGCTGGCGCACCGCGCCGAGCAGGGAATTCCACCCCGCGGCGAACTCCGGGCTGTGCAGCAGCATGCGGTCCAGCCGCAGCAGCTGGCCGCCTCGGCGCTGGCGGATGGCCTGCACCAGCGGCTGCGGCTCGGCGATGTCGGCGGGGACGTAGGGAATGCGGGGCATGGCGGCGGCAGGGGTCGAGACAGCGTGACGCTGGAGTGGCGCGTACTGTACGCCCGGGGCCGCGGCTTGAATCGGAGTCGGCCTCCCTCATATACCGTGCGGAGTACGTAGGCGGAGCCGGCGAGCCGGGCTCCGAGCCACCCGCCGCAAGGCCTTGCAACCCAGGGAGTCGCCATGCATGTCGTTTGTCCCCATTGCGGCAGCATCAATCGCGTGCCGCCCGAGCGCGCGCAGCACAGTCCGCAGTGCGGCAGCTGCCATCGCGAGCTGTTGCCCCCCACGCCTGTGGAAATTCAAGACGCCTTTTTCGATCGCTTGATCGAAAAAAGTGATTTGCCGGTATTGGTTGATTTCTGGGCAGAGTGGTGCGGTCCCTGCCGGATGATGGCCCCGCAGTTCGAGCACGCTGCGCGCTTGTTGCAAGGCCGCGCGGTGCTGGCCAAGGTCGACTCCGACGCCAATCCGAAGGCCTCGGTGCGCCACCGCATCCGCAGCATCCCGACCTTGCTGCTGTTCCAGCACGGACAGGAGTCGCGGCGTCAGAGCGGGGTGATGTCGGCGCAACAGATCGTCGCCTGGGCCGGGTTGTGAGATCACCGCGCACGCGTTGTGGTTTGGCGACGACAAGGGGGCGGCGCGCAAGGTGATATAGGGGTTGTTACGGATGCTTTTGACATTGGTCAAGGTGGTACCAACGAGGGTGCCTAGCATGGATTGCAGAGGAACATTCCTCCTTCACGCACCAGGGTGCCAAGATGAACAAACCACTCGCCAATGATGACGACCCCCGCGCTCCCCACGCATTCCGGCCCTGGCAACGCGCCGGGCGTTCGCTTCGCGGCAGCCTGCTCGGCCTGGCCGCGCTGGCCGGCGCGGGCCTGCTGGCCAGCCCGGCGCAGGCGGTGCCGGCCTTCGCCCGCCAGACCGGGCAGGATTGCGTGGCCTGCCACGTCGGCGGCTTCGGGCCGCAGCTGACTCCCTTCGGCCGCGCCTTCAAGCTCGGGGGCTACACCCTGAGCAACGGCAAGAGCCATATCCCGCTGTCGGCGATGCTGGTGGCTTCGTACACCCACACCACCGACGACAACTCGGCGCCGCCCGCGGGCTTCAGCGCCAACGACAACCTCACTGCGCTGCAGCAGGCCTCGGTGTTCCTGGCCGGGCGCCTGACCTCCCACCTGGGCGTGCTGGCCCAGGCGACCTACTCCGACCCGGGGTCGCAGAACGTCGCGTGGGACAACAGCGACTTGCGCTATGCCCGCAACTACCAGTTCGGCAAGACCACCGGGATCTTCGGGATTTCGGTGAACAACAACCCGACGGTGTCCGACGTCTGGAACACCGTGCCGGCGTGGCAGTTCGGCTTCATGACCAGCCCCTTCGGCGCGGGACCCGGGCAGACGCCGATGATCGAGGACCTCGGCGAGCACGTCCTGGGGGTGACCGCGTACACGTTGCTGGACAACCACTGGTACCTCGAGTTCGGCGCCTATCACCAGTTGTCCAACTGGTGGGGCGACCGGCTGCATGCCGGCGGTCCGGCCGATCCGATGAACTCGGCCGCGGGCGCGGGCGGCAATCTGCAGGCCGGTGGCGGAGTCGTGTCGGGCTATGCACCGTACTGGCGCCTGAACTACTCGAACACGGTCGGCTCCAACGACTATGAAGTCGGCCTGGTCGGGATGGATACCAAGGTCAATCCGCAGAACCCGAATGGCGCGACGAACATCATCGGCAACGGTCCCGACGAGAGCTACCACGACCTGGGTGTCGACGCCAGCTACCAGTATTTCGGGATCTCGAGCATCTGGACCGTCAACGGCTTGTACATGCGCGAGCGGCAGAACTTCACCCAGAGCTACGCGAGCGGGGCGACCTCGAATTCCAGCGATACGCTGAACACGATGAACGTCAACGCAGCGTACTGGTACGAAAACACCTACGGCGCGACGATCCAGTTCTTCAACACCGTCGGCAGTACCGATCCGTACCTGTACAGCCCGTCGACCAGCCCGCAGACCAGCGGGGTGGTGTGGGAACTGGACTGGAACCCCTTCGGCAAGAGCTGGACCAACCCGGAGAAGAACCTGCGCGTGGGGTTGCAGTACACGACCTACAACAAGTACGCCGGCTCGACGCAAGGCGCCAGCGGCAACAACAGCCTGTACCTGTACCTCTGGACTGCGATCTGATGGTGCGCGCCGGCGGCCCCCGCTGCCGGCCTGATTCCGAGGAGCGAGCGCCGATGCCAGGCATCGGCGCTCGCTCGTTTCGGTGCGTGGCCCCCGGGACGCCCGGCCGTGCGGACGCGGCGGCTCGCGAAGGACGGGCAGATCGTCAAAAGCTTGGTAGAACCTGCGCCGGCGGCACGCGGCGCACTTGCCTGTCGCGCAAGGGGCTATAAGATGCGCGGACGGGGCACGCCCGAGGGGGGACGCCGCAGTGCGGCGCCTCCCACGCTCGCGGGCAGGCGCCGTGCCGCGCCGCGGCAACGCCAGGGTCTGCCGACCGGGGCGAAGCCGGCGACCTTCTCGAGCCTTTCCACGGAGTACAAGACATGGCAACTGCAAAACCGGCCGCCGCGAAAAAGCCCGCCGCCAAACCCGCTCGCACGCCCAACGCGGCCTTCATGAAGCCGCTGACCCCCAGCCCGGCTCTCGCCGCGGTGGTCGGCTCGGCTCCTCTGCCGCGTACCGAGGTGGTGAAAAAGGTGTGGGCCCACATCAAGGCGGCCAAGCTGCAGGACGCTGCCAACAAGCGCATGATCAACGCCGACGACAAGCTGCGCGCGGTGTTCGGCAAGCCGCAGGTCACGATGTTCGAGATGACCAAGCTGCTCAACGGCCACCTGAAGTGACCCTGGCGCGGCGCCCGGCGGCGCCCGTGGGCGCTTTCGGGTGGCCGCCGGCCAGCGCCGCCGCGCTGCCTCGGCCAGGCCGCTGCCGGCACGCGGCCTGGCTCGGCAACGCATACAATGGGTTGCGGCGGCAGCGCGTGACCGAGCGCGCGGTCCGGCCGCGTGGCAGCAAGCAAGGCAGGCAGGCATGAAGGCATCCCTCAAAACCCTCTGGGCATCGTTCGCGCTGGTGGTCGTGCTGGCGCTGGCGGCCGTGCTCGCCTGGAACGCCTTCCTGCGCGATCCGCAGGCGCCGCAGGTCGACTACCACCTGATCGGCGGCAGCACGCTGGCTTCGGCGCAGTTGCGGGGCAAGGTGGTGCTGGTCGAGTTCTGGGCCACGAGTTGCACCACCTGTGTCGGCGAAATGCCGCGCATGGTCCGGATGTACGACAACTTCGCGCCGAAGGGCTTCGACCTCGTCGCGGTCGCGATGTCCTACGACACCCCCGAGTACGTGAGGAATTTCGCGAGCGCCGGGCCGGCGGGCAGGTTGCCTTTCCCGGTCGCGATGGATGCCTCGGGGGCGGTGGCCAAGGCCTTCGGCCATGTGCGACTGACCCCGACCAGCTTCCTGATCGACAAGTCCGGACACATTGTCAAGCAGTACGTCGGCCCGCCCGACATGGGGCAGTTGCGCTCGCTGATCGGCAACCTGCTGCAGCGGCAGGCCTGAGTCCGGAGGCGCGCGCCCGCCGCGCACGCCTGCGCGAAGCCCCGCGGTTGCACCCTTGGTCACGTTAAGTCCGGGGAAACCCGGATTTGGCGTTAGCATTGAAGCATGGTTGCTTTCCTCGACCCGGCTGCGGCGCCCGCCGCGCGCAGGCCCGCGAACCCCGGCAACGTGTCCGTGCGCCAAGCCGCCGCGCAGCCCGGCGGCTGCGCGGGCGAGCAGGCGCTGCGCCGGGCACTGGCGCAGCCGCCGCAAAGCCTGCCCTCCGGACTGCTGCTGCGCACGCTGGGGTTGCAGTCGTACCAGCCCACCTGGCGTGCGATGCGCGCCTTCACCGACAGCCGCGACTCCGACACCCCGGACGAGATCTGGCTGCTCGAGCATCTGCCCGTCTACACCCTCGGCCAGGCCGCCGATCCCGCGCATGTGCTCGACCCCGGGGCGATCCCGGTGGTGTCCACCGACCGCGGCGGCCAGGTCAGCTACCACGGGCCGGGGCAGGCGGTGGTCTATTGCCTGCTGGACCTGCGACGCCGCCGCTGGATGGTGCGCGAAACCGTGCACCGCCTGGAAGAGGCGGTGATCCGCACGCTGGCGCGCCACGGGGTGGTCGGGCTGCGCCGGCCCGCAGCCCCGGGCATCTACGTCGGGGCGCCGCATCCTCGCGCCGGGGCGAAGGTCTCGGCGCTGGGGCTGAAGGTGCGCAACGGCTGCACCTACCACGGCGTGTCGATCAACGTCGACATGGACCTGAGCCCCTTCGCCGGAATCAACCCCTGCGGCTACCCCGGGCTCGACAGCGTCGACCTGGCCACGCTGGGGGTGCATGCGCTGCCCGAGGCGGTGGCCATGTGCTTTGCCACCGAACTGGCGATGCTGGCCGAGGACCTGCGGTCCGCGCAGCCGGCCGCAGCCAGCGCCTGCCCTCCGCCGCCCACGAACCGTTCATGACGCCGATGCACCCCGCCCCCGACACCGACTCCAAGCAGAAGGGACAGGCCAAGACCGCGCGCATCCCGATCAAGATCGTCGCCGACGCGCCGGCGCTGAAAAAACCCGAATGGATCCGCGTGAAGGCGCCGCCGCCCAGCTCGCGCTTCGGGGAGATCAAGTCCATCCTGCGCGAGCAGTCGCTGGTGACGGTCTGCGAGGAGGCGAGCTGCCCGAACATCGGCGAGTGCTTCGGCCATGGCACCGCGACCTTCATGATCATGGGGGACAAGTGCACCCGGCGCTGCCCCTTCTGCGACGTCGGCCACGGCCGGCCCGATCCGCTGGACGCGCAGGAGCCGGCGCGTCTGGCGGACACCGTGGCCCGGCTGCGGCTGCGCTACGTGGTCGTGACCAGCGTCGACCGCGACGACCTGCGCGACGGCGGGGCCGGGCATTTCGTCGAGTGCATCCGCGCGATCCGCGCGGCGTCGCCGCAGACCCGCATCGAGGTGCTGGTGCCGGACTTCCGCGGTCGGCTGGAGCGCGCGCTCGACGTGCTGGGGCAGGCCCCAGCCGACGTGATGAACCACAACCTGGAGACCGTGCCGCGGCTGTACCGCCAGGCGCGTCCGGGGGCCGACTACGCCCATTCGCTCAAGCTGCTGCAGGAATTCAAGCGCCGCCACCCGCAGGTGCCGACCAAGAGCGGGCTGATGCTCGGACTGGGCGAGACCGACGAGGAGATCGTGCAGGTGCTGCGCGACCTGCGAGCCCACGACGTCGACATGCTGACGGTCGGCCAGTACCTCGCCCCCAGCCGCCACCACCTGCCGGTGGCGCGCTACGTCAGCCCCGAGGGCTTCGATGCGTTGCGCCGGCAGGCCGAGGAACTGGGCTTCAGCCATGCCGCGGTCGGACCGATGGTGCGCTCGAGCTACCACGCCGACGCCCAGGCGCGCGAGGCGGGGCTGGGTGTCACCGACTCGAAGTGACTGAGAATTCAGCGAAGTCGATGGATTTTCACGAGGAACGCCTCGCTTTAGTGCCGCTCTTCGCCAGGTCCGGCCCGCGGCGCGGCCTCGATCTGGCGGGCCAGGTCGAACATCCAGTCCTTGTCGTAGGCCGGTGAGCCGCTCGGGCGGCGCACGTCGTCGAGCACCATCAGGGTGAAGTCGGTGCCGTTGTCGGCCCAGTCGACGACCGAGCGCACCCGACCCGACGGCGCGCGCTGCACGCTGAACACCGCAGGCCAGCGGCCGACCCGGTCGTGGATGAGTTCGCGCACCATCACCGCCGCGCCGTGGCCGTCGAGTTCGTTCTCTCCGAGTTCGATCACAACGCCGTCGGGGCGCACGAAGTCGCGGCCGATGGTGAGTACCGGCTCGCCCGGGCGGGCGGTGTTGTCTCTGAGTCCGAGGAAGCGGAATGCCGAAAGCGCTGTCCCGGCTAGGTTTCGAGGGTGGATCAACACCCGTCCCTGGTTCATGCTGGCGAAGTTCGGGTACAGCGCCGCCGCCGGTTCGGGCCACTGCCAGTCGTCCTCGGCGACCTCATCGAAGTCGAATCCATCGCGGGCATGCTGGGCATCGAGACGCATGGCTTTTCGCGCCTCCTCCTGCATGGCCGGCGGAAGTTCGTCGATGCCGAAGACGTTGACCTTGCCGATTTCGACCTGCGGCGGCCCGGAGGCGCCGGGCAGGG
>JAKBBQ010000325.1 GCA_021808405.1 Pseudomonadota bacterium | reverse complement strand
GTTGCCGTAGGCGGGCTGGTGGCCGCTGGCGTTGGCGTCGAGCAGCGATTGCAGCGCGGGCGGGCAGATGCCGGCCAGGTTGTCGCTGGCGAACTGCTGGCGCGCGGCTTGCGGCTGCGCGCCCGGGGTGGCGGGAGGGCTGGTGGTCATCGCGGGGGTTGGGGGGGCGCCGCGGCGTGGCGCGGCAAGGCTGCATTCTCGCCGCGTTGCGGCGACCGCGCCAGGCGCCGCAACGCGGCCGGCTTCAGCCGCCGCTGAGCGCGCCGATGCGGTCCAGCGCTTCGAGTACCGCGCTGGGAGCGACGCGCCGGGTCTGCGGACGCGCCACGTCCTGCAGCAACACGAGCTCGAGCATGCCCTGCGGACCCGGGCGGTCGACCGGCAGCACGCTCAGCCAGCGTCCGGCGGCGGCCCTGGGCAGCCGCGTGGGCAGGCCGGCGCGCGCCAGCACGCCGCGCAGGCGCGCTGCGCTGGAGGCGCTTTGCACCTCGAGATCCTCGCCCAGCGTGGCCGCCAGGCACATGCCCAGCCCGACGATCTCGCCGTGCAGGTACTGGCCGTAGCCGACCAGCGACTCGATCGCCCCGCCCAGGCGGCCGCCGAAGCTCAGCGGCGACGGCGAGCGCCGCAGCTGGCGGTCGAGCGCCTCGACCTGGGCGCGCAGTTCGGGAAAGCGCTGCACCACATGGGCCACCGAGGCCGTTTCGCGGCCGCGCAGTTCGTCCAGGTGCGCTTCCAGCCAGGAGAAGAATTCGGCGTCGGCCACCGCGGCGCACTTGATGACCTCGGCCAGCCCGGCCGACACCTGGCGCGGCGAGTCCTGCTGCGGCTGCAGCATGCCCAGCATGCCCTGGCCGATGCGGGCGAACATCGAGCGCCTGGGCTGCGCCGCCGCGTCGCCCTGCGCGGCCGGCTGCGGGGGTGGCTGCTGCGGCTGCTGCGCGGCCGCCTCGCGCGGGTGCGCCGGCGGCGGCACTTCGGGCGGCGCGGCGGGCTGCACCGTCTCGAGCAGGCGGCTGGGGCCGACGGTCTCCGGCAGTCCGCCGTCGTCGGCGGGGTCGATCACCTCGAGCATGTCCAGCACGTCGGACAGCTCGGGCAGCGCCGGCAGATCGGGCAGCGCGGTGGGCGTCGGGCGCGCCGCGCCGGCCGGCGCCTGGACTTCGTCGGCAGGCGGTGGCAGGGTCGGCGGCGAGTCGGCCTCGCCGGCCTCGCCGAACCACACGGTGTCGCCGTAGCGCGACGCCTCCGTGCCCTCCGCGGCGCCGGGCTCGATCAGCCCGAGTTCGAGCAGATGGGCGAGGGCGCCGGAGTCGACTCCCGAGGCGCCCAGCAGCTGCAGCAGTTGCTCGTCGTTGCGCCGGCCGTCGATCAGCAGCAGCAGGTTGCGCAAAGGCCTGGCCAGCGCGGGCTGGCGGGTGCGCAGCGCCTGGCGTCCGGAGTCGGTCTTGCGGTGGATCGAGGGCATGCGGCGGTTTCACTCCAGGGGGCACGCCTCGGCCGGGCCGGCGGCATGCCCGCCCATAGGGTATTGCATCCGCGTGGCGTTCTTCGCGCGTCCGGCAACAAGCTCGGGTAAACCCCGATCCGGCGGGGATGCCCAGGTGCCGCGCGGTCGGTCGCGGCCCGGCGCCGCCGGGGTTCAGAAGCGCTCGACCCAGGGACGCAGCTCGATCTCCCAGCTCCACGCGCTGCGCGGCTGGCGCACCAGGTGCAGGTACTCGCGGGCGATCGCCAGCGCATCGAGCTGGCCGTCGGGCTGCGCGGACGGCGTACGCTGCGCATGGGCGATCCCACCGTCGATCACCACGTGGGCCACGTGCACGCCCTGCGGGGCGAGTTCGCGCGCCAGCGCCTGGGCCAGGCCGCGCTGCGCGAACTTGCCCATCGCGAACACCGAGGACTGGGCGAAGCCCTTGACACTGGCCGACGCGCCGGTGAACAGCAGGCAGCCCCGACCCTGCGCCAGCATGCGCCGCGCCGCCTGCTGGGCCACCAGCAGCGCGCCCAGCGCGTTGACCTGCAAGGTGTCGGCGGCCTGCTCGGGGTCGATGTCGGTGATCGCGCCGCGCAGGCGCGCGGCGGCGTTGTAGACCACCACCTCGGGCCCGCGCGGATGGGTGTTGTCGAGCGCGGCGAACAGCGAGCGCACCTCGTCGGCGCGGCTGGCGTCGCAGCGCAGCGCGATGGCATCGAGTTCGGCGGCCAATGCCTGCAGCTTCTCGGGGTGGCGCGAGGCCAGCGCCACCCGCATTCCCGCCTCGCGGCTGAACACACGCGCCAGCGCGGCGCTGAGGCCGTCGCCGGCGCCGACGATCAGGGCCAGGGAGTCTGCTGCCATCGGATCTCCGTGCGGTAGGGGATGCGCAGAGCGTACTGTAGCCGCTGCGCGCCGCCGCCGCGCGATCTGCGCCCGCGGCGACGGAACTCTGGCGGTTGCGCTGGATCTAGGGAGTGCATGGGTTGCGGCGGGCCGCGTTTGCGCGATTGATGCCGGTCAAGCGCTCCGGCGGCGGGCGCCGGCATCATCGCCGCATCGGGGTTGCGCGCGCATCGTGTGACCGGACACTTCAGGAGAACGCCATGGGTGGGCATGAACCGCCGCGCCAGCGCGCGACAGCCGAGCAGATCCGCGCGATCATCGGGGAAGTCGACGACCAGGTGGTGAGCGAAATCGTGCAGATCGGGCCCAGCGACGCCGAGGTGCTGCTGGCGCGCAGCTGGCGCGCCATGTCGCCGGCGCAGCGCGTTCCGGGGGAGTTCGAGCTGCACGGCCGGGCGGCCCGGGTGCTGCAGGTGCTCGACCGCATCGACCTGCCGGCCGAGCCCGACCGCGGCTGAGCCGCGTCCGCCGCGTCGCCGCGTCCATCGTCGCAGGGAGGTGCCCGCCATGCCCGCCGCAGTCGAGTTGTCCGCCGCGCAGTTGATCGCGCGTTGCCAGGAGTCGGTGTTCGGTTTCGCCAGCACCGCCGAACTGGCCGCCACCACCGAGGTGGTCGGCCAGCAGCGGGCGATCGAGGCCATCGAGCTGGCGCTGGCCATGCGGCAGCCGGGCTACAACCTGTTCGTGCTGGGGCACAGCGGCAGCGGCCGGCACCGCATCCTGCGGCGCATGCTGGGCGAGCACGCGGCGCGCCGCGCCACCCCCGACGACTGGTGCTATGTCAACCACTTCGCCGAGCCCGGCAAGCCGCGGCTGCTGCAGGTCCCGGCCGGCCGCGGGGGCCGCCTCGCCCAGGACATGGACGCCTTCGTCGTCGAACTGGTGCGGGCGATCCCGGCAGCCTTCGACAGCGACCAGTACCAGGCGCGCATCGAGGCCATCCAGGGCGCGTACAAGCAGCGCGAGGACGGCGCGCTGCAGCAGCTGGGCGAGCAGGCGGCCGGCGACGGCATCGCGCTGATGCGCACCCCGCAGGGATTCATGTTCGCCCCGCTCAAGGGCGAGCAGGCGATGTCGCCGGCCGAGTTCGAGCAACTGCCGCAGCCGGACAAGCTG
>JAKBBQ010000044.1 GCA_021808405.1 Pseudomonadota bacterium | reverse complement strand
GACCAGGCGCAGTCGCTGAACATCTACATGGCAGGCGCGTCGGGCAAGAAGCTCGACGAGATCTACAAGCTGGCGTGGCTGCGCGGCCTGAAGACCACCTACTACCTGCGCACCACCAGCGCCACCCACGCCGAGAAGTCGACCGTGCGCAGCGGGCGGCTGAACGCGGTGCCGCAGACCGACACGGCTGCCGCGTCCGCGCAGGCCGGCGACGCGCCACAGCCGCCAAGCGCGGGCAGCGACATCAAGTTCTGCGCCATCGACGATCCGGGCTGCGAGGCCTGCCAGTGATCGACCATGCGACGCGCGCTGCGCGCTCGAACGCGCGACCCGCGTCGCGGTCGTTGGATTTTGGCATCAATCCCTTGTGTGCGATCGATCGCTTTGGATCGCCGGGCACACCACCTTGTTGATGCTTTGTCATGAACACCTGATAATTGAACGAAGGCCAATCCATGCTCCATTGGGACGACTCCACCGCAGCCCCCGGCTTGCCCCCCACCGGCCCACTGCCGGATGCGCAGGGCCCTTCCTTCGCCGCTTCGTTGTCCGGTTCATCGAGCGATTCCTTCGACGCTGCGGTCGCCGCCGCGGTGGCCGATGAACAGCAGGCTGCCTACAGCCAGCGCGCGGCTTCCAGCGGTCGCGTCAGCGTCGAGGACAAGCGCATCATCAACTGCCGCGCCGACGTCAACCAACTCGTGCCCTTCAAGTACAAGTGGGCGTGGGACAAGTACCTGGCCTCCTGCGCCAATCATTGGATGCCCCAGGAGGTCAACATGTCGCGCGACATCGCGCTGTGGAAGGATCCCTTCGGATTGAGCGAGGACGAGCGCCGCATCGTCAGGCGCAACCTCGGGTTCTTCGTCACCGCCGATTCGCTGGCAGCGAACAACATCGTGCTGGGGACGTATCGCCACATCACCAACCCCGAATGCCGGCAGTTCCTGCTGCGGCAGGCCTTCGAGGAAGCGATCCATACCCACGCCTACCAGTACATCGTCGAATCGCTGGGGCTGGACGAAGGCGAGATCTTCAACGCCTATCACGAGATTCCCTCGATCCGGGAAAAGGATGAATTCCTCATCCCCTTCATCGACACGCTGACCAACCCGGGCTTCCGCACCTCGGTGTTCGGCGGAAGCGAGCGCAACGATCAGGAACTGCTGCGCTCGATCATCGTGTTCGCCTGCCTGATGGAAGGCCTGTTCTTCTACGTCGGGTTCACCCAGATCCTGGCGATGGGGCGGCAGAACAAGATGACCGGTGCCGCCGAGCAGTACCAGTACATCCTGCGCGACGAATCGATGCATTGCAATTTCGGCATCGACCTGGTCAACCAGATCAAGCTCGAGAACCCGCAGCTGTGGACGCGGGAGTTCAAGCAGGAACTCGATGCGCTGTTCCGGCGCGCGGTGGACCTGGAGTACGCCTATGCCGAGGACACCATGCCGCGCGGGGTGCTTGGCCTGAACGCCTCGATGTTCAAGGGCTACCTGCGCTTCATCGCCAACCGGCGCGCGCAGCAGATCGGGCTCGACCCGATGTTCCCGAACGAGGAAAACCCGTTCCCGTGGATGAGCGAAATGATCGACCTGAAGAAGGAACGGAATTTCTTCGAGACCCGGGTGATCGAATACCAATCGGGCGGAGCCCTTTCCTGGGAATGAAGCCCGCGTTGCCTGCCCCGATCCGCGCCGCCCGCCCGGCCGCGCGAGGATCGGCGCGCCCTGGTTCTGCCAGTACACCTCGTTGATGTCTCGCGATCCTTCCCGCCCGCTCACGCCCCGGTTGCCAGGCCGCCAGACGGCATGCCGCCCGGGCCCTGGCGGTACCGGCGGGTTGGAACCGCGATTCGCCTGGACCTCGGCGCGCGCGCCGGCGGTGTCCAGGGACCCAGCATTCGCCACCGGGGCCGATGGCCGCGGTGCGGATGACCCTGCTCGCGTCAGCGCTGACGCGAGCGGGGTCTTGCCCATCGGCGCGTCTGCAAATGTCCCGTATCGGAAACCGCCGGGAGGCGGGGCCATGAGGAGCTTTGGATGTGACCGATGAGGTCGGACCTCTAAGACACGTGAACTAGGAGAATCAACATGGCAACTGCAACCAAGAAGACCGCGGCGAAGAAGGCCCCGGCGAAGAAGGCCCCGGCCAAGAAGGCCGCTCCGGCGAAGAAGGCCGCTGCTGCGAAGAAGGCACCGGCCAAGAAGGCTCCGGCCAAGAAGGTCGTCGCCAAGAAGGCGCCGGCGAAGAAGGTCGTCGCCAAGAAGGCCGCTCCGGCCAAGAAGGCTCCGGCCAAGAAGGCCGCTCCGGCCAAGAAGGCTCCGGCCAAGAAGGCCCCGGCGAAGAAGTCGGCAGCGGCGAAGAAGGCTCCGGCGAAGAAGGTCGTCGCCAAGAAGGCCGCTCCGGCCAAGAAGGCCGCTCCGGCCAAGAAGGCCCCGGCGAAGAAGGCTCCGGCGAAGAAGGCGGCGGCGAAAAAGCCCGCGGCCAAGAAGCCTGCCCCCGCGCCCAAGGAAGCTGCGCCTGCGGCGAAGACGGCGCTGAGCCCGGCTGCTGCCTGGCCGTTCCCCACCGGGGAGCGCCCCTGAGGCCTGAAGCCGCCCAGCGGCGGGCCGGGCCATGCCCGGCCCTGCCCGGGGCGAACCAGCCTGGGCCGGTGGCCCGGGCTTTTTTGTGCATGGATCCCGCCTCGACCCCGAGCTGGCTGCTGGCGCGGCAGGACCGCACGGTGCTGCTGGTGGCGCTGCAACCCGGCGCCAGCCGCAGCGGCCTGGCCGGGCTGCACGACGGCGCGCTGCGACTGCGGGTGAGCGCGCCGCCGTTGCAGGGGCGCGCCAACGCAGCGATGTGCGATTGGCTGGCGCAGCAGCTGCACTGCGCGCGCACGCGCGTGCGTGTGCTGCGAGGCGACACCTCGCGACGCAAGCAGGTCGAGGTACAGTTGCCGCCGCAGCAGGTGCGCGCGGCGCTCGAAGCGCTGCTCGAGCAGGCTGCAGCGCCTCCCGGGGCAGCCGGCAACGAGCTGCCCGCCTCCAGGCAGACCTCACGATGAGCATCAAATCCGACCGCTGGATCCGGCGCATGGCGCAGGAGCACGGCATGATCGAGCCCTTCGAGCCCGCGCAGGTGCGCCAGGCCGCAGACGGTCACCGCATCGTCAGCTACGGCACCAGCAGCTACGGCTACGACATCCGCTGCGCCGGCGAATTCAAGGTATTCACCAACGTCCACAGCACCGTCGTCGACCCGAAGAATTTCGACCCTCGCAGCTTCGTCGACATCCAGGCCGAGGTGTGCATCATCCCGCCCAACAGCTTCGCGCTGGCGCGCACCGTCGAGTACTTCCGCATCCCGCGCAACGTGCTGACCATCTGCCTGGGCAAGAGCACCTACGCCCGCTGCGGAATCATTGTCAACGTGACCCCCTTCGAGCCCGAATGGGAGGGCTACGTGACCCTGGAATTCAGCAACACCACCCCGCTGCCGGCGAAGATCTATGCGGGCGAGGGCTGCGCCCAGGTGCTGTTCTTCGAAAGCGACGAGGTCTGCGAGACCAGCTACCGCGACCGCGGCGGCAAGTACCAGGGGCAACGCGGGGTGACGCTGCCCAAGACCTGAGCCGGGGCCGCGGCGCTCAGGCGCCGAGTTCGGCGCGCAGGCGGCGCACCTGCTCGCGCACTTGCGCGGGTGCGGTGCCGCCGGTCAGGTCGCGCGAGGCCACCGAGCCCTCCAGCGACAGCGCCTGCGCCACGTCGTCCTGCACCGCCGGGTGGATGCGCTGCAACTGCGCCAGCGACAGCTCCCCCAGGTCGCGGCCGCTGCGCGCGCATTCGCGCACCGCCAGCGCGACCGCCTCGTGGGCGTCGCGGAACGGCAGGCCCTTTTTCACCAGGTAGTCGGCCAGGTCGGTGGCCGTGGCGTGGCCGCGCAACGCGCTGCGGCGCATCGCCTGCGGGTCGACTTCGACGCCGGCCATCATGTCGGCGAACAGCACCAGGGTGTCGAGCACGGTGTCGGCGGTGTCGAACAGCGGCTCCTTGTCCTCCTGGTTGTCCTTGTTGTAGGCCAGCGGCTGACCCTTCATCAGCACCAGCAGCGCGCTGAGATGGCCGATGGTGCGCGCCGCCTTGCCGCGCGCAAGCTCGGGGACGTCGGGGTTCTTCTTCTGCGGCATGATGCTCGAGCCGGTGCAATAGCGGTCGGGCAGGCGCACGAAACCCAGCGCCTGGCTCATCCACGACACCAGTTCCTCGCTCAGTCGCGACACATGCACCATCAGCAAGCTGGCGGCGGCGCAGAACTCGATCGCGAAGTCGCGGTCGCTGACGGCGTCCAGGGAGTTCTGGCACACCGCCTCGAAGCCGAGCTCGCGCGCCACCATCTGGCGATCCAGCGGGTAGCTGGTGCCGGCCAGCGCGGCCGCGCCCAGCGGCAGCCGATTGATGCGCCGCCGGCAGTCGAGCAGGCGCTCGGCATCGCGACCGAACATCTCGACATAGGCCAGCATGTGGTGCCCGAAGGTCACCGGCTGCGCCACCTGCAGGTGGGTGAACCCCGGCATGATCGTGTCGGCATGGCGCTCGGCGAGGTCGACCAGCACCAGGCGCAAGCGCCGCAGCGCGTCCTGGATGCGGTCGACGGCGTCGCGCAGCCACAGCCGGATGTCGGTCGCGACCTGGTCGTTGCGGCTGCGCCCGGTGTGCAGCCGCTTGCCGGCGTCGCCGACCAGCTGGGTCAGCCGCGCCTCGATGTTCAGGTGCACGTCCTCCAGTTCGAGCTTCCACTCGAAACGTCCCTGCTCGATCTCCTCGCGCAACTGCGTCATGCCGCGCTCGATATCGCGCCAGTCGGCGTCGGAGACGATGCCCTGCGCCGCCAGCATGCGGGCGTGAGCGAGCGAGCCCTGGATGTCGAACAGCGCCAGGCGCTTGTCAAAACCGACCGAAGCCGTGTAGCGTTGCACCAGCGAGTCGACCGGCTCGGAAAACAGCGCCGACCAGGCCTGGCTCTTGCGGTCGAGAGAGGAAGTCATGGGATGGGTATGAACGGCTCGAGGGTGAAGCGCAAAAGGCGCGGCGCGGCCCGCGCGACGGGCCTGTCCGGCTGGAGATTGTATTGATCGCTGCTCGCCATGCCCGCACGGGCGCGCTGGCCGACCTGTGCAGCCCGGGGGCGGCGCTGCGCGCCTTCGCGCTGGCCAACCTGGCGGCGCTGCTGCATGCGCTGGGCATGGGCGCGGCGCCGCGCGCCTGGCTGCCGGTCCTGCTGCACGACCTGGAGGTGGCGCAGCCGGCGGTCGCGCTGTGGCTGCTCGCGGTGTGCGGCGGCGCCGGGCTGTGGCGCGGCGCGCGCGCCCAGGCGTTGGCGGCCGTGCTGGCCGGCGCGCTCGCACCCTGGCTGACCCAGGCGCTGCTCGACCGCGTGCTGGCCGCAGCCGACCCTGCGCTGCCCGGTTGGCGCGGCGCGGTGCTGGGAGCGCTGCTGGCGGCGCTGCTCGTGCAGCACCAGCGCTTGCGAGCGCAGGCGCTGGACCCGGCCCAGCTGCGGGCACGCCTGGATGAACTGCAGGCGCGAATACGGCCCCACTTCCTGTACAACACCCTCAACGCAGCGGCGGCGCTGGTGCACGAGCAACCCGAGCGCGCCGAACGGGTGCTCGACGACCTGGCCGGGCTGTTCCGGGCCAGCGTGGGCAGCACCGGGCAGTACAGCACCGTGCGCGCGGAAATCGAACTCGCGCGCCGCTACCTGGACATCGAGGAGGTGCGCTTCGGTTCGCGGATGCGGCTGCACTGGCAGATCGAGGACGCGTGCCAGGACTTGCGCATGCCGGCGCTGACCCTGCAGCCGCTGCTGGAAAACGCAGTGCGCCATGGCGTGGAATCGACCTCGCTTCCCTGCGCCATCGACGTGGCGATGCGCAAGCGCGGCTCGCACCTGGAGATCGAAGTGACCAACGACTACCAGCCGCGTGGCGACGCCGCGCGCCACAGCGGAACCGGGACGGCCCTGGCCAACATCGGCCAGCGACTGCGCCTGCTGTACGACCTCGACGGGGAAATACGCCATGGCCCCAGCGGCAGCGGCGAACCCCGGCGCTGGCGCGTGCGGCTGCGCCTGCCGTTGTGAACATCCTGCTGGTCGACGACGAGGCGCTGGCGCGGCGGCGGCTGCGCCGCCTGCTGGCCGCGCTGCCCGCGCAGTGGCAGGGGCGCATCGACGAGGCGGCCGATGCGCAGGCAGCGCGCGGGCTGCTGGCGCAGCAGCGCTTCGACCTCGTGCTGCTGGACATCCAGATGCCCGGCGACAGCGGGCTGCAGCTGGCGGCCGCGATCGCCGCCGCCGGGCCCGAGGCGCCGGCGGTGGTCTTCGTCACCGCCCATGAGGAACATGCGTTGCGGGCCTTCGAGCACGGCGCCCACGACTACCTGACGAAACCGGTGCGGGCCGAACGGCTGCAGCAGGCGTTGCAGCGGGTGCTGCAGCGGCGCCAGCACCGGGCGGCGCAGCCCGGGGCGGTGCCCCGGGAACTGGTCGTGGTCGAGCGCGGCGCGCTGTCGCGGGTCGCGCTCGACCAGGTGCTGTACTTCCGCTCCCAGGACAAATACACCGTCGTGCGCACCGCCGCTCGCAGCCACCTGATCGAACAGTCGCTGGGCGAACTCGAGCGGCTGTACGCAGGCGGCCTGGTCCGCTGCCACCGCAGCGTGCTGGTGGCGACCCGGGCCATCGCCAGCCTGGAGCGCACCCCGCTGGCCGAGTGGGCGGCGTTGCCGGCCAGCGAAGCGGCCGAGCAGTCGCAGTGGAGGCTGCGCCTGCGCGAGGTCGATGAATGCCTGCCGGTCAGCCGCCGCCAGCTGCCGCTGCTGCGCGCGCTGCTGCGCGGCCGCGCCACCGCCGACCCCTGAGGGCGGCGCCGACGCCGGCGCGGCGGCTCAATGCGGCAGCCACAGCGCCAGCAGGCCGAAGGCCACGCAGTACACCCCGAAGGGGCGCAGCGCACGGATTTCATGGCCGCGGAACCAGCGCATCAGGAACCAGGTCGACAGCCATGCGCACAGTCCCGACAGCAAGCCGGCCAGCAGCACCGCGCCGAGCAGCCCGGCAGGCAGGCTGGCATGCAGCAGCTTGGGCACCTCGAGCAAGCCGGCGGCGGCGATGATCGGGGTGGCCAAAAGGAACGACAGCCGCGCCGCGGCCTCGTATTGCAGTCCGACGCCCAGCCCCGCGACCAGCGTCGCTCCCGAGCGCGAGAAGCCGGGGATCAGCGCCAGCGCCTGCGCCGCGCCGACCAGCAGCACGCGCCCGAAGCTCAGCCCCGCCAGATCGCCGCTGGCGCGCCGGTTCTTCAGCAGGTCGCCTGCGATCAGCAGCACGCCGTTGAGAACCAGCGCGACCGCGGCGAAGGCAAAGCCTCCGAACAGATCGCGGATGCGGTGCGCCAGCAACAGGCCGAGCAGCCCGGCCGGGATGCTGCCGGCGACCAGCAGCCACAGGGTGCGCGCCTGTTCGTTGCCGGTGCCACCGCGCGCGCGCAGCCAGCCGCCGATCAGGGCGATCCAGTCGCGGCGGAAGTACAACAGCAGCGCAGTAGCGGTCCCCAGGTGCAACACGACGACAAAGGGCAGGAACCACTCGGCCTCGCGGTCGATCGGCCAGTGGGCCAGTGCCGGCACGAGGATGCTGTGGCCGAGACTGGAAATGGGGAAGAGTTCGGTCACCCCCTGCAAGGCGGCCATCGCCAGCAGGTACAAGCTCTGATGCATAGGGACTCCGTGGGGCACGCGGGAAGGATCGGCGACCCGCCGCCGGCGATGGCCGGGCTGAAGCGGCGCCCAGCGGACATTCTTGCAGCTTTGTCCCGGGCGGCGCCCCAGGTCCGCGATCGCGCGGGCGCAGCGCGATTGCGCGCGGCGGCGACTGCGCGCCGTCAAAGTGCGGTGCGATCCCGGGTAACCGGGAGCGTCCGGGAGGTCCCCGGGGTGGCCGGCTCCCTATAATCACAGTCCTCGACCTCCCCCAGCGCCATGGCGGGCTCCCCGCAGATGGCCGGCGCGCGGCCGCGAGGCACTCCTTCCGTCCATCTCCAACCTAGTCAAGCCCGCGATGAAAAAGCTGATCTTTGCCGTCACGCTCCTGCTTGCCGCCGGCGCCCACGCCCAGAATGTCATCGGGAATGCGGCAGCCGGCAAGAACGACGTGTTCATGTGTGAGGGTTGCCACAATTCCAGCGGCTACCGCGTCGCCTTCCCCGAGGTGTACAGGGTTCCGATGCTCAACGGCCAGAACGCCGGATACATCGAGCAGGCGCTGAAGGAATACCGGAGCGGTGCGCGCAACAACCAGACCATGCGGGCGATCGCCAGCTCGCTGACCGATCAGGAAATCGCCGACATCGCGGCCTTCTACTCCCAGCCCCGGGCGGGCGGCACCAATTGAGGAACGCGCTCATGAATACCCTGTTCGCTCGCCTGTCCCTGCTCGGCGTGGCTGCCGCCCTCGCCGGCCTGAGCACCGCGCACGCCTCCGACCTGAAGAAAGGCGAGGCGCTGGTCCAGCAGGGCGGTTGCATCGCCTGCCACGGCGCGGGACTGGCCAAGCCGGTGTCGCCCGACTATCCGATCCTCGCGGGCCAGCCCGAGTCCTATCTGTTCCACGCGATGCAGCAGTACCAGGCCAAGCACCAGACCCCGCTGTACGGGCGTTCCAACCCCATCATGGCCGGCATGGTCGCGCGTTTCGATTCGCGCCAGCTGCAGGATATCGCCGCCTACGTGTCGAGCCTGAAGACCCCGCTGTACGAACCCGACCTGGCGCGCGACCCGCGCCCCTGACGGCAAGCCAGCGCGAGCCGCCCGTCCGGGCGGCTTTTTTGTCCCCGCGACCGGCTGGCGCCGGCGCGCCGGGCGTTGCCGCGGTGGCTCCGGACTGCGCATAATCGGCCAGCCGCCAGCCGCCGGCCGCGAGCCGGCCTGCCCAGCCAACCAGGAGACAGCCCATGCCATCGATACGGGTCGACATGTTCGAAGGACGCAGCCCCGAGCAGAAGAAGCAACTGGTCGAGGCGATCACTCGCGCGGTGGTCGACACCCTGCAGTGTTCCCCCGAAGCCGTGGACATCGTGCTCAACGAGGTCTCGCGCAGCCACTGGGCGACCGCCGGCAAGCTGTGGAGCGAGCGATGAGCGGGCTGCGCCGGACGGGTCGGGCGGCCCTCGCCGCAGGCCTGCTGGCCGGCGCCGCGGCGCCGGCGTCGGCGGCGCAGCCGCTGGCCGTCGCGGTGCAGCGCCTGAGCCTGGAAAGCGCGCTGAAGGCGGCCCAGGCGGCGCTGGCCAAGTGCCGTGCGCTGGGGCTGCAGGTGGGGGTCACGGTGGTGGCCAGCGACGGCCAGCCGCAGGTCATGCTGCGCGACGTGCTGGCCCCCGAACTCACGCTGCGGGTGAGCCGGCGCAAGGCCTATACCGCCGCCTCCTTCGACGCCCCCACTTCGCGGCTGCAGGCCCGCGGCCAGGGCGCGCTGGCGCATGTGCCCGGGCTGCTGTTCGCCGCCGGTGCGGTGCCCATCCATGCCGCCGGCAGCCTGTTCGGGGCCATCGGAGTCAGTGGAGCGCCCGCGGGAGCGACCGACGAGACCTGCGCCCGTGCCGGAGCCGCAGCGATCGAGGGCGACCTGGAAATGATGCAACCCTGAGGGTTTTCGGTGCCCGCGGCGTGCCAAGCACGGCCGCCTTGCATTCCTGAGACATAATATGCCGAGCCCGCGCCCGCCCGGGGCCGTCGGATTTACAAGCCGGCCGCCAGGCAGCATCATTCGAGGGTCTTCCGCAAGGCGCCATGTCCACTGTCCTCCAAGCCTCGCCCCCCAACAGCCGTTCGCCCGTGCAACTGTCGGGCCTGGCAAATGCCCTGGTGCAGTCCGGGCATCTGGCGCGCGCCAGCGCCGAGCAAATCCAGAAGCGTGCGCTGGAAAATCGCGGCAGTTTCATCGGTGAACTGATCAGCAGCGGCGGCATGGGGGCGTCGGAACTGGCGCACTGGATCAGCCGCACCTTCGCGCTGCCGCTGCTCGACCTCGACGCCTTCGACCCGGCGCGCGTCCCCGCCGGCCTGATCGACTCGCAGATCATCAAGTCCTACAAAGTGCTGCCCCTGATCAAGCGGGGCAACAAGCTGGTCGTGGCGACCGCCGATCCGGCCGATCACGAGGCCGAGGACAAGATCAAGTTCCAGTCGCAGTCGGCGGTCGACCTGGTGGTCGTCGAGTACGACAAGCTGCAGCGCTGGATCGACCAGAGCACCCAGAGCGCCAGCGCGCAGATCGCCGCCCTCGCCGGCGACGACTTCGACCTGGCCGACCTCGACGACGGCAGCGGCGACTCGGCGGCCGAAAAGGAACTGGCGGCCGACGTCGACGACGCCCCGGTCGTGCGCTTCCTGCAGAAGATGCTGGTCGACGCTGTCAACATGCGCGCTTCCGACCTGCATTTCGAACCCTACGAGAGTTTCTACCGGATCCGCTACCGGGTCGACGGGGAATTGCGCGAAGTCGCGCAACCGCCGGTGGCCATCAAGGAAAAGCTCGCGTCGCGCATCAAGGTGATTTCCCGCCTGGATATCGCCGAGCGCCGCGTGCCGCAGGACGGGCGCATGAAACTGCGCTTCGGCCCCGACCGCGCCATCGATTTCCGTGTCAGCACGCTGCCGACCCTGCATGGCGAGAAAATCGTCATCCGGATCCTGGATTCGTCGCTGGCCAAGATGGGAATCGACAGCCTGGGCTACGAACCGGAGGAAAAGGAACGGGTGCTGCACGCCATCCGCCGACCCTACGGCATGGTGCTGGTCACCGGCCCCACCGGCAGCGGCAAGACGGTGTCGCTGTATTCCTACCTGAACCTGCTCAACCAGCCCGGGGTGAACATCGCGACCGCCGAGGATCCGGCGGAAATCAACCTGCCGGGAATCAACCAGGTCAACGTCAACGAAAAGGCCGGGCTGGATTTCGCCACCGCGCTGCGCGCCTTCCTGCGCCAGGATCCGGACATCATCATGGTCGGCGAGATCCGCGACCTGGAGACCGCCGACATCGCGATCAAGGCGGCGCAGACCGGCCACATGGTGTTCTCCACGCTGCACACCAACGATGCGCCGACCACGTTGACCCGCATGATGAACATGGGGGTGCCGGCGTTCAACATCGCCTCCAGCGTGATCCTGATCACCGCGCAGCGCCTGGCGCGCAAGCTGTGCACCCAGTGCAAGAGCCCGGCAGACGTGCCTGCCGCAGCGCTGATCGAGGCCGGCTTCACCGAGTCCGACCTGGACGGAAGCTGGAAACCGTTCAAGCCGGGCAAGTGCAGCGCCTGCGGCGGCACCGGCTACAAGGGACGGCTGGGAATCTACCAGGCCATGCCGATCAGCGAAGCCATCCAGCGCATCATCCTGAACCACGGCACCGCGCTGGACATCGCAGTGCAGGCGCGCGCCGAGGGCGTGCGCACCCTGCGCGAGTCCGGCCTGGTCAAGGTGCGCCAGGGCCTGACATCGATCGAGGAAGTACTGGCGGTGACCAATGAATAAGCAGCACGGAAGGAGTCGGGCGGCGGGCTGCGCCGAACGGGCAGGCACAGCGAGGAGGCGGAACCGATGAGCACGGCCACGGTGCGAAGCGCGAAGGAATTCCTGTACGTCTGGGAAGGCAAGGATCGCCAGGGGCGGTTGCAGCGCGGGGAGATGCGCGCCGGCAGCGAGAACATCGTCAGCGCCTCGCTGCGCCGCCAGGGCATCCTGGTGACCAAGCTGAAGAAGCGCAAGATCGGCGGCACGCGCTCGATCAAGGCCAAGGACCTGACGACTTTCACCCGGCAGATGTCGACCATGCTGCGTGCCGGCGTGCCGCTGCTGCAATCCTTCGACATCGTCGCCCGCAGCCACCCCAACCCGTCGATGGCGCGTCTGGTCGCCGACATCCGCGGCGACGTGGAGACCGGCACCAGCCTGTCGGCCGCGTTCCGCAAGTACCCCAAGTACTTCGACCACCTGTACTGCAACCTGGTCGAGGCGGGCGAACAGGCCGGCATGCTGGAGTTGATCCTCGACCGCCTGGCGACCTACCAGGAGAAGACCCTGGCCATCCGGGGAAAGATCAAGTCCGCGCTGACGTACCCGATCGCGGTGATGATCGTGGCGATGATCGTCGTCACCATCATCATGCTGTTCGTCGTGCCGACTTTCCAGGACGTGTTCTCCCAGTTCGGCGCCGAGCTGCCCGGCCCGACGCTGATGGTGATCGCGATGTCGAATTTCTTCGTCCATTACTGGTACATCCTGGCGGCCGCGCTGGTGCTCGGGGGCTATTTCGGCTTCCAGAGCTGGAAGCGCTCCGAGCGCGTGCAGGAACTGGTCGATCGCGCGCTGCTGCGCCTGCCGGTGTTCGGCCCGCTGGTGCTCAAGGGCGCGCTGGCACGCTGGACGCGAACCCTGTCGACCATGTTCGGCGCCGGCGTGCCGCTGGTCGAGGCGCTGGATTCGGTGGCGGGCGCGGCCGGCAACATCGTCTACCAGCGCGCCACCGAGAAGATCCAGCAGGAAGTCTCCACCGGCTCGAGCCTGACGCTGTCGATGCAGAGCAGCCGGGTGTTCCCGCCGCTGGTGCTGCAGATGGCCTCGATCGGCGAGGAGTCGGGCTCGCTGGATTCGATGCTGGCCAAGGTGGCCGACATCTACGAGGCCGAGGTCGACGACATGGTCAAGGCGCTGTCCAGCCTGCTCGAGCCGATCATCATCGTCGTGCTGGGGATCCTGATCGGCGGCCTGGTGATCGCGATGTATCTGCCGATCTTCAACCTCGGCAAGGTGGTGGGTTGAGCATGGGGTGGCTGGCGCCCGCGGCCGGCACCACCGCGGAAGTCGGCATTGCCGCGGTGTTCGGCCTGCTGGTGGGCTCCTTCCTCAACGTGCTGATCCTGCGGCTGCCGGTGATGCTCGAGCGGGGCTGGCGCAGCGAGGCGCTGGCGACGCTCGACCTGCCGCCGGAAAGCCACGAGCCTTTCGACCTGCTGCGGCCGCGCTCGCGCTGCGGCGCCTGCGGCCACCCGATCGGCTGGTGGGAGAACATCCCGGTGCTGAGCTGGCTGGTGCTGCGCGGGCGCTGCTCGGCCTGCTCGACACGGATCTCGCTGCGCTATCCGCTGGTGGAAATCGCCAGCGCCTTGCTGGCCGCGCTGGTGATCGCGCAGCACGGAGTCAGCCCGTGGAGCGCGGCGCTGGTCGTGCTGGCCTGGGGCCTGCTCGCGCTGGCGGTGATCGACTTCGACACCACCCTGCTGCCCGACGGGCTGACCCTGCCGCTGCTGTGGTTGGGGTTGCTGCTGCAGGCCTGGCTGCACCCCGAGCGCTTGCCCCAGGCCGTGGCGGGCGCGGCCATCGGCTACGCCAGCCTGTGGTGCGTGTACCAGGGGTTCCGGCTGCTGACGGGAAAGGAAGGCATGGGCTTCGGCGACTTCAAGCTGTTCGCCGTGCTGGGCGCGTGGTTCGGGCCGCTGGCTCTGCTTCCCATCATCGTGTTGTCGGCGCTGTGCGGGGCGGTGGTCGGGCTGAGCCTGCAATGGAGCGGGGTGATCGAGCGGGGCCGGGCCATTCCCTTCGGCCCCTTCCTGGCCTGTGCCGGGGTGCTCAACCTGTTCGTCGGCCCGCGGCTGCTGGCCTGGATGCTGGGTGGCGGTGCAGGCTGAGACCGGCGACGCGCCGGCGCTCGCGCGGCGGCTGCGCATCGGACTGACCGGGGGAATCGGCTCCGGCAAGTCGGTCTTCGCGCAGTTGCTGCAGCAACTCGGCGCCGCGGTGGTCGACGCCGACGCCATCGCCCACCAGGTCACCGCTGCGGGCGGCGAAGCCATCGAGCCGATACGCCGTGCCTTCGGCGATGCGCTGATCGACGGCAGCGGCGCGCTCGAGCGCTCGCGCATGCGCGAGCTGGCTTTCGGCGACTCCGCGCAGCGCCTGCGACTGGAAGCGATCCTGCACCCGCTGATCGGCGCGCGGCTGCGCGCGGCAGCGCGCAGCCTGCCCGGCCCGTATCTGGTGCTGGTGGTGCCGCTGCTCGTCGAATCGCTGGCGCGCTGGCGGCCCGCGGTGGACAGCATTGTCGTGGTCGACTGCGCGCCGGAGCAGCAGGTGCGGCGGGTGATGCAGCGCTCGGGCCTGTCCGCCGAACGGGTGCGCACCATCATGCAGGTCCAGGCCAGCCGCGAGCAGCGGCTGGCCGCGGCCGACGTGGTGGTGGACAATTCAGGCAGCCTGGAGGAGTTGCGCGAGCAGGCGCTGCGCCTGCACGAGCGCTGGCTGCGCTGGCGGCCGGCAATTTGAAATCCTCCCGCACATCGATGACAATGGCCGCGAACCATGCCGGCATGCTGGCGGTCCATTGAACGGCAGCGACCCGCCAGCCACGCCCTGACCTGCACCGGCCCGTGATCCTGTACGAATATCCGCTGAACGAGCGCGTCCGCACCCTGCTCCGGCTGGAATACCTGTTCCGCCGCAACGCCTTCCTGGTGCAGAGGGGGCACCCCTTCGACCACCACCACGCGCTGCTGTCGATGTTCGAGATCATGGACGTGACGACGCGCCAGGATCTCAAGGGTGAACTGCTCAAGGACCTGGAGCGCCAGCGCCAGCAATACCTGGGCTACCGCGGCAATCCGGCGGTGGCCGAGACCGCGCTCGATCAGGTGCTGGCCGAGATCGAGGCGGCGTTCCAGGGTCTCAGCCAGCAGTTGGGCAAGCCCGGACAGGCGTTGCTGGAAAACGAGTGGCTGATGTCCATACGCAGCCGCGCGGGAATCCCCGGAGGGACCTGCGAATTCGACCTGCCGGCCTACTATGCCTGGCAGCACCTGCCGGAAGACCAGCGGCGCGAGGACCTGATGCGCTGGATGGACGCCTTCGGCTCGCTGCCGATGGCGGTCGAGCTGCTGCTGCGCCTGCTGCGCGACGGCGGCATCGCGCACAAGAGCGTGGCGCAGGCCGGGTGCTACCAGCAGAACCTGGGCGGCCGCAGCTACCAGCTGCTGCGCCTGCGGGTCGACGGCACGCTGGGGGTGATCCCGGAGATCACCGGCCATCGCCTGATGGTATCGGTGCGCTACATGCGTCCCGACGCCGACTGGAAGCTCAAGCCCGTGACCAGCGACGTGCAGTTCGAGCTGGCGCTGTGCGCATGACCGGGACAGCCGACGCGCGCCCGCCGCGCAGGGTGCGATGCCCCTGTTGCGGCGAGCCCGCGACCTTTGCCGCCAGCAACCCGTGGCGACCGTTCTGCAGCGAGCGCTGCCGCAACGGCGACCTCGGCGCCTGGGCCAGCGAGAGCTACCGCGTGGCGGCGCAGCCCGATCCCGACGAACTGAGCGACGCCGATCCCCCGGCCACGCCCGCCCGGCCCAGGCACTGAGGCCCGCTCACTCGACGTGGGTGGGTCCGCCGTGGCCGAGTTCGTCGGCCAGCCAGCGCAGCACCGGCAGGGTTCCCGGCAGCACCGGACGCACCTGCACCGGCAGGCGCTGCCACGCCAGTTGCTGGCCCTCGCAGCCTCGCGGCTCGCCGCGCCAGCCGCGCACCTTGCAGAATCGCAGATCGACCAGGGCGTGGGGGTATTCCATGCGGCAGGAATTCCAGAACTCGGCGTGGTCGATGTCGATCGCCAGTTCCTCCTGCAGTTCCCTGCGCAGCGCCTGCTCCAGGGTTTCGCCGGCCTCGATCTTGCCGCCCGGGAATTCCCAGTAGCCGGCGTACGGCTTGCCGGGCGGGCGGCTGGCCAGCAGGAAACTGCCGTCGGAGCGCAACAGCACGCCGACGGCCACCGCGACCGCTCGGCGCTGTGCGTCGGCGCCGTGCAGCGCCGCGGTCATCGGGACTTGCGGCCGCAGAAGTCGCGAGCGAACTGCCAGGCGACCCGCCCCGAGCGCGAACCGCGCTCGAGGGCCCACAGCAGCGCGTCGGGGTGCGCGGCCCGCGCCTGCTGCGCGCTCAGTCCGTACACCTGCAGCCAGTGCTCGGCGATCCGCAGGTAATGTTCCTGGTCGAAGGGGTAGAAGCTCAACCACAGCCCGAAGCGGTCGGACAGCGACACTTTCTCCTCGGTGCCCTCGCCCGGATGCACCTCGCCGCTGGCGTCGTGGGTGGCCTGCAGGTTCTCCTGCATGAATTCGGGCAGCAGGTGGCGACGGTTGGAGGTCGCGTAGACCAGCAGGTTGTCGCTGCTGCCCGCCACCGAGCCGTCGAGCACCGACTTCAGCGCCTTGTAGCCCGGCTCGCCCTGGTCGAACGACAGGTCGTCGCAGAACACCACGAAGCGCTCGGCGCGGCCGCGCACCAGGTCGACCAGATCGGGCAGGTCGACCAGGTCGGTCTTGTCCATTTCCACCAGCCGCAGCCCCTTGCCGGCGAAGGCGTGCAGGCAGCCCTTGACCAGCGAACTCTTGCCGGTGCCGCGCGCGCCGGTCAGCAGCACGTTGTTGGCCTGTCGCCCGGCGACGAACTGCCGGGTGTTGCGCTCCAGGCGCGACTTCTGCTCGTCGATGCCCTGCAGGTCGGCGAAACGGATGATCGCCGGGTGCGCGACAGGCTGCAGCCAGGCCTGGGCGCCGCGGCGGCGCCAGCGGAAGGCCTGCGCGCCCTCCCAGTCGGGTGCCTGGGCCTGCGGGCTGAGCAGCCCCTCCAGGCGCGACAACACCCGCTCGGCCTGGTCGAGCAGCGCCCCCAGGCGCTGCGTCGGGTCGGCGCCTGCCGTCTGGCGCTGCGCGGCGCGCGTAGAGGCCATGCTCAGCTCCGGTAGTCGGCGTTGATCGACACGTAGTCGTGCGACAGGTCGCAAGTCCACAGCGTGGCCGCGCAGGCGCCGCGCCCGAGCACGATGCGCACCAGGATTTCCGGCTTGGCCATCACCCGCTGTCCGTCCTCCTCCCGGTAATCGGGATGGCGTCCGCCGCGCGTGGCCACGTGCACGTCGTCGAGGTACAGGTCGACCCCCTCGACCTGCAGGTCGTCGATTCCGGCGTAGCCGATGGCCGCCAGGATGCGCCCGAGGTTCGGGTCGCTGGCGAAGAACGCGGTCTTCACCAGCGGGGAGTGGGCCACCGCGTAGCCCACTCGCCGCGCCTCGGCCACGCTGGCCGCCGCCTGCACCTCGATGGTGATGAACTTGGTCGCCCCTTCGCCGTCGCGCACGATGGCCTGCGCCAGGCGCTGCGCCACCCGCAGCAGGGCCTCGCGCAGCAGCCGCGCCTGCGGGCCGGCCGGGTCGTCGATGCGCGCCAGCGCCGCCCGCCCGGTGGCCGCCAGCACCAGCGAATCGTTGGTCGAGGTGTCGCCGTCGACGGTCACGCAATTGAACGAGGCATCGGCCACCTCGCGCACCAGCCGCGCCAGCAGCGCGGGCTCGACCGCGGCATCGGTGGCCAGGAAGCCCAGCATGGTCGCCATGTCGGGGCGAATCATCCCGGCCCCCTTGGCGATGCCCCCGACATGCACCTCGACGCCGTCGATCGACAGCGTCTCGCTGGCCGCCTTGGGCACCGTGTCGGTGGTCATGATCGCGGCCGCGGCGTCGGCCCAGGCCTGCTCGCGCAGGTCGGCCACGGCCTGCGGCAGGCCTGCCTGCAGGCGCTCCAGCGGCAGCGGCTCGAGGATCACCCCGGTGGAAAACGGCAGCACCTCGCGCTCGCCCACGCCCAGCAGCCCCGCCAGGCTGGCGCAGCTGGCGCGAGCCGCGGCCAGCCCGGGCTCGCCGGTGCCGGCGTTGGCGCAGCCTGTGTTGATCACCAGCGCGCGCATCGGCGCGCTGCCCCGCTCGCCCAGGTGCTCGCGGCAGACCTGCACCGGCGCGGCGCAGAAGCGGTTGCGGGTGAACACCCCGGCGACCCAGGTCCCCGGATCGAAGACCATCACCGTCAGGTCACGCCGGCCGGGCTTGCGCATGCCGGCCGCGGCCACCCCGATGCGCACCCCCGCCACCGCGTGCAACGCGGC
>JAKBBQ010000043.1 GCA_021808405.1 Pseudomonadota bacterium | reverse complement strand
GTCCGACCATCCACAGTCGGCCATGCTCGTTGGTCAGCAACTCGCGCCCGATCGCGACCATCGCGCGCCAGTTCCTGGCCGAACTGCGGGTGGTTGCCAACGACTTCGTCGCACGCTCGGCCGTGCTGATGCGGCCGAGCGACTGAAGACGCGCGGGCGGGCGCTGACGGCCCTGCCCGATCGCGGGCGCAGCCGGCGGCAGCGCCCGCAAGCGGCCGCGAGTCCCTTCAGCCGCGCGCCAGCGGCACCGGGGTGACGCGCTGCAGCGCGTCGAGGTCCCAGCCGGGCGCCATGTCGAGCACGCGCAGCGCGCCGTCGACGAATTCGAGCACCGCGACGTCGGTGTAGACGCGGTCGACGCAGGCCACCGCGGTCAGCGGGTAGCTGCAGTCGCGCACGATCTTGCAGCTTCCGTCGCGCGCGAGGTATTCCATCATCACCCAGGTGTTGCGGGCTCCGACGGCCAGGTCCATGGCGCCGCCGACAGCCGGGATGGCCCCCGGCGCTCCGGTGCTCCAGTTCGCCAGGTCGCCGCGCGCCGACACCTGGAAGGCGCCGAGCACGCAGATGTCGATATGCCCGCCGCGCATCATCGCGAAGCTGTCGCCGTGGTGGAAGAAGCTGGCGCCGGCAAGCGCCGTCACCGGCTGCTTGCCGGCGTTGACCAGGTCGGGGTCCTCCTCGCCGGGCGCAGGCGCCGGCCCCATTCCCAGCAGCCCGTTCTCGGTGTGCAGCACGACCTCGCGGTCGGCGTCGAGGTGATTGGCCACCAGCGTGGGCAGTCCGATCCCCAGGTTCACCACCGAGCCCTCGGGAATGTCCGCGGCCAGCCGCCGCGCCATCTGCTCGCGTGTCCAGTTCTGCATCAAGGTTCTCCGCTTGGGGGCCTCAGGCGCGCGCCAGGTGCACCAGGCGATCGACATGCACCCCCGGCGTGACCACGCATTCGGGATCGATGCTGCCCAGCTCGGCCACTTCGCGTACCGCGGCGATGGTCAGCGCGGCCGCGGTCGCCATGATCGGCCCGAAGTTGCGCGCGGTCTTGCGGTAGGTGAGATTGCCCCAGCGATCGCCGCGCTCGGCCTGGATCAGCGCCACGTCGCCATGGATGGGTTTTTCCAGCACGTACATGCGCCCGTCGATCTCCCGCGTCTCCTTGCCCTGCGCCAGCAGCGTGCCGTAGCCGGTGGGGGTGTAGAAGGCGCCGACGCCCGCGCCGGCGGCGCGGATGCGCTCGGCCAGGTTGCCCTGCGGCACCAGCTCGAGCTCGATGCGCCCCTGGCGGTACAGCCCGTCGAAGACATGGGAGTCGACCTGGCGCGGGAACGAACAGATGATCTTGCGCACCCGGCCGGCGGCCAGCAGAGCGGCCAGCCCGGTGTCGCCGTTGCCCGCGTTGTTGCTGACCACCGTCAGGTCGCGCGCCCCGTTGGCCAGCAGCGCGTCGATCAGCTCCACCGGCTGCCCGGCTCCGCCGAAGCCGCCGATCATCACCGTGGCACCGTCGGCGATGCCTTGCAGCGCCGCGTCGGCGGACTCGACGAACTTGTCGATCATGGAAGGTCCCAGCGTTCCGGAAAATTCGAGGTACGAGCGGATGTTCGTTCAGCCGACACTGTACTTCAGCGCGGGCCGGGCCCGTTCATCCACGCCGTGGCGGGCGGCCCGCAGGGGCCTGCCGACGCAGTGCGCGCCCGGGGGTCATCGCCCCTCGCGTGGGTCGACGGGCCCTTGCGGCAGACCCGGCCCGGTGTCCTTCAGCCCAGAATCCGGTCGGCGATCATCGAGCCGATGGGCATCGCCGAAGTCGCCGCCGGCGACGGCGCGTTGCAGACGTGCACCATGCGCGGCGTATCGATGAACAGGAAGTCATGGACCAGGGTGCCGTCACGCAGGACAGCCTGGGCGCGAATTCCCGCCTCATGGGCCAGCAGATCGGCCAGTTCCAGGGTCGGACAATACTTGCGGCACTGTTCGAGATACCCGCGCCTGGACAGGGAGTTCTTCATTTCCCCAAGCCCTGAGGCGAAGTGGGCCCGCATGACCTTCCAGAACCCCGGGAACGCCAGGTACTGGGCGACGTCCCTCGGTTCCACGGAGAACTTCCTGTAGCCTTCGCGAGCCAGGCCCAGCACAGCATTCGGCCCCACCGTGACACCACCGTCGATCGTGCGGGTCAGGTGGATGCCAAGAAACGGCAGGGCGGGGTCCGGGATCGGATAGATCAGGTGCTTGACGACATCCTTCTTCGAAGCCGGAAGTCGGTAGTATTCACCGCGAAACGGAATGATCTGGAACGGCACCTCGAGGCCCGCGAGGCGGGCCAGTCGATCGGACTGCAGGCCTGCGCAGGCCACGAGCTTCCTGGCCTTCCAGTGCATGTCGCCGGCGCCGACCGCCACGCTGTCGTCCGTTTCGGCGATCGACGTCACCTGGGTGCCCAGCCGAATGTCCCCGCCCGCCGTGGCGACGACCTGCGCCATCGCTTCAGCGACCTTCCGGTAATCGACGATGGCGGTCGCGTCGACCCAGAGCGCGCCGAGTCCGACGATGTTCGGCTCACGCCGGCGCAGCTCGGCGGCGTCGAGGCGTTCCACGCGCAAGCCGTTGCGCTGGGCACGCACGTGCAAGGCGTCCATTCGGGCCAATTCGATGGCCGTCGAGGCGACCAGCAGCTTGCCGCACACGTCGAAGGCGATTGCGTGCTGCCTGCAGAAGTCCTGGGTGACCGCCGATCCGCGTCGGCACAGATCGGCCTTCAAGCTGCCCGGCGGATAGTAGACCCCCGCATGAATCACGCCGCTGTTGTGGCCGGTCTGGTGGACTGCCAGCGCAGGCTCCTTCTCGAGCAGGAGCAGGGACGCGGCCGGCTCACGCCGCAGCAGTTCCATCGCGGTGGCCAGTCCGACGATGCCGCCCCCGATGACGCAGAAGTCGTAGATCATCTTCGTTCGCGGGACGGTCTGCGCCAGCCTGTTCAAAGACCTGCCTCGACACCCCGCAGGTCCGGCAATCGGGCGCGCAGCACCGTGCCGGTCGCCGACTCCGTGATGTAGGCCACACCCTGATCGGTGCCTTGCCACGTGATATTGGTGGTGGCCTTTCCCGCGCAGGAACGGATGCGTGCCACCTCGTCGCCGTCGGGGTTGAGGACGAACACCGTGCCCAGCGAGACATGCGCGACGAAGAGGAAGCCCTCGCGGTTCATCGCCATCCCGTCGGGTCCGCCCGTGCCGTGAAACAGGCGAAAGCGTCCTACCTTGCTGGTCGAGCCGTCCTTCATCAGCGGCAGGCGCCAGACGGAGTTGTCTCGGGTCATGGCTACGTACAAGACCCTTTCGTCGGGCGACAAGGCCAGGCCGTTCGGACTGGGGCCATTGTCGATCAGGCAGTCCAGCGTACCGTCGGGACGCAGGCGGAAGACGCGGCCTGTCGGATCGTGCAGGCCGGTCTGCCCCTGATCGGTGAAATAGAGGTCGCCGTTGCCTGCGAAGACGAGGTCGTTGAGGCCCTTGAAGGATTCCGAATTGCGTCGCGCCAGCACGGTGGTCAGCGTTCCCGAATCGGGGTCCAGACTCAGCAGCCCCCGGCGATAGTCGGCGATGAACAGGCGGCCGTCGGGATGGCAGGCCAGACCGTTGGGCTCCCCGTCGTATTCGGCGATCACCTGCCAGTCTGCGCCTGCCGCGACCCGAAAGATCCGTCCATGCGGGATGTCGGTGACGTAGAGATGGCCCCTTGCATCGAAGCAGGGGCCTTCGATGAAGCTATCGACCGGCCGGCCCGCCATGTTGGCGTCCGACCAGGCCGTCGCGCCGGGGCGGCGCAGGGGGCCGGGCATCACCGCGAAGGCAGTCGTGTCGATGATCATGGCATGAACCAGTCCGGCATTGCGCAAGGCCGTGGCCGTGCGCGCGGGTCAGGATGCAGTCCGGCTGCTCGTCCGCGGTTCGCGGACAAACAGCAGGCAGATGGCGCCCAGGGCCGGACCCAGTGCGAGCACCACGAAGGCCGACGAGAAGGAACCCGTGGCCTGGAAGAGAGAACCGACGGCGACCGGGACGATGAGTGTCCCGAGCTGCCAGAAGGCGGTCGCGAAGCCCGTGGCGGCCCCGGCGCGGGCGACCCCTGCCGCTTCGGTGACGATGGCGTAGAGCAGAGGGGAGAACGCGAACGCGGCGACGCCGGCCAAGGGCGCCATCAGGTTGAAGGCGGTGTCGGTGCGCAGATGGCCAAAGACGACGAGCGAGGCTGCGAACGCGACGAACGACACCATGGCCAGGCCGCGCCGCCGGCCCCCCAGCAGATCGGACAGCCAACCGACCAGTGGCTTGGCGACGAGGGCCCCCACGCCGAAGGACGCCATGATGACGCCCGCCCGCACCGGCGACAGATGCGCGGCCTTCACCATGAGTGCGTTGGCCCAGAAGGCAAAGCCCCAGATTCCCCAGAAGCCCCCGAAACCGGCGAGGGCGATCATCGACAGCTCGAAGGTCTTGGCCCTGTCGGCGAAGATCTGGCTCCAGCCGACGTCCGCCCTCGACTCCTTGCCGGGCGCAGCGCCGAGTTCGGGCAACGTGAGCAGCGCCAGTACGCCGCACAGTGCCGTGACGACCCCCAGCGCATGATAGACACCACCCCAGCCGAGCAGTGCCAGGGCCCTGGGCACGACGATGTTGGTGACGATCACCGCGCCCGAGGTTCCCGTCAGGAAGATTCCCATCGCGCGCCCGCAGCGGCGCCGATCGAACCAGACGGAAATGATCTTGAAACCGGCCACGGCATCGGCTCCCGCGCACAGGCCGATCAACGCCTGCACACCGAGCCCGAAGCCCAGCGAGGTCACCGAGCCGAAGACAAAGGTGAAGAAGCCCATCGGGATCATCGCGTAGGCGAGCAGCCGTCGCGGGCCGATCGCATCGCACAGTGCGCCCGAGGCGACGTTGGAAATCACATAGCCGACGAAAAAGGCCGTGACGAACAGGCCCAGGCTCGAGATCGGCAGGTCGAGCGCGCGTCCCGCCGACAACGACAGGTTTCCCCACGCCAGTCGATCGACGCAACTGATCAGGTAGATCGTCCAGACGATGGCGAGCAGGGCCCATGCGGAGTGGCCGGAACTCGCGTCGGTGCGCTCCGCGCGCATGGCTCCCGGTACCAGCGGGGTGTTCAGATTTTCCGTGTTCTTCATGGTCTCCTCCAGGTAGGGTTCTTTGGCGCAAACCGATCCACGGCGATCCGTGGCCGGGTCGGCCACACAGCGCACCATCAGGCGCAAGGATCGCGCTGCCGCGTCCGCTCCCCCAGGCGTTGCATCATGTGCGCGAGCCCTCCGCCGGCGGCGATGATTTCGCGCATCACCGCATGCATGGGTTCGGCCTGCAGCGTCGCGTCCGTGCGCAGATTCCGGATGACGCCGATCTCGAAATCCACCTCCAACTCGTCACCTGCACGGCACAGGCCGCGCAGCCCGGGCGCCTGCAGCACCGGGACTCCAGCGTTGACGCAGGCGCGCAAGGGCCCTCGTCCCATCGATTCCACGAGCAGCCCGACGCCCGCGCCCTTCAGCCCCAGGAAGCCCTGGATGTGCGGGTTGCCATGGCCAAAGCGCTGGCCTGCCACGACGAAGTCGCGCGGCTTGACCTGTTGGGCGAACGCCGGGTCCAGTTGTTCGAAGCAGTGAGCGGCCAGCACGGCCGGGTCGTATTCCTGCCGGCGGGTCATCGCCAGGGGCATGAGGCCTTCGTCGTTCGGCACGTCGTCGCCGAAGACCCAGGCCACGCCTTTCCAGCGCCAGTTCATGGCCTGCCCTGCGCGCCGGACAGGTCCGCCAGGCCTTGCGGCGTGCAGATCGAGCCCGCAATGCCCGATGCCGCGGCCACTGCCGCGTTGGACAGGTAGATCGACGCGGACGCGCTGCCCATGCGGCCGGGAATGTTGGTCGTCGCGGTGCCGATGCAGACATCGCCGTCGGTCAGCGGCGCCAGGTTGCCGTAGCAGGGTCCGCAGGTGGGCGGCAACACCAGCGCGCCCGCCTCGGCGAACACCGCCAGCAGGCCCTCGCGCGCGGCGGCTGCGAAGATCTCCTGGCTGGTCGGCACGACCAGCATGGTGACGCCCGCATGCACCTGGCGCCCTCGCACCACGGCCGCGGCGGCACGCAGATCCTCGAGTCGACCGCCGGCGCAAGAGCCGATGTAGACCTGGTCGACCTGCTTTCCGGCCAGGCTGGCGATGGGCACCAGGTTGTCGGGCCGGGGCGGGGCCGCGACCATCGGCTCGATGGTGTCCAGGTCGACGGTCAGTCGGTGGTGGAAGTCCGCATCCGGGTCGCTGGTCAACAGCTCGTAGGGCTGCTTCGCGCGCGTACGCAGGTACGCGTCGGTGAGGGCGTCGGGTTCCACCACGCCGGCCTTGGCGCCGGCTTCGACGGCCACGTTGCACAAGGTCATGCGAGCGTCCATGTCCAGATTGGCCATCGCGGGGCCGGCGTATTCGATCACCCGGTAGTCGCACAGGTCGGGCCCCAGGGTGGCGATCACATGCTGGGCGAGGTCGCGGCTCAGCACATGCGCGCGCAAGCGCCCGACGAGCTCGACCCGGATGGTCTGCGGAACCTTGAGCCAGATATCGCCGGTGGCGAGCGCCTGGACGGTCTCATAGTTGATCGGTGGCGCCAGGGCGCCCACGCAACCGAGCGTCGTGGCGTGGGTGTCCGCGCTCAACACCAACATGCCAGGCGTGATGTGGCCCTTCTCGACGATCGCCTGGTGGCTGATGCCATGTCGCCCTTCGCTGTAGAAGGTGGTGATTCCGTAGGCCTGCATCTGCTGGCGCAGGTTCTTCTTCAGCGACGCCATGCGGATGGTCTGCGACGGCACCTCGTGGTCGGCGAACACCACGCATCGCTCGGGAAACCTCAAGGTCTTCACGCCGTGCTGCTTCAGGGTCCTGAAGTATTGCGGCAGCACCAGGTCGATGAGCTCGAACACGTCGGGCTGGGCTACCACGACCTCGCCGATGGCGACTTCGCTGCGGCCGCTTGCGCGCGCCAGGATTTTCTGCGCCAAGGTCTTCCCGGCCACAGGCCTGGTCGGCGACGGCCCCGGATGGTCGTGATCCCGCATGGTCTGGCTCAACGAGCCCTCGTGTCGGTGTAGCGGCCTTCCAGTTCCCGGATGGCCGGCAAGCCGGCAATTTCGTTGAATTGGGCCCAGGAAACCATCGTGTCGGCGCAAACCGGACGGGTCGTGCCGCAGCTTCGGATCTGCTCGAGCGTGCGCTGCATGGCATGCGTGGCGCTCAGCAGCAGCGAGAGCGGAAAGACGACGATGTCGATGCCGGCCTCGTGCAGTTGCGCCGGCGGCAGCATGGGCATCGTGAAGCTCTCGGAGTTCAGATAGACCAAGGGGCGCCTGGCGGCGGCCGCCAGGCGCGGGACATCGTCGACCGCATAGGGACCGAGGGCCATGAGGAGATCGGCACCGGCTTCGGCATAGGCGTCCAGGCGCGCCATCGCCGCGGCGATTCCCTCGGTCGCGACCGAATCGGTGCGCCCGATGATGAGCAGGTCGGGGTCGACTCGCGCGTCGACGGCGGCGCGGATCTTGGCCACCATCTCGGGCAGAGCCACCAACTGCTTGCCCGCCATCGAGCCGCATTGCTTGGGAAGCGCCTGGTCTTCCAGCTGGATGGCGGCCACGCCCGCGCGCTCGAACTCGCGCACGGTACGCGCCACCTGGACGATGCCCCCGTAGCCCGTGTCGGCATCGCACAGGACCGGGAGATTCGTGGCCGCGACGACCTCGGCCGCACGGCGCGCGACCTCCGACAGGCCCAGCAGGCCGACGTCCGGGTAGGCGTGGGTGCCTTCGATGCAGTAGCCCGAGACGTAGACCGCCTCGAAGCCCGCCCTCTCGATGAGCCGGGCACCCAAGGCGTCGCCGGTGCCGGGAATGAGCAGCGGGGAGCGTTGTTCGATTCTCTGGCGCAGGCGCCGGCGTCGCTGCTGGTCCGGGGTAGGGTTCATCACGTCTTCGGCGCGGCTGGTCGCGGGTAGGGGTGGATGCAGGATCAATCGGCCGCGGCCGACCGCAGGCGCAGCCTGCTGAAGGCCTGATTGACGGCCCCGGCTTGTTCGAGCAGGGCCGATCTCATTTCGTCTCGCTTCTGGTCGAAGCGCAGAGTCGGTGCGCTGATGTTGAGGCCGGCCACGATGGTGCCGTCCCACCCGAAGACCGGCGCGGCGAATCCGGCGACGCCGACCGCGTTGGTGTCCCGGGCGCAGGCATAGCCGCGGTCGCGGATCTGGGCGAGTTCCGCCCTCAGCGCGGCACCTTCGCTGATGGTTTCGGTCGTGCGCTTCTCGAGGTCGGCGTGGCGCATGAAGCGCTCGACTTCCGGCTCGGGAAGATAGGCGAGCAGGACCATGCCGACGCTCGTGCAATGCAGTGCGCGAGGTATGGAGATGTCGGTGTCGTAGCGGACTTCGTTGGTGCTCAGCGCCTTGTCTATGTATTGGAGCTGCAGGCCCGGGGTCAGGATTCCCAGGAAGGAACTCTCCCCTGTCGCTTCGACCAGCGCATGCATCGCAGGTCGCGCCAGGCGACGCAAGACCGCATAGATGCCGCCGACATACGAGCCCTCGCCCGTGAACGCGGGTGGCAGCGAGAACTGGCGATTGCGGTCTCCGACGACATAGCCGCGCTTTTCCAGGGTGGCGAGGAGCATCGCCGCACTGCTTTTCGGAATGCCCAGTCGCCGGGATACGTCGGAAACCCCCAGGGCTTCGTCGGTGACGGACAGCAGCTCCAGCAGGTCGAGCACACGCGCCGCGGACTTGACGCTTGAATCGTTCATGTATGTGAACAGTGTTCAGGAATATGAACTATCCTAAGGCGGCGCCGTGCGGCATGTCAAACCGGGTTTACGCTGAGATCCGGCGCGTCGGGCGCAAGCCAGCCAGGGGCGACCACGCATCCATCCTTGCGCAGGACAGCGTCGTCGATGGGATGGGGTTGAGCCAGCACTCTCGCATCTGCCCGTGGCGACGCGCAGGTCGGCTGCCGTATGCGGGTTGCTCGCGCAAGAGTGCTCGGGGCAGCCGACATGCGACAGTCGAGATCGGCGCCGTGGCGATCCCATCCGCGCTGCCGGAGGCGCACCCGGGCCACGACGAAGCGCGGCTGGCCCACCAGCGAGCATCCCGAGGCCGGACCCAAGCACGTCGGGCCACGTCCGCGACCGCGTTGCACGGAGGCCGACGGGCGCTTCTTCACGTTGAACTCCTGCATGCGATGGAGTCACGTGAAGCCAGGCGTCGTCCGAAGACCGCGTGTCGCCGGCCTGCTTCGGCGCACGGCTGCGCAAGCCAGCGCCATGCTGGCCGTCAGAAACAACAAAGCCCCGCGGGTTGGGCGGGGCCAAGTCGTCGAATCGATGGTGGCCAGGGGCAGAATCGAACTGCCGACACGCGGATTTTCAGTCCGCTGCTCTACCAACTGAGCTACCTGGCCGCAACTTGCCTAGCAACTGGCTTCACCTGGGCGCTGGCTGCGTGGCCGCTGCGTCCGGGCAAGCCGCACATATTAGCAAACCTCGCCCGGCGGCCGGCAACGCCTGCGCGCAGCGAAGCCCCTGGGCTCAGTCCTCGTCGGGCCCGGCCGGGGCGTGGCCCTGCAGCAGCGCCGGGCCGACGCCCGGCGCGCGCCGCGCGCCGCGTCCCCAGTCGACGCCGAGCTGCTTGAGCTTGCGGTACAGGTGGGTGCGCTCGAGTCCGGTCTTGTCGGCCACGCGGGTCATGCTGCCGCCCTCGCGCGCCAGGTGGAACTCGAAGTACGCGCGCTCGAAGTCGTCGCGCGCCTCGCGCAACGGGCGGTCGAGGGGGAAGCTCTGTTCGGCCAGCAGTTGCGGAACCGACGGCACCGCCGGCGCGCTGGCGCCGACCTCGGCGCGCGGCTTGGGCGGCGGCTTGCTCAGCCCCTGCTCGACCGCGCGCAGCAGCTTCTGCAACGCGATGGGCTTCTCGAGGAAGGCCATCGCGCCGATGCGCGTGGCCTCGACCGCGTTGTCGATCGTGCCGTGGCCGCTCATCATGATCACCGGCATGGTCAGTTGCCCCGCCCCGGCCCACTCCTTGAGCAGGGTCACGCCGTCGGTGTCGGGCATCCAGATGTCCAGCAACACCAGGTCGGGCTGGAAGCGCGCGCGCATCTCGCGCGCCTGCTGCGCGTTCTCGGCTGCTTCGACCGTATGACCCTCGTCGTTCAGGATTTCGGACAACAGATCGCGGATGCCGATCTCGTCGTCCACCACAAGGATGCTAGCCATAGGCCAAGAAGTTTCCGATGGTTGGACTCATGCCCCGCTGGCCGGCGCGGGGGGGTTGATAACGGGAAATATAAGGGAAACGCGAGCTCCGCAGATCCCCGCGGCGGTGCTGAGATTTTGCACCTCCACGCGCGCGTGATGTTCCTCGGCGATTTTCCTCACCACCGCCAGCCCCAGGCCGGTGCCGCGCGGCTTGGTCGTCACGTACGGCTCGAAGGCGCGCGCCAGCACCTTGTCGCTGAAGCCCGGCCCGCTGTCGCTGACCGAAAGCCGCACCCGCGGCGCGCCCCCGCTTGCCGCTTGCAGGGTCTCGGTGCGGATGGTGATCGAGCCTCGCTCCTGGCCGGCGATGGCGTCGAGGGCATTCTGCAGCAGATTGTGCACCACCTGCCTGAGCTGCGCGGCGTCACCCTCGATGCTCGGAAGCGCCGCGCCGAGTTCGGCGCGCAGGTGCGCCGACTGCGCAGCGTACAGGTTGAGCACGTCGCCGACCAGGGTGTTGAGGTCCATCGGCGCCAGGTGGGTCACCGGGGCCCGCGCATAGTCGCGGAACTCGTCGACCATGCGTCGCATCGCGGTCACCTGGTTGACGATGGTGCCGGTGGCGCGCTTGAGCATGTCCAGGTCGGGTCCGGCCAGCCGCAGTTCCAGCTTCATCTGCAGGCGCTCGGCCGACAGCTGGATGGGCGTCAGCGGGTTCTTGATCTCGTGGGCCAGGCGCCTGGCGACTTCGCCCCAGGCCAGCGAGCGCTGGGCCGAGATCAGCTCGCTGATGTCGTCGAACACCACGACCGAAGCGCTCGGCCCCGGCAGCATCAGCCGCGCGCCGCGCACCAGCAGGGTCAGCGCGGTGTCGCTGCCCGGCGGGGTGTAGTCCAGCTGGCGCAGCCAGTGGTCGGCGCTGCCGCTGCCGAGTTCGTGGAACGCCTTGTCGATCTCCGCGGCGAAGTCCTGCAGCCCCGGCACGCCGGCGATCGGTTGGCCCACCGCGCCCTGCATGGCGACCCGCAGCACCCGCGTCGCGCTGGGGTTGGCCAGCGTCAGCCGAAGGCCTTCGCCCAGCACCAGCACCCCGGCCGACAGGTTGTCGAGCACGCTTTGCAGGTAGGCGCGCGAGGCCTCCAGCGCATTGCGGCTGGCCTCCGCCTGCTGGCGCGCCTCGGCCAGCTGCGCGGTCATCGCGTTGAAGGATCGAGTCAGCGTGGCCAGCTCGTCGCCGGAGCGCGCCTCGGGCCGCCGCCGCAGGTCGCCTCCGGCCACCGCGCGCATGCCGTCGGCCAGCAGCAGCAGCGGGCTGGCGAGCTGGTTGCCCAGCAGCACCGCCAGCAGCACCGCGGCGAACAGCGCGAGGAACAGGGTCAGCGTCAGCGTGGAGATGTACATCCTGCGCAGGCCGTCGCGTCCGAGCGCGCGCTCCTGGTACTCGGCGTAGGCCCGCTGCACTTCCAGCGCACTGCGCGAAATCGCCCCCGGCACGTTCTGCACCAGCAGCAGGTAGCGTTGGTGGCCGGGCAGCGGAAGCCCGCGCGTGGGCAGCGCGACGACCACGCGCAAGCGCAGCTGCTCGTCCGCGGAGCGCGAGTCGTCGGCGCCGCCCTCGACGCTGGCCAGCTGGCCCATCAGCCGCAACTGGCGCATGGCCTCGGCGCCGGGCAGGTCGGGAATCAGCGCGAAGGGGTTGCCGCCGGCGCTGGCCAGCACGTTGCCGTTGGCGTCGAACACCGTGGCCTGCTCCAGGCTGAGCTGCTGCAGCAGTTGCTCGAGCATCACCGGCTGCACCTCGCCGCGGCTGTCGGCGATCTGCCCGGCGACGTTGCGCGCCTTGGCGCCGAGGTCGGCCAGCAGCACGTTCAGGGTGGTGCGGCCGAGGTTCAGCCCCGAGCTCAGCGCGCGCTCGACCTTGACGTCGAACCAGGTCTCGATGCTGCGCGCGACGAACTGGTAGGACACGACGTAGATCACCAGCCCCGGCAGCACGCCCACCAGGGTGAACACCGCCGCCAGCTTGAACAGCAGCCGGCTGCCGAAGCGGCGCTTGCGCAGCCGCCAGATCAGGCGCGACGACAGCCCGAGGATCAGCAGCAGCAGCAGCAGCGCCACCGCGATGTTGATCCAGTAGAGGGCGCCGAAATAGGGGTTGACCGCCGCGGTGTTCTTGGTCGACACCACCAGCAGGAAGACCAGGAACACCACCAGCGGCAGCCCGACCGCCAGCGCTGCCCAGGAGGCTAGGCGGGTGGCGCGGTTGACGGCGCGGGAGTCCATAGGAAACTGGCCTGGGGAAAGTCCGCCTGCAACTGCCACTCGGCTTGGGAACCGACGTTGAGCTGGAAGGGTCGTGGCAGTCGCGACAGGTCGAGCTCGAAGCTGCCGCCCACCTCGTAGCGTTGGCCGGCCTTGAGCACCGAGGCATCGGCGACCTTCAGGTGGGAGATGTGCTGCACCTGGTCGAGCGCCTCGTCGAGCGAGGAGTAGGTGGTGCGCAGGGCCCCCGCGGAGACGCGGTATTTGTCGAGCAGAGGCTCGTAGCCCAGCCGGGTCAGCATGTGGCCTTCGCCGAGGGTCGAGTCGAACCACCACCAGCGCGCCTGGGTGACCCGCAAACGGGTCAGGAACGACAGCGGGATGCCGCGGTGCAGCGCGTTTTCCAGCGCGATCGGCAGCGCGAACACCACGCTGGCGCTGGCATAGGCGCCGTCGGGCCGCAACTCGACGGTCGGCGGCTGGGCGTAGACGGTGGCCGTCGCGGCGGCGGCGGCGGCCGGCGCCCAACCCTGCAACAGCCCGCCGGCCGCGCCGGCTCCGGCCGCGGCCAGCAGGCAACGGCGCTTCGGGTCAGGGGCCTGCGACGGACTCATGCGGGAGCATCGGCACGCTTGGCGAACAGGGCGTAGAAAAAGCCGTCGCGCTCGGGCGACCTGCCGGGCAGGATCTGCCCCGGAGCGACCAATGCTAGCGCATCACCGTGGCTGGCCAGGAAGTCTTGCGCCTGCTCCGGCCCCTCGGCCGGGAACACCGAGCAGCTGGCATACAGCAGCCGGCCCCCCGGGCGCAGCAGCGGCCACAGCGCGCGCAGCAGCGCGCGCTGCGCGGCCGCCAGCGCGTCGATGTCCTCGCGCCGGCGCAGCCAGCGGATGTCGGGGTGGCGCCGGCTGATGCCGCTGGCGCTGCACGGGGCGTCGAGCAGGATGCGGTCGAAGGCTTCGCCGTCCCACCACGACTGCGGTTGCGCGGAGTCGGCCACCACCACCTGCGCCGGCGCCAGCCGCAGCCGGCGCAGGGTGTCGGCGATGCGCGGCGCGCGATCCGGGTCGCGCTCCAGCGCCAGCAAGCGGCAGTCCGCGAGTTCCAGGATGTGCGCGGTCTTGCCGCCGGGCGCGGCGCAGGCGTCGAGCACCCGCATGCCATCGGCCACGTCGAGCAGCCCGGCGGCCAGCTGGGCCGACGCATCCTGCACGCTGACCGCGCCGCTTTCGAACAGCGGCAGCTGTTGCACCGGCACCGGGCGCTCGAGGATCAGCGCCTGCTCGAGCCCGGGCTGCGGCGGTGCGCCGGCGTCGAGCCCGGCCTCGCGCAGGTGCTGCAGGTACTGCTCCCGGCTGCCCCAGCGCCGGTTGACCCGCAGGGTCATCGGCGGCGGCAGCGCGGCCAGCTCGAGCATCGCCTGCCACTCGCCCGGCCAGGCGGCCCGGCAGGCGTCGATCCACCACTGCGGATGGTTGTAGCGCGCCTGCTCGACCTGCAGGGCTTGTTGCAGCAGGCTCTCGCGCTGCGCCTGGGCGCGCCGCAGCAGCGCGTTGACCAGGCCGCGCGCGTGCGCCAGCCTGGGCTGCTCGCCGCAAGCCTGCACGGCCTCGAACACCAGCGTGTGGTCGGCGTAGGGCCGGGGCTGCGGCAGGCTCAGCAGCGCCAGCGCGACCAGCAGCAGATGCTCCAGCGGCGCGGGCTTGATGCGCCGCGGCTGCAGCAGCCGCAGCAACTCGCGGGCCCGCCCGAGGCCACGCAGCGCCTCGAAGCCCAGTGCCTGCGCCGCGGCACGCTCGGCGGCCGTCCAGCGCTGGCGGGCCGCCAGTTGCGGCAGCGCGGCAGCCAGCGACTGCCCTTGCAGCACGCCGCCGAGCAGCGTGGCCGCGGCCAGCAGGTCGTGGCGCAGCGCGCGCGCGCCGCCGCCGGGTGGGGTGGAGTCGATCGGGGTCGGGGCGGCCAAGGGCGAGCCCCGCTCAGGGCTTCAGGTAATACCAGCCCTGGCTTTGCAGGCGGATGATTTCGTAGACGCCCGCGGGAACGGTGCTGGCTTCGAGCACCAGCTTGCTCGCGGGGATCTTCAGGAAGTCCAGGGTGTTCTGGCAGGCCTTGAATTCGACCCCCTGGTTGGCCAGGCCGCCGATGATGCCGGAGAAGGCGGCGCCGGTCGGCGCGCGCGCTCCGCTGAGCAGGAAGCGGATGGCCTTGCCGTAGCCGACCACGGTGAACTTCATGTCGGGGTCGAGCTTGAGCACGTTCTGGATGTTGATCAGCCCCTCGTAGGCCTGGTGCAGGTCGACGCTGATCTGCATCACCACCTTCCATGGCGCGTTGGAAATGGGCTTGGTCGCGGCCTGGGCCAGCGCGGCCGGCGCGACACCGGCTCCGGCCAGTCCGGCGCCCAGCAGGCGGATGCGGTCACGTGGGTTCATGGATGCTCCTCGGGGGGGCCGTCTGGGCGGCCTGTGCGGGTTCGCCAAGGCGGCGCGGGCGCCGCCGGCGGGGGGGCCGGACCTCAGGGTGCCGGCAACGGGAAAACACTCAATCGATGCAGTCCGAAGCGGCGTCGCCGGGCCAGCGCGCGATACGGCCAGTAGCCGACCAGGGTCGCGAAGCTCAGCGCCAGCGCGTTGAACAGCACGCTGCCCAGCAGCAGCCCGAGGCCGCTGCCCAGGTCGAGCTGCCGCCGGTACACCAGCAGCGCGAGCAGCGCGCTGACCACGCCCATTCCGCTGCCCAGCGCGCAGCTCACGCGCAGCAGGGTGGGCAGGCTGAGGATGCCTTCGTGGTGCTCGGGATGGCGCATCGCGCGGGACCGGTGGAGGGGCGGGAATCGGGACGGGTGGGGTGCGGCGGGGGTTCGACGACGTACGTCGGCGGTCAACGCCATTCAGCGGCATTCAGCGACGCAATTGACCGTCGCCCAGCACCACCCATTTCTGACTGGTCAGGCCTTCGAGGCCGACCGGGCCGCGGGCATGGAACTTGTCGGTGGAAATGCCGATTTCCGCTCCCAGGCCGAACTCGAAGCCGTCGCTGAACCGCGTGGAAGCGTTGATCATCACGGCGGCCGAGTCCACCTCCCGCAGGAAGCGCATCGCATGCTGGTGGTCGGTGGTGACGATCGTGTCGGTGTGCTGGGAGCCGTAGCGGTTGATGTGGGCGATCGCCGCGTCGACGTCGGCCACCACCTTGATCGAGATGATCGGCGCCAGGTACTCGGTGCTCCAGTCGTCCTCGCTGGCCTCGCGCAGCAGCGGCGCGGCTTGCGCAACGCCGCGCAGCCGCGCCAGGCTTTGCGGGCAGCAGCGCATTTCCACGCCCTTGGCGGCGAACACCGCGCCGATGCGCGGCAGGAACCGCGCCTCGCTGGCCTCGGCCACGAGCAGCGACTCGGCGGCGTTGCAGGGGCTGTAGCGCTGGGTCTTCGCGTTGTCGGTCACGGCCACCGCCATGTCCAGGTCCGCCGGATGGTCGACGTAGACGTGGCAGTTGCCGTCCAGGTGCTTGATCACCGGAACGCGTGCCTCGGCGCTGATGCGCTCGATCAGGCCCTTGCCGCCGCGCGGGATGATCACGTCGACGTAGCGGGGCATCGCGATGAGTTCGCCGACCGCGGCGCGGTCGGTCACCGGGACCAGTTGCACCGCGTCCTCGGGCAGCCCGGCCTGGCGCAGCGCCTGGCGCACATGGCCGGCCAGCTCGCGGTTGCTGTGGATGGCCTCGGAGCCGCCACGCAGGATCACCGCGTTGCCCGACTTGATCGCCAGGCTGGCGGCTTCGATGGTCACGTTCGGGCGGCTTTCGAAGATCATTCCGAACACCCCCAGCGGAACGCGCATGCGACCCACCGTGATGCCGCTGGGGCGGCGGCGCAGCTCGGTCATCTCGCCCACCGGGTCGGCCAGCGCGGCCACCTGTTCGCACGAGGCGGCCATCTGTTCGATCACCTTGTCGCCGAGCAGCAGGCGGTCGACGAAGGCCGGCTGCAGCCCGGCCTGGCGCGCCGCCGCGACGTCCACCTCGTTGGCCTGCTGCAGCGCCGCGCGCTGCTCGCGCAGGATGGCCGCCAGCGCCAGCAGCGCGCGATCCTTGTCGGCGGTGCCGGCGCGCGCCATGTGGCGCGAGGCGGCGCGCGCGCGCTCGCCTAGGTCGGTCATCAGGTCGTGGATGCTCGGGGCAGAACGGCTCATCGGGGCTTTCCTGGGTACATGCGCATTGTCGCAAACTGCGGTGCACCCTGTCGCCGCCGGCGGCCCGGGGGCTTTCCCGGGCGGCCGCTGCCGCGGCGCGGCCTCACCAGCTGACTTCGCGTTCGGGGGTCGAGGTGATCTGGTGGATCGACAGGTCGGCACCGTCGAATTCGGCTTCGGCGTCCAGCCGCAAGCCCAGCGTGAGCTTGAGCAGGCCGTAGACGACGACGCCGCCGAACAGCGCCCAGACCACCGCTGCGGCGGTGCCCAGCAGTTGCGCCCCCAGGCTGACGCCGCCCAGGCCGCCGAGGGCGGTCTGGCCGAAAATGCCGGCGGCGATTCCGCCCCAGGTTCCGCACAGCCCGTGCAGCGGCCACACGCCCAGCACGTCGTCGATGCGCAGCCGGTTCTGGGTCAGGGTGAACATGCGCACGAACAGCCAGCCGGCGACCGCGCCGGTGATCAGCGCGCCCAGCGGATGCATGACATCGGAGCCGGCGCATACCGCGACCAGGCCGGCCAGCGGGCCGTTGTAGACGAAGCCGGGGTCGTTGCGCCCGGCGAGCAGCGCGGCCAGCGTGCCCCCGACCATCGCCAGCAGGGAGTTGACCGCCACCAGCCCGGAAATCCGGGTGACGCTTTGCGCGCTCATGACATTGAAGCCGAACCAGCCGACGACCAGGATCCACGAGCCCAGCGCCAGGAAGGGGATGCTCGACGGCGGATGGGGGTTGACCCGGCCGTCGCGGTAGCGCCCCCTGCGCGCGCCCAGCAGCAGCACCGCGGGCAGCGCCATCCAGCCGCCCATCGCGTGCACCACGATGGAGCCGGCGAAGTCGTGGAAGGGCACGCCGAAGGTCGCGCGCATCCACGCCTGCACGCCGAAGCGCTGGCCCCACATCGCGCCCTCGTACAGCGGGTAGACCACGCCGACGATCAGCGCGGTGGCCAGCAGCTGGGGGTAGAACTTGGCGCGCTCGGCGATGCCCCCCGAGATGATCGCGGGCACCGCCGCGGCGAAGGTCAGCAGGAAGAAGAAGCGCGTCAGCTCCAGGCCGTCGTCGAGGTCCAGGTGCGCGGCCGGCGACAGGAAGCTCACGCCGTAGGCGATGGTGTAGCCGACGAAGTAGTAGGCCAGGGTCGCGACCGAGAAGTCGGCGAGGATTTTCACCAGGGCATTGACCTGGTTCTTGCGCCGCACCGTGCCGAGTTCGAGAAAGGCGAAGCCGGCGTGCATGAACAGCACCAGGATGGCGCCGAGGAGGAGGAACAGCACATTGGCGCTGGTTTGCAGGGCTTGCATGGGTGGGGAACTCCGTGCGGGTCGGATGCACCGGGATGGAAGGCAGGCC
>JAKBBQ010000324.1 GCA_021808405.1 Pseudomonadota bacterium | reverse complement strand
CCCTCGGGGGGACGGAGCGGGGGTCGCCCCCCGCGACGGAGGGGGCCCTCAGTACCCATCCCCCGGAATCGGCCGCACGCGCCGCGAGCCGCCGGCGCGCCGGTTGGCGCGCACCTCGGGCTCGGTGCTGATGCCCAGCTCGTCGGCGCGCACGGTGAGTTCGCGCAAGGCGCGGTCCAGCGCCAGCACCAGTTCGTCGTCGATGGCCCCGAGCAGGCGCGCGTTGAGCCGCGCGATCTGCGGAAACACCTCCTCGAACAAGGCCGTCCCGGCCGGGGTCAGCGACACGGTCGCGCGCCGCGCGTCGTCGGCGGTCACCTCGCGCTGCGCGAGTTCCTTGGCCACCAGGCTGGCGATCGCGCGCGAGGTGCGCGGGCGATCCAGGTGCGAGCGCTCGGCCAGCTGCGACGGAGAGGCACGCCCCACCGCGGCCAGCACGGCGAGCAGACGCCATTCCCGGCGCGAAATGCCCCATTTGCCCTCCATCAGGCGGGTAACCGGGGATGTCGCCGACGCGTACAGCCTGAACAGGCGGTAGTTCAGCAGATCGTCCAGGTTCTCGGGATTTCGCAGTCGACGGATCTCGGCGGACATGGCATGCACGGGTGGCGGCCCCCGCGGCAGCGGCGGCTCGGGCCCTATTTCAGCACGACTGCACCCTCGTTGGCATCGATTCGACCCCAATCCGGGCAGACCCTGATGCATTTCCGGGATTGATTCGAACAACGCATGAGTCCTCCCTAGAATCGTCCGGCATGGGGCCGGCGCGCGACGCTGCACGGCTCCGACCCAGAACCAGCAGAGGAGACCAGACCATGAACCAACCCGGAACACTTCGCGCCGTACTGGCCGCCTCGCTGCTGGGCCTCGGCGCCTGGCACGCCGGCTCGGCCCTGGCCGCCCAGCCCGTCATCGCCGGCAGCATCACCAACAGCCCGCCGATGATCGCCTACGCCGACGACGGCAAGACCCTGCAGGGGGTCATCGTCGATCTGGCCGCGGCGATGAGCAAGCACCTGCCTGCCCCCATCGAGTTCAAGCCGGAGGCCTTCCCGAACCTGTTCCCGGCGATGCAGTCGCACCAGATCGACGTGGCCTTCACGATGATGAACGACACCGCGCAGCGCGAGAAGCTGGTGGATTTCGTCGACTTCTTCAACCTCGGCACCAAGCTGCTGGTGCGCAAGGGCAACCCCGAGCACGTCACGGACCTGCACAGCCTGTGCGGCAAGACGGTGTCGACCGTGCAGGGCTCGATCCAGATCGAGCTGGTCAAGCAGGCCGACGGCTGGTGCGCCGCCCACGGCAAGCCCGCGGTGACCAACATGCAGTACGCGCAGCCGTCGGACGCGCGCATGCAGGTGCAGATCGGCCGCGTCGCGGCCTTCTTCGGCAATTCGCCGGTGATGGTCTATCTGGCCAAGACCGCCGGCGGCGGCAAGCTGTTCGACGTGGCCGGTCCCGAGTACCAGCAGGTTCCGCTGGGCATCGCGGTGCCCAAGGACCAGCCCAAGCTGCGCGACGAGTTGCAGAAGGCGCTGCAGGCCACCATCGACGACGGCAGCTACCTCAAGGTACTGAGCAAGTACGGCGTGCAGGGCGGCGCGGTGAAGTCGGCCGCGGTCAACGCCGGCGCGAAGATCTGAGCCCGACCCCACACGGCCACGGCGCGCCCGCGCGCCGCGCATCCTGATGGAACCCGTCGACCTCGCCCGCATGCGGGTGGTACCCCTGCGTCGCCCCGGCCTGTGGACCGCCAGCGCCGTCGCCGCCGTGGCCTTCGTGCTGCTGGCGGTGTCGGTCTGGCGCAATCCCAACATCGACCACGCCGCGATCGCGCACTATCAGTTCGCGCCGGCCATCCTGGCCGGATTGCGCACCACCCTGCTGATCGCGCTGGCCTCCGAACTGGTCGGGCTCGTGCTCGGCACCCTGCTGGCGGTGGGGCTGATGTCCGACAGCTGGGTGCTGCGCATGGGCAGCCGGCTGTACGTATGGCTGCTGCGCGGCACCCCGCTGCTGGTGCAGATCATCGTCTGGGGCAACCTGGCGCTGCTGTTCCCGCACCTGGGGCCGTTTTCCACCAACGCCGTGCTGACGCCCTTCGTGGCCTCGATCGTCGCGCTGGGCCTGAACGAAGGCGCCTACATGGCCGAGGTTGTGCGCGCCGGCTTGCTGTCGGTGGACCGCGGGCAGTACGAGGCTTCCACCGCGCTGGGCATGCGGCGCGGCCTGGCGCTGCGGCGCATCATCCTGCCGCAGGCGCTGCGCGTGATCGTGCCGCCGGCGGGAAACCAGTTCATCTCCCTGCTCAAGGCCACGTCGTTGGTGTCGGTGATCGCCGGCGGCGACCTGCTGACGGCGGCGGAGAACATTTCCTCGGCCAACCTGCACACCATCGAGCTGATGCTGGTGGCCACCTTCTGGTACCTGCTGGTCACCACGGTGGCCAGCGCGGGCCAGCATCTGCTGGAGCGCCGGCTCGGCCGCGCCCACCGGAGCCTGCATGAATCCGCATGAGTCCTCCGCGGCGCGCCCGATGGTGCAGGCGCAGGGTGTGCACAAGCGCTACGGACGCCTGGAGGTGCTCAAGGGCATCGACCTCGAAGTGGCGGCCGGTGAAGTGGTGTGCCTGATCGGCCCGTCCGGCTCGGGCAAGAGCACCTTCCTGCGCTGCATCAACCACCTCGAGACCATCCAGGCGGGCGCCATCCGGGTGGACGGCGCGCTGATCGGCTGCCGCGCGCACAACGGACGCCTGTACGAGCTGCCCGAGAGCGAGGTGTGCCGCCAGCGCGCGGACATCGGCATGGTGTTCCAGCGCTTCAACCTGTTCTCCCACATGACCGCGCTGCAGAACATCGTCGAGGCGCCCATGCGGGTGCGCGGCCAGCCGGCCGCGCAGGCGCGCCAGCGGGCGCTGGAACTGCTCGAGCGCGTCGGCCTGGCGGCGAAGGCGCAGGCCTACCCGGGCCAGCTCTCGGGCGGACAGCAGCAGCGCATCGCGATCGCGCGCGCGCTGGCCATGCAGCCCAAGCTGATGCTGTTCGACGAGCCCACCTCGGCGCTGGACCCCGAACTGGTGGACGAGGTGCTGTCGGTGATGCGCCAGCTCGCCGGCGAAGGCATGACCATGATCGTGGTCACGCACGAGATCGGCTTCGCGCGCGACGTCGGCCATCGCGTGGCCTTCATGGACGGCGGCGTGATCGTCGAGCAGGGCCCCCCCGGGGACATCCTGGTGCAGCCGAAGCACGAGCGCACGCGCTCCTTCCTGGCGCGGGTCATCGGCGCACGCCAGCCCCGCGAAGACGGGGACGCCTAGGCACGCCGAGGCCCGACGCCCGCCTATCCAGAACACACACGGAGCCCGAAAGTGGTCCGCAACGTACTTTTCATCATGGCCGACCAGCTGCGCCGGGATCACCTGGCCTGCTACGGACATCCCTACATCCGCACCCCGAACATCGACGCGCTGGCGCGGCGTGGCGTGCGCTTCGACCAGGCCTACGTCAACTCCGGCGTGTGCGGGCCGTCGCGCATGAGCTACT
>JAKBBQ010000042.1 GCA_021808405.1 Pseudomonadota bacterium | reverse complement strand
TGCAGAGCAGCAGGCAGTCGCCCGCCTGCAACTGCAGGCTCTCGAAGCTGAACGGCGGATCCTCGGCCGTGCCCAGGCTCGCCGTCAGCACATTGCTCATCGGATGGCTGCGGGCCATCGCCTCGGTCAGCTCGCCGCGGTCGATCAGGTCCTGCACGTAGGAATGGTCGCGGGTGCGGCGCTGCAACTGGCCGCCGCGGAACAGGTGGATGCGCGAGTCGCCGACGTGGGCCCACCAGCACAGCCCCTCGGCGTGCAGCAGCGCGCAGGCGACGGTCGAGTGCGGTTCCTGCTCGGCCGACATGGCCGTCAGGCGGATCATGCTGTGCGCTTCCTGCAGCAAGGTCTTGAGCAGCACGGCGGGGTCGTCGGTGGCGGGAATGTAGCGCTCGAACAACTGCTGCGCCGTGATCATCACCTGGTCGGCAGCCATGCGTCCGCCGCTGCGTCCGCCCATGCCGTCGGCGACCACCGCCAGCACGGCGCCGCGCACCCGCGGATGGGCGAAGACCTCGACGCGGTCCTGCTGGTATTGGCGATCCCCGCGGTGGGTGCCGGTGGCCGCCTGCAGTTGCAGGCGATTGCGAGCTGGCTTCATCGAGTGGTCAAGGTCCCTACAATCGCTGCTGTCGTCGCGCCGGCTGCTCGCCTGCCGACGCGGCGCGGCGCGGCCGGCCCAGGCCATCACCGCGCCCTTCCTGTCCCTTGCGCCCGCAGCCCGGGTGCGACACCCCGAGCCGGCCCGCGGGCCGCAGCAGCTGTTTGAACCAGCTCCAGCACGATGTAGGGCATTGTAGGCATGCCGCAAGCGCTGCCGGCGATGCCCCGACCGACGAGCATCCGATCTGGGGCAGTCACGGCCTGCTCGCGGCCGCGCTGCCCGGCTGGCGCTGCCGCGCCGGCCAGCGCGCGCTCGCCGAGGCGGTGGGCGAGGCCATCGAACGCCGGGGCATCGTGCTGGCCGAGGCCGGCACCGGAACCGGCAAGACCCTGGCCTACCTGGTGCCGGCCTTGCTTTCGGGCCAGCGACTGGTCGTGTCCACCGCCACCCGCGCGCTGCAGGACCAGTTGCACCGCAAGGACCTGCCGCTGGCCTGCCAGGCGCTGGGGCTGCAGGTGCGCGCCGCGGTGCTCAAGGGGCGGGGCAATTACGTGTGCCGCTATCGGCTGCAGCGCGCGGGCGAGCAGGCACTGCTCGACAGCCGCGCAGCGGTGCAGCAGTTGCACCGCGTGCAGCGCTTCGCGGCCGCCAGCGCCGACGGCGACCTGTCGGCCATGCCGGGGCTGGACGAAAGATCCCCGGTGCTGTCGCTGGTCACGTCGAACCGCGACAACTGCCTGGGTTCGGAGTGCCCGGACTTCCGGGCATGCTTTGTCATGAAGGCGCGACGCGAGGCCCTGGCGGCCGATGTGGTGGTGGTCAACCATCACCTGTTCTTCGCCGACCTGGCGTTGCGCGGCGAAGGCGTGGCCGAGTTGCTGCCGGCCGCCACCACCGTGGTGCTCGACGAGGCCCACCAGCTCGCCGACATCGGAACCCAGTTCCTGGGCCAGACGGTGGGGACCGCGCAGGCGCAGGAGCTGGCACGCGACAGCCAGGCCTGCGGCCTGCAGCATGCGCGCGGCCTGGCCGACTGGGCCCGGCTGGCGGCCGCTGTGCTGCGCGCGGCGCGCGAGCTGCGGCTGTGCGGCGGAGTCGGCGCGCAGCGCATGGACTGGGCGCAGGCGCGTTCGCTGGCGGGATGGGATGCGGCCGTGCAGGGCTGGCGCGACGCCCTCGACCAGTTGGCGGCCGCGTTGACCCAGGTCGAGGCCGCGGCGCCCGAATTCACCCGCCTGGTGGAGCGCTGCCGCGAACAGCAGCGGCTGCTCGCCGCCTGGCAGGACCCCGCCGGGCCGCCGGGCCAGCCCGAGGCGCAGGTGCAGCCCCCGCAGCCGACCGCGATGGCCGAGGAACACGTGCGATGGCTCGATGTCGGGCAGCAGCACCTGCGGCTGCAGTCGACCCCGCTGGGCATAGGCCCCGCGTTTTCGGCGCTGCTCGCCGAGCGCGAGCAGTCCTGGGTGCTGGTGTCGGCCACCCTGACCATGGACGGGAGTTTTCGCTACGCGCGAGCCCGCCTCGGGCTGGGCGAGGGCAGCCCGGCGTTGCGGCCCTGCGTCGCCGACGGCGCCGGCCACGGCCTCGAGGTCCCGCGGCTGCGCGAACTGCGCCTGCCCAGCCCTTTCGACTACCCGCGCCAGACCCGCCTGCTGGTGCCGCGACGCGATTTCCACCCCAGCCACGGCGACCACGCGGCCCGCGTGGCCGAACTGGCGGCCCGCCTGATCGCCGCCAACCCCGGCGGCAGCCTGGTGTTGTGCACGACCTTGCGCGCGATGGCTCGCATCGCCGCGCGGCTGCGCGAACTGCTGCCGGCCTCGCGGCCCGTGCTCGAGCAGTCCAGCGAGTCCAAGGCCGTGCTGTTGCGGCGCTTCGCCAGCGATGCCCGTGCGGTGCTGGTCGGCAGCCACAGCTTCTGGGAAGGCGTGGACTTTCCCGGCGAGCAGCTGACCCTGGTGGTGATCGACAAACTGCCGTTCGCGCCGCCTGACGATCCGCTGGTGGCCGCTCGGCTGGCGCGGCTGCAGGCAGCGGGACGAAACGGATTCCTGGACTATTCGCTGCCGCAGGCAGCGCTGGCCCTGCAGCAAGGCGCAGGCAGGCTGGTGCGCGGCGAGGATGACTGGGGGGTGCTGGCGGTGTGCGACCAGCGCCTTGTGGCCAGCGCCTGGGGCTCGCGCCTGCTGGCCTCGCTGCCCGCGTTCAGCCTGACCGACTCGGTCGAGCAGGCGCTGGAGTTCCTGCAGTCCGGCGCGGCCGGCTGACCGCGCTCACCACAGGCTCCACCACGGCGACTCGTTTTCCGGCAGCTTGCCGCCGAGGTAGGGGCTGCCGGGGTAGTTCAGGCGCAGCACGCGCTCGGTATCGTCGCGCAACTGGGTCAGGCCCAGCTTGTCGTAGCTGTCCATCAGCACGCCCAGCGCAAGCTGGGTGGCCGGGGTGTCGGGATAGTCGCGCAGCGTCAGCTGCGCACGGTCGGCCGCCGCCACGTAGGCGCGCTGGTGGTAATAGAACAGCGCGACGTGGGCGTCGTACTGCCCCAGCGAGTTGACGATGTAGCGCATGCGCTCGCGCGCGTCGGCTGCGTACTTGCTGTGGGGAAAGCGCGTCACCAGTTGCTTGAAGGCCTCGAAGGACTCCTTCGCGCCACGCTGGTCGCGCTCGTATTGCGCCTGGTCGGCGATCTTGGAAAACAGCGTCTGGTTGTCGTAGAAATTGATCAATCCCTTCAGGTACAGCACGTAATCCACTGCGGGATTGTTGGGGTAGACCTTCAGGAAGCGATCGCATGCGGCCAGCGCCTGCGTGCGGTCGTCCTGCTTGTAGTAGCCGTAGGCGACCTCGATCAGCGCCTGCTGCGCCAGCACCCCGTAGGGATAGCGCGACTCCAGCTTCTCGTAGTACTTGGTCGCCGTGTCGTAGGCGCCGTTGGCCATTTCGCTGCGCGCCTCGCTGTACAGCTTGGCGGCCGACCAGCCGGCGGTGATGTCGGTGTTGCCGCTGGAGGCGCAGGCGCCCAGCGCCAGCACGCCCGCAGTCAGCACTGCGCGCAACAGCCAGCGCGCGCAGCGCGTGCCGGTTCGGGAGGCAAAGCGATTCACGTAGGTGCTCGAGGTAGTTGCGCCAAGCGGCCCATTATAGGAAGGCCCCTGGCCGAGGCCGGGCAGTCGCGGCGCAGCCCCTTGCAGTATGCTGGCGCGATGCGCGCAGCCGATTCCCCGCAGTCCCCCGGCGTGCCGGCGCTGGCGGCGCCGCAAGGCGAGGACGCCGAGGAGCCGCAGGCCGACGAAGCGCAGCTGCTGCGCGCGCGCATTCCGGCCGAAGCCGCCGGGGAGCGGCTCGACAAGGTGCTGGCGCAACTCTTCGGAGCCTTCTCCCGCAGCCGTCTGCGCGCCTGGTGCGAGGCCGGCCTGGTCCGCATGGCCGGCAGCGTCGCGGCGCCGCGCAGCAAGGCGCGAGCCGGCTCCGAAGTGCTGCTGCAGGTGCCCGCCGACCCCGAGGCCGCGGCCTTTGCCGCCGAGCCGCTGGACTTGCACCTGGTGTGGGACGACGCCGAGCTGGCGGTGATCGACAAGCCTGCCGGGCTGGTCGTGCATCCGGCCGCGGGCCACTGGAGCGGCACCCTGCTCAATGGCCTGCTGGCACGCTTTCCCGACTCGGCCGGCCTGCCGCGGGCGGGTATCGTGCATCGCCTGGACAAGGACACCAGCGGCCTGATGGTGGTGGCGCGCAGCCTGCGCGCCTACACCGACCTGGTGCGCCAGTTGCAGCAGCGCAGTGTCAGCCGGCAATACCTGGCGCTGGCCTGGGGCCGGCTTGCGCAGCCGACCTGGGTGGACGCGCCGATCGGCCGCCATCCCCGCGATCGCCTGCGCATGGCGGTGGTGGCCGCGGGCAAGCCGGCGCGCACGCGCTTCAGCAGCCTGGGCAGTTGCACCGGCGCGCACGGCACGGTCAGCGCGCTGCGCTGCGAGCTGCAAAGCGGGCGCACCCACCAGATCCGGGTGCACGCCCAGCACCTGGGGCTGCCGCTGCTGGGCGATCCGCTGTACGGCCGGCGTGGCGCGCCGCAGCTGGCGTTGCGCCGCCAGGCCCTGCACGCTGCGCTGCTGTGCCTGCGCCACCCGGGCAGCGCGCAGTGGATGCAATGGCATTCGCCGGTACCTGGAGATATCGCCGACGCATGGCGCGAGCAGCGCGGCGATCCCGCGCGGCTCGATTGCAGCGCGTGGAGCGCGGCACCCGCCGAGGAGCAGGCATGAACCCGTCGCGCATCGCGCAGTGGCCGCGCTCGTGGCGGTTCGCGCAATGGCCCGGCAACCCGCGGGTGCGCGGCGTGTTCACCAGCCGCGAGGGCGGCACCAGCGAGGGACCCTACGGCTGCGCCGAAGGCGGCGGCATGAACCTGGGCGATCACGTGGGCGACGATGCGCAGGCGGTGCAGCGCAACCGCCGCCTGCTGGCCGAATGGCTGGCCGGGGTGCAGCCCGCCTGGCTGCAGCAGGTGCACGGCACCGAGGTGGCCGCGCTGGACGACTGGCGCGCCGGACAGTCGCCGCGTGCCGATGCCGCGGTGAGCCTGCGCGCAGGCGTGGCGGCCAGCGTGCTGGCGGCCGACTGCCTGCCCGTGCTGCTGGCGGCGCCCCGCGGGCACGGCGTCGCCGCCGCCCACGCCGGCTGGCGCGGGCTGGCCGGCGGCGTGCTGGAGCGCGCTGCGGCCGCGCTGGCGCGCGGCGCCGCATGCCGCGGCGAGGATCTGCAGGCCTGGCTGGGGCCGGCGATCGGTCCTCGGCATTTCGAGGTTGGCGACGAGGTGCGCGCGGCCTTTGTCGCCATCGATGCGGGCGCCGGCGTGGCGTTCGTCCCCGGAGCGCGCCAGGGCAAGTGGATGGCCGACCTGTTCGAGTTGGCGCGCATGCGCCTGCAGGCCGCTGGCGTGCCCAGGGAATCGATTTACGGAGGCGGCCTGTGCACCTTCTCCGATCCGGCCAGCTATTACAGTTTTCGCCGCGACCGAATCACCGGGCGCCAGGCCGGGCTGGTCTGGCTGGCCGGTTGATCCGGGGTGACGCGTTGACACTCGCAAGCCTTTGTTCAAGAATGGTTTGACAGGCGTTCATCGCACTGAATACCACGGCTTGATACCTGTTTGATATTTTCCCCTGGATACGGGTCTAAGGTCCTGATATTTCTAGGGCCGCAGATTTTGTTGACGTTTTTCTTACAGTTTGTCCGATCGTTCGGCGCGTCGCCGGGGTCGGACGGGATGCCCCGCGATGGCTGCCAATGCTTCGTCCCGGCCCGGTGACAGGACCTCACCGGGCGTCGAATTCGCCCAGCGCCTGCAACAGGTCCTGGGTTCGAGCCTTGCGCCGGGCGCGAGCGCCTGCATCGACTCGTCGCAACTGGCTCGCATCCAGCAGCAATATGCCAGCGAGTACGCCGAACTGTGGGCTGGCCTGCTCGACGGCAGCGCGCAGCCGCAGGTCGACGACCGGCGCTTTGCCGGCGAGGCTTGGCGCAGCAATCGCTTTTCCACCTACACGGCAGCCTTGTACCTGCTCAACGCCCGGGCGATGATGGATCTGGCCGAAGCGGTGCAGGCCGACGACAAGAGCCGGCAGCGAATCCGCTTCGCGATCCAGCAATGGGTCGAGGCGGCAGCGCCGAGCAACATCTGGGCGCTCAACCCCGACGCGATCGGCGAGGCGCTGCGCAGCGGCGGCGAGAGCCTGCGGCGCGGCATCGACAACCTGCTGCGCGACATGCAGCGCGGCAAGCTGACGCAGACCGACGAAAGCCAGTTCGAGATCGGGCGCAACGTCGCGACCACCGAGGGCGCGGTGGTGTTCGAGAACCCCTGGTTCCAGTTGCTCGACTACCGACCGCTGCAGCGCACCGTGCACGAGCGCCCGCTGCTGGTCGTCCCGCCGTGCATCAACAAGTTCTACATCCTCGACCTGCAGCCCGTCAATTCCCTGGTGCGCTACGCCCTCGAGCAGGGACACCGCGTACTGGTCATGTCCTGGCGCAACCCCGATGCCGAGTGCGGCCACTGGACCTGGGACGACTACATCGAGCACGGCGTGCTCGAAGCGGTGCGGGTCGCCGGGGAGATCGCCGCGGCGGCGCGGCCACCGCAGCCGGCCGCCTCGCGTCGCCGCGCAACGGCCGCCAGGCAAGGAGCCAGGCAGGGTACCGAGGAGGGCGGGATCAATGCACTGGGCTTTTGCATCGGCGGCACCCTGCTCGGCGCCGCGCTGGCGGTGCTGCAGGCGCGCGGCAGGCGTCCGGTGCACAGCGCGACCCTGCTGACCACGCTGCTGGATTTTTCCGACACCGGGGTGCTGGACGTGTTCGTCGACGAGGCGCAGGTGGCGATGCGAGAGGCCACCATCGGCCGCGGCGGCCTGCTGGCCGGCAGCGAACTCGCGGCCGCCTTCTCCAGCCTGCGCCCCAACGACCTGACGTGGAACTATGTGGTCGGCAACTACCTCAAGGGGCAGACGCCGCCGCCTTTCGACCTGTTGTACTGGAACTCCGACAGCACCAACCTGCCCGGCCCCTTCCTGGCCTGGTACCTGCGCAATGCCTACCTGGAGAACAAGCTGGCTCGCCCCGGTGCGCTGACGGTGTGCGGCGCGCCGCTGGACCTGGGCAGCATCGACCTGCCGGCGTATGTCTACGGCTCGCGCGAGGACCACATCGTGCCCTGGACCACAGCCTATGCCTCGGCGCGACTCCTCGGCGGGCCGACCCGCTTCGTGCTCGGCGCCTCCGGGCACATCGCCGGGGTGATCAACCCTCCGGCCAGCGGCAAGCGCAGCCATTGGCGGCTTTCGCAGAGCGGGCGCGCAGCGGCCGCGAAGCGGCTGCCCGACACCGCGCAGGCCTGGCTGCAGGGCGCCGACCAACATGCGGGCAGCTGGTGGCCCGACTGGTCCGCCTGGCTGGCCGAACACGCAGGGGCCATGCAGCCGGCGCCGAGCGCATACGGCGGCGCGGGCTACCAGGCCATCGAGCCGGCACCGGGACGCTACGTGCGCGTGCGCGCCTGAAGGGCGCGCTGCCCGCAACCTTGCCGCCTTCCCCTTTTCGCAACCCCAACCATTTCGAGGCCATCGACATGAGTGCAGACATTGTGATCGTTTCCGCGGTTCGCACCGCGGTCGGCAAGTTCGGCGGTTCGCTGGCGAGGATCGCCGCGGCCGACCTCGGGGCGCTGGTCGTGCGCGAGGCGGTCGCGCGCGCCGGCATCGAGCCCGGGCAGGTGTCCGAGGTCATCCTCGGCCAGGTGCTGCAGGCCGGCTGCGGCCAGAACGCGGCCCGCCAGGCGACGCTGAAGGCCGGCCTGCCCGACAGCGTTCCGGCGATGACCATCAACAAGGTCTGCGGTTCGGGGCTGAAGGCGGTGATGCTGGCGGCGCAGGCGGTGCGCGACGGCGATGCCGACATCGTCGTCGCCGGCGGCCAGGAGAACATGAGCGCCGCGCCCCACGTGCTGCCCGGCTCGCGCGACGGCATGCGCATGGGCGACTGGAAGATGGTCGACACCATGGTCCACGACGGACTGTGGGACGCGTTCAACCAGTACCACATGGGCGTCACCGCCGAGAACGTCGCGCGCAAGCATGGCATCACGCGGGAGATGCAGGACGCCTTCGCTGCCGCCAGCCAGAACAAGGCCGAGGCGGCGCAAAAGGCCGGTCGCTTCGCCGATGAAATCGTTCCGGTGATGCTGCCGCAGCGCAAGGGCGACCCGCTGGCCTTCGCCACCGATGAGTTCGTGCGCCATGGCGTCAGCGCCGAAGCGCTGGGCGCGCTGCGCCCGGCCTTCGACAAGACCGGCAGCGTGACCGCGGGCAATGCCTCGGGGATCAACGACGGCGCGGCGGCGGTGGTGGTGATGCGCGCGGACCGCGCCGCCGCGCTCGGGCTGCGGCCGCTGGCCAGCATCCGGGCCTACGCCAACGCGGGGCTCGATCCCGCGTACATGGGGATGGGCCCGGTGCCCGCGTCGACCCGCTGCCTGTCGCGCGCCGGCTGGAAGCCCCAGGACCTGGAACTGATGGAAATCAACGAAGCCTTCGCCGCCCAGGCGCTGGCGGTCAACCAGCAGATGGGCTGGGACACCTCGAAGGTCAACGTCAACGGCGGGGCGATCGCCATCGGCCACCCGATCGGGGCCAGCGGCTGCCGCATCCTGGTCACCCTGCTGCACGAAATGCAAAAGCGCGGCTCCCGCAAGGGCCTGGCTTCGCTGTGCATCGGCGGCGGCATGGGAGTGGCGATGGCGCTGGAGCGTTGAGCGACCAGCAGCGTCCCCGGAGGTCGGGGCAAACGGATTTTCATCGGAGGAACCAGCAATGGACAAAAGGGTTGCTTATGTCACCGGAGGCATGGGGGGGATCGGGACCGTGATCTGCCGCAGGCTGTGCGAGGCGGGCCACAAGGTGATCGCCGGCTGCGGGCCGAATTCCCCGCGCAAGGACGGCTGGGTGCGCGACATGCGCGCCCAGGGCTACGAGGTGTATGCCTCGGAGGGCAACGTGGCCGACTGGGAGTCGACCTGCTCGGCTTTCCAGCAGGTGTTCGCCGAGCACGGCCAGGTCGACATCCTGGTCAACAACGCCGGCATCACCCGCGACGCGGTGTTCCGCAAGATGGGCTACGAGGACTGGGACCGGGTCATGAAGACCAACCTGTACTCCATGTTCAATGTCACCAAGCAGGTCATCGACGGCATGGTCGACCGCGGCTGGGGGCGCGTTGTCAACATTTCCTCGGTCAACGGCGAGAAGGGGCAGTTCGGCCAGACCAACTATTCGGCGGCCAAGGCCGGCATGCACGGTTTCACGATGGCCCTGGCGCAGGAAGTGGCCTCCAAGGGCGTGACGGTCAACACCGTCGCGCCGGGTTACATCCTCACCGACATGGTCAAGGCGATTCGCCAGGACGTGATGGACAAGATCGTCGCGTCGATCCCGGTCAAGCGCCTCGGCCGCCCGGAAGAGGTCGCGTCGCTGGTGACCTGGCTGGCCAGCGAAGACGGGGCCTTCACCACCGGCGCCGAACTGTCGATCAACGGCGGCCTGCATATGAGTTGATGCGCCACCGCGCGGGCCGGGCCATGCCCGGCCCGGGCCATCGGCGCGATGGGTGTCGCCCCGGTACCGCCAGACGGAGGTTTTGTGGTTCAATCGGTCGAAGCCGCGTACTCTTGGCCATGCCGCCCATGTCGACCTCCGAAACGCCTGTCCGCGTCATCAAGAAGTACCCCAACCGCCGTCTGTACGACACCGAGACCAGCGCGTACATCACGCTGGCCGACGTCAAGTCGCTGGTCATGCAGGCGCAGTCCTTCGTCGTCCAGGATGCGAAGAGCGGGGCCGACCTGACGCGCAGCATCCTGCTGTTGATCATCCTGGAGGAAGAGGCCGGCGGCGTGCCGATGCTCAGCACGGCGATGCTCGAGCAGCTGATCCGCTTCTACGGCCACGCGATGCAGGGCATGATGGGCTCGTACCTGGAGAAGACCGTGCAGGCCTTCATCGACATCCAGGGCAAGCTCGCCGAGCAGTCTCGCGGGCTGTACGACAGCGCCAGCTTCAGCCCCGAGATGTGGTCGCAGTTCCTCAGCGGCCAGGCGCCGATGCTGCAGGGCATGATGGGCAACTACCTGGAGCAGAGCAAGAAGCTGTACATGCAGATGCAGGAGCAGATGCAGCAGCAGGCCAGGCAGATGATGGGGGCGTTCCAGCCGCCGGCGAAAAAGTAGCAGCCCGGCCTGGCGCCGACCCGCGCCGCCCGAAGCGGCGACAATAGCGGGATGACCCCCCATCCTGCGGACTCGCAGTCCCCCCGCCAGCCCTCCCAGGCCTCCCAGGCCTCCCAGGCCTCCCAGGCCTCCCAGGCCTCCCAGGCCTCCCAGGCCTCCCAGGCCTCCCAGGCCGCGTCCGCGGCCGCGCCGCGGATCGGCTTCGTCTCGTTGGGCTGCCCCAAGGCCCTGGTCGATTCCGAGCGCATCCTGTCGCGACTGCGTGCCGAGGGCTACCAGACCAGTTCGAGCTATGCCGGCGCCGACCTGGTGATTGTCAACACCTGCGGGTTCATCGACGACGCGGTGCGCGAGAGCCTGGACGCCATCGGCGAGGCGCTGCACCACAACGGCCGGGTTCTGGTGACCGGCTGCCTGGGTGCGCGCAGCGATCCGCAGGGCGACAACCTGGTGCGCAAGGTGCATCCCAAGGTGCTGGCGGTGACAGGTCCGCAGGCCACCGAGGAGGTGCTGGGCCATGTGCACGCCAGCCTGCCCAAGCCCCACGACCCCTTCGTCGACCTGCTGCCTCCGGGTGGGTTGAAGCTGACGCCGCGCCACTACGCCTACCTGAAGATCTCCGAGGGCTGCAACCAGAGCTGCAGCTTCTGCATCATTCCCGGCATGCGCGGCAAGCTGGTGTCGCGGCCGATCGGCGAGGTGCTCGACGAGGCGCAGGCGCTGCTGCGGGCCGGGGTGCGCGAGTTGCTGGTGGTCAGCCAGGACACCGCGGCCTATGGCTCCGACCTCAAGTACCGCACGGGCTTCTGGCAGGGGCGACCGCTGCGCACCCGCTTCGCCGAACTGGTGCAGTCGCTGGCCGCGCTGGCCGACGAGCACGATGCCTGGGTGCGGTTGCACTACATCTACCCCTACCCGCATGTCGACGAAGTACTGCCGCTGATGGCCCAGGGGCGCATCCTGCCCTACCTCGACGTGCCGTTGCAGCATGCGCATGCCCAGACGCTGCGGCGCATGCGCCGCCCGGCCGGGGGCGAGCGCGCGCTCGAGCGCATCGCCGCCTGGCGCCAGGCCTGCCCGCAGATCGCGATCCGCTCGACCTTCATCGCCGGCTTTCCCGGCGAGACCGACGAGGAGTTCGAGACCCTGCTGGACTTCGTGCGCCGCGCCGAAATCGATCGTGTCGGTTGCTTCGCCTACTCGCCGGTGCAGGGGGCGGCGGCCAACGAACTGCCCGGGGCGTTGCCCGACGCGCTGCGCGAGGCCCGCCGCGAGCGCTTCATGCAGGTCGCCGAGCAGGTGTCGGTGCAGCGGCTGCGACGGCGCGTCGGCCAGGAGCTGCAGCTGCTGGTCGACAGCGCGTCGCGCAGCGGCGCGGTCGCGCGCAGCTACGCCGAGGCGCCCGAGATCGACGGCAAGGTGCTGGTCGCGGCGCCCGAGCGCGCGTCGGCGCGCATGCGGCTGGCGCAGTCCGGCGGGCAGTTCCTGCGGGCGCGGGTGGTCGGCACCCAGGGGCACGACCTGCTGGCGCAGATGCTGTGAGCGCGCGGCCGCGGCCGCCGGCGCGCTACAGGTGCAGCCCGAAGGCCGACAGGTTGCGCCACAGCATGTACAGCGCCACCACGGCCACGAGCAGCGCGAAGATCAGGTTCAGCGTTCCCTTGCCCTGCTTGCCCAGGTGGGTTGCCATGCGGGTGCCCAGCCAGCCGCCGAGCACCCCGCCGCCGATGTACAGCAGCGCCACCGTGAAGTCCAGCAGCCCCGAGCGGGCATAGTTGATCGCCGTGGTCAGGCCGAAGGTCCCCACCGACACCAGCGAGGATCCGATCGCCGCGATCATCGGCATGCCGGTGGAGAACACCAGCCCGGGGACGATCAGGAAGCCGCCGCCGATGCCGAAGAAGCCCGCCAGCAGTCCCACCACCACCGCGGCGGCGATCAGCCGGGGCAGCGATTCGGAGTGGGGTTGCGCGCCGGCCTGCGGGTTGCCGGCGCCGTCGCGGCGTCGCAGCATCAAGCCGGCGATCACCAGCATCAGCAGCGCGAACAGGAACAGCAGCTTCTTGCCGTCGACCGCCTTGCCCAGGCTGGAGCCGACGTAGGCCGACAGCGCGCCGACCACGGCGAACCACAGCGCCTGCTTCCAGCGCACGTTGCCTGCGCGGGCGTGGGGGATGAGATTGATGTAGGCGTTCATCGAAACCGCCAGCGCGGTGGTGCCGATGACCACGTGCGGGTTGGGGTAGCCCACCAGGTACAGCAGCAGCGGCACCGCGAGGATCGAGCCGCCGCCGCCGATCAGCCCCAGCGAAAACCCCACCGCCAGACCCGAGACCACGGCGAGGACATGCTGGGTCGCGCTCAGCGCCGCCGGCGCATGGCTTGCAAGGGTATCGATTGGCATAGTCCCCGGAGCATACCGTAGCAGCCGGTATAGGGGTGTGAGCATTTGTGCCGTACTGCCATGCTATGGCAGTGGTTGATGCCGGAAAGTAACAATCGTGTCCAGATGTATTGCGTAGGCCTGCCGTAAGTCTCGGCGGCGACAGTGCCGGCGTGAGTGGGCGTGGAGCCCGCCGCAAACGGGGCCCGGGTTTTGCGCTGCGTGCAAGCGCCCGGGCCAGTGGCGCCGAGAACCGTACCGCGCGTGGGCAACGCGCACTCAAGACTGGAGACAACGATGGACAAGAAGATCAACCCCGCCCCTCTCGGGCTGTCGGGCTTTGCGCTGACCACCTGGCTGCTCAGCATGCACAACGCCGGCATGGCGACCGACGCGATCGTCCCGACGGTGCTGGCGTGCGCGCTGGCGTTCGGCGGCACCGCGCAGTTCGTCGCCGGCGTCGTGGAGGCCTTCGTCGGCAACAGCTTCGGCTTCATCGCGTTCTGCGGATACGGGGCGTTCTGGTGGAGCTTCGCGCTGCTGGTCGAGTTCTTCCCCAAGGGCCTGGCCTATGCCGGCTGGTATCTGCTGCTGTGGGGCGTGTTCACCACCTACATGTGGATCGCCACCTGGAAGAAGGGCAAGGTACTGATGCTGGTGTTCACCGCGCTGACCCCGACCTTCTACCTGCTGGCCTTCGGCGCGCTGCTCGGCATGAGCGCGCTGGGCACGCTGGGCGGCTACCTCGGGCTGGTGACCGCCGCGCTGGCCGCCTACCTGGCAGCCGCCGAGGTGATCAACGAAGCCTGGGGTTCGCAGGTGCTGCCGGTCTGAGTCCGGGGCTGCACGACTTGCGAGGGCAGGGCCGAAGTATCGAACATCCTGCCCTCGCAACTGCCGCGGCCGCGAGGCCGCGGCTTTTTTTCAGAACTTGTAGCCGATGGCGATACCCACCGAATCCTGGCTCATGCTCAGCGTCTCCGCCGACCGGCCGACGACCCGGCCCTGGCCGTTGAGCTGCGGGGCGTAGCCGTCGACCGAGTTCCTGAAGGCGTGCACGTAGTCGGCCGACACGTCGATCTTCGGGGTCAGCGCGTAGCTCAGTCCCAGGGTCAGGTGGTCCTTCACCACACCGGGCGCGACGGTGTTGAAGAACACGTCGGTGGCGCTGATCGGGTTGTCGGTGTGGTTCCAGCCGGCGCGCAGGGTCAGTCGATCGCTGTAGCGCCACGCCGCGCCGAGCTTGAGCACGGTCACGTCGCTCCAGCCGAAGCCCGCGCCCCCGGGAGCGCCCAGCCTGGGTGCGCTCTGCCCCTGGGCCAGCGCCATCAAAGGCAGCGAGGAGTTGGCGATCGACGACACCTGGCCGTACAGGATGCGCTCGACGTCGGCGGCGACGGTCCACTGCGCGTTGGCCTGCCAGGCCACGCCGATGCCGTAGTTCTCGGGGATGTCGAACTTGCCGCCGTCGGCGAACAGCCCGTTGTAGGCGCCGAAGCTGCTCATGTGGATCTTCGGCTGGAAGGTCGCCCCCACCGACCATCCGGGAGCCAGTTTGCCGATCCAGCCGATGCGCACGCCCACCCCGTCGGAGGAGTCGTGGCCGGGCGAACGCAGGCTGGCCGGGTTGATGCTCATCTGCGACGAAGCGAAATTGCCGAGGCCGTTGGCGCGAAAGCTCTGGTGCACCAGGTCGAGCGCCAGGCCGATGGTGTTGTCGGGGGTGACCCGCCAGGCCACGCTCGGGCTGATGAACAATTGCTGCAGGTCGACCCCGACCCCGGGCTGCAGCCCGGTGGAGGCGGCGATGCTGCTGTAGCCGCTGTTCATGCCGCCGTTGCCGTAGACGCTGATGCCCAGCGAAAGCCCCCGGCTCAGCATGTGGTTGTAGCCGAACTCCGGGATCAGGAAATTGCTCTGCGCGTTGCCGCTGTAGGTGGTGTCGGCGATCTGCGCCTGGCGGTCCGGGCGGAACAGCGTGAGGCCGGCGTCCACCCGGTTGCCCACCAGCGCCATCCCGGCCGGGTTGGCGGCGGCCGCCAGCGCGTCCTGCGGCAGCGCGATGCCCACCCCGCCCATGCCCACCGAGCGCACGCTGTAGCCGGGCTGGAAATACCCGTCGGTGGCGTGCGCCAGTCCGGGCGCCAGCGCCCCACCCAGGAAAGCCGCGGCACAGGCCGCCGCCAGTCGATTGCTACGCATGGAATCCTCCGCTGAGTCATTCATCCGGGTCGGTGAAATACTCGAACCCGGTACCAGTATCAGCGGGGGATCGTAGGCAGGCAGGTCGGGGCCGAATATCCTGTCTATCGTCAATGCAGGCCGGTCGGCTTTGTGTTAGGCAAGCCGATCCCGGTGACCATCCGGGCTCAGGAGTCGCGCGGTGGCACGTAGCCCGCCGGGCGCTCGGCCCCCTCTCCGAAAAAGTAGCGTTCCATCTGCCGCGCCAGGTACTGGCGGGCGCTGGCGTCGGCGAGATTCAGGCGGTTCTCGTTGACCAGCATGGTCTGGTGCTTCAGCCAGTCCTGCCAGGCCTGCTTCGACACCTGGTCGAAGATGCGCTTGCCGAGATCCCCCGGGTAGGGTTGGAAGTCCAGTCCATCGGCTTCACGACCGAGTTTGACGCATTTGACGGTTCGAGTCATCGGAACATCCTGCAAGAGTAGGGGTTGTTTACAAGAGCCGGTCAGCCCAGGCGCTTGACCAGCACCCGCGATCGGCGCTGGTCGTCGTAGCGCTGGCGGCGCGCTTCGGGCAGCCAGCCGGGGTCGACCGGGACGAAGCCGCGCTTGAGGAACCAGTGCATGGTGCGGGTGGTCAGCACGAAAATACTCTCCAGCCGCAACGCCCGCGCCTGTTGCTCGATGCGCCGCAGGATGCGCTCGCCGTCACCCTGGCCCTGGGCGCTCTCGGCCACGGTCAGCGCCGCCATCTCCCCGGTGCGACGCTCGGGGTAGGGGTACAGCGCGGCGCAGCCGAAGATCACCCCGTCGTGCTCGAGCACCGTGTAGTTGCCGATGTCGCGCTCGATTTCGGTGCGGTCGCGCTTGACCAGCACGCCTTGATCCTCCAGCGGCTCGATCAGTTGCAGGATACCCCCGACATCGTCGGAAGCGGCCTGGCGCAGATGCTCCAGGTGTTCGTCGACGATCATCGTGCCCACGCCGTCGTGGGTGAACAGTTCCAGCAGCAGCGAGCCGTCGCGCTCGAAGCCGAGGATATGCGCCCGGCCGACTCCGCCGTGGCAGGCGCGCACCGCGTGGCGCAGGTAGAAGGCGGTGTCGGTGGCCTGCTGCGGCGCCGGCAGCCGCGCCAGCAGGCTGTCGGCCTGTTCCACCGTGAGCTCGGACACCAACTGTCCCTGCTCGTCGAGTACCCCGTCGACCTCGGTCACCAGCAGCAGCTTGTCGGCCTTGAGGGCCGCAGCGACGCTGCTGGCCACGTCCTCCATGCTCAGGTTGAAGGCTTCGCCGGTGGGCGAAAAGCCGAACGGGGAGATCAGCGCGACGGCCCCGTATTCCAGCGCGCGCTGGATGGTCGCCGCATCGACCTTGCGCACCAGGCCCGTGTGCTGGAAGTCCAGGCCGTCGATCACCCCGACCGGACGCGCGGTGACGAAGTTGCCCGACACCACCCGCAGCGTGGCGCCTGCCATCGGAGTATTGGGCAGGCCCTGGGAGAAGGTGGCCTCGATCTCGAAGCGCAATTGCCCGGCGGCTTCCTGGGCCGCGTCGAGCGCGACCTCGTCGGTCACCCGCATGCCGTGGCTGAAATGCGAGCTGACGCCCTTTTCGCGCAACTGCGCCTCGATCTGCGGCCGAAAGCCGTGCACCAGCACGATGCGCACGCCCATCGCAGCGAGCAGTGCCACGTCCTGCACCAGGGTGTTCAGGCGACCGGCGGCAATCAACTCGCCTGCGATGGCGACGACGAATACCTTGCCGCGATGGGCGTGCAGGTACGGCGCGACCGATCGCAGCCAGTGGACGAACTGGGAATCATCTGCGGACATTCGCGTGATTATCCTGGAATGACCGAAAATTGTCGTTTTTCGCCTGGGTGTCCACCCCCTGCCGCAGCATGCAGCCGCCGAAGTCCGCAGCCCCGCCGCCCGCGCGCCCGTCCAGGGGCGCGCCGGCGGCGCCGCTTCCGCCGCTGCGCTTTGCGGCCGAGCTCCCGGTCAGCGCGCGGCGCGAGGACATCGCGCAGGCGATGCGCGAGCACCAGGTGGTCATCGTCTGCGGCGAGACCGGCTCGGGCAAGACCACGCAGTTGCCCAAGATCGCGCTGCAGCTCGGGCGCGGGCTGGGCGCCGGAGGCAGCGGGCTGATCGGCCACACCCAGCCGCGCCGGCTGGCGGCGGTCAGCGTGGCGCGGCGCATCGCCGAGGAAATCGGCAGCCCGCTGGGCGAGCATGTGGGATTCAAGGTGCGCTTCGCCGACCGGCTGCACCCCGGCGCGTCGGTCAAGTTGATGACCGACGGCATCCTGCTGGCCGAAACCCAGCGCGATCCGCTGCTGTCGCAGTACGACACCCTGATCATCGACGAAGCCCACGAGCGCAGCCTGAACATCGACTTTCTGCTCGGCTACCTGCGCGCCGTGCTGCCGCGCCGCCCCGACCTGAAGCTGGTGATCACTTCGGCGACCATCGACGCCGAGCGCTTCGCGCGCCACTTCGCATCGGCTGCCGGGCCGGCACCGGTGATCGAGGTGTCGGGGCGGCTGTACCCGGTGGAGGTGCGCTGGCGCCCGCTGCTCGAGGAGCCCGCCGCCGAGGCCGTCGCGCCGGCGGCGCCCGGCGCCTCGCGCCAGCCGCGCGAGCTCGGCCAGGCCGTGTGCGACGCGGTGGACGAACTGTGGCGCTCGGGCAGCGGCGACATCCTGGTGTTTCTTCCCGGGGAAAGGGAGATCCGCGACTGCGCCGAGGCGCTGCGCAAGCACCACCTGCAGACCGCGCGCCGCGGCGTCGAGATCCTGCCGCTGTACGCCCGGCTGTCGCCGGCCGAGCAGGACCGGGTGTTCCAGTCCGGTGGCGCGGCGCGGCGCATCGTGCTGTCGACCAACGTCGCCGAGACCTCGCTGACCGTGCCGGGGATCCGCTACGTCGTCGATTCCGGACTGGCGCGGGTCAAGCGCTACAGCTACCGCCAGAAGGTCGAGCAGCTGCAGGTCGAGGCGATCAGCCAGGCGGCGGCCAACCAGCGCGCGGGCCGCTGCGGGCGGCTGGCCGACGGCATCTGCATCCGCCTGTACGACCAGGCCGACTTCGAGTCCCGGCCGCGGTTCACCGACCCGGAGATCCTGCGCTCGTCGCTCGCCTCGGTGATCCTGCGCATGCAGGCGCTGGGCCTGCAGGCGGTCGATCAATTCCCCTTCATCGACCCGCCGCAGCCCAAGGCCATCGCCGACGGCTACCAGCTGCTGGGCGAACTCGGCGCGGTCGACCGCGACAACCGCCTGACCGAAACCGGCCGCCAGCTGGCCGCGCTGCCGCTGGACCCCCGGCTGGGGCGCATGATCCTCGAGGCGCGGGGCCAGCAGGCGCTGGCCGAGGTGAT
>JAKBBQ010000323.1 GCA_021808405.1 Pseudomonadota bacterium | reverse complement strand
CGTGTCGGCGGACTGCGCACGCATGCGCGCGGACGCCTTGTCGCCATGCACCGCGGCCAGCGCCACGGGGTTGTAGATCAGCACCACGCCGCCGTCGGGCAGCACGGAGATTCCGGCCAGCCCGGGCACCCGGGAAAGCTGCGGACCCAGGTTCTTGACCACGACTTCCTGGTTGCCCAGCACCTCGTCGACATGCAGCGCCAGGCGCTGCGCAGCGCTGCGCACCAGCACCACCGGCACCGTGCGGCCCGGGGTTTCGCTGCTCGCTCCCGAGTCGTCGGTCAGCGCCCCCAGCCAGTACAGCGCAAGCTGCTGGCCGCCGTGCTCGAGCTGCTGCGCGCGCAGCGCAGGCTCGAGTTCGGCCGGGCGGATGCGCAGCACCAGGTCGACCAGGCTCGACGGCACCGCGTGGATACGCTCCCCGACCCGCAGCAGCACCACCTGGGTCACCGCGGTGGTCAACGGCAGCACCAGCGTGAAGGTCGTTCCCTGGCCGGCGACCGACTCCACGTCGACGCGACCGCCGAGAGCGCGGGTGTCGTTGCGCACCACGTCCAGGCCGATGCCGCGGCCGGCGATCTCGGTGGTCTGCGTCGCGCTGGAAAAGCCGGGACGGAAGATGAGTTCGCGCAGTTGCGCCTGCGTCGGCTGCTCGCCCTCGCCCAGCAGCCCCTGCGCACGCGCCTTGGCCGCGATGTCGTGGTAGCGCAGCCCGCCGCCGTCGTCGTGCACCGAGACCACGACTTCGCTGCCTTCGTGGCGCAGCTGCAGCGTGATGGTGCCCAGCGCCGGCTTGCCGGCGATCTCGCGCTCGGCGGGAGTCTCCAGCCCATGCGCGACCGCGTTGCGCAGCAGGTGTTCGAAGGCCCCGGCCATGCGGTCCAGCACCCCGCGATCGAGTTCGATGGTCCCGCCCTGGATGTCCAGCCGCACGGCCTTCGCGGCATCCTTGCTGGCCTGGCGCACGGTGCGGTACAGGCGCTCGGAAATGCTGTCGAACTCGACCATGCGGGTACGCAGCAGGTCGCGCTGCAGCTCGCGCGTCAGCCGCGATTGGCGGGCCAGGCTGTCCTCGGTGGACTGCAGCGCGCGTGCCAGCGAGCCCTGCACCAGCGCGAGGTCGTCGACCGACTCGGCCATCATGCGCGTGAGTTCCTGGAAGCGCGTGAAGCGATCGAACTCCAGCGGGTCGAAATCGCGGCCATCGTCGCGCGTCGCCTGGGTGCGCGCGGTCATCTGCGCATCGGCCTGCAACTCGATGTCGCGCACCTGGGCGCGCAACCGCGCCAGGTTGTCCCCCAGGTCGCGCACCGAGCCGCGGATGGTCTCGAATTCGCTGTCCAGGCGGGCGCGGGCGATGCTGACCTCGCCCACCTGGTTCACCAGGCGGTCGAGCAGCGCCGCCTGCACGCGCACCGGCTGCGCCCGCGCGAACCCCCGGGCGCCGTCGCCGGCCGCGGCGGGCTGGCCCGCCGCGACGCTGTCACGGCCGCCGGCCTCGGGCGCGGCGGCCGGTGCCTGGGTCGGTGCGGCAGCCTGCTGCTCCAGCAGCGCGCGTTCGGGGTGGATCTCCCCGAGTTCGGTTTCACCGCGGTTGCCAGCCTCGCGCAGCCGCTCGAAACGGGTGTTGATGTCGTCGCAGCGTGCCACCAGCGCCGTGACTGCGGCCTCGGGCGCCGGGCGGTCGTCGTCATCGCCGAGCAAGGCCTCGATGTCCGTTTCCAGCGCATGGGCCATGTCGCCCAGAGCCATCGTGCCCGCCATGCGGGCGCTGCCCTTGAAGGTATGCAGCAGGCGCATGGCCTGCCGGGGGGCGCTGGTGTCCGAGGTCCGGATCTCCCATTGACGCAACGCAGTCGCGAGCTGGGGCAGCAGTTCGGCCGCCTCGAACTCGAAAATGGGGAACAGCTCGGGGTCGATGGCGTCGCGAGACTGGGTGTCCACCGGCAGCTCGGTCTCGGGAGCCGTCTCGGGCTGCATCGGCTGCCAGTCGGCAGCGGCCGCGGCGAAGTCGGGCAGGGCTTGCGCCGGTACTTCCTGCAGGTCGAGTTCGTCGAGTTCCGTGGCAGGCGGCTGCGGTGGCATTTCCTGCAGCTCGGGCAAGTCCTCCACCGGCTGCGCACCGGAGGGCGGCGGCACTGCCGTGTCGGCCGTGGCCGAGGCCGCTGGCTCGGCCTGCGGGGTCGGCGCCCAGGGCCAGGCCGCGGCTTCATCGGGCGGCTGCGCGGCGGGCGTCGCCTCGCCCAGCTCGTCCAGACGCTGGACCAGCACCTGCAGCGCGGCCGCCAGCTCGGCTGGCGCCGGGTGGACGAAGCCGGCGGCGAACTGGTGCAGCAGGCGGCGCATCTCGTCGACCGCTCGGGGAAGCAGGCCTCGCTCGGTCTCGTCGACCTCCAGCGCATGCGCGCTCTGGCCCTGGATCGCCTGTTCGAGCCAGCCCGCGAGTTGCTGGACGCTGCGCAGCCCGACGGTGGCCGAGCTGCCGCGCAACTGGTGGGCCAGTGCCATCGCGTCATCGCCGATCGGCAGGTGCGGCAGCAGCGACCAGGCAGCGAGGCTCTGGTCCAGGCGCCGGACCAGTTCGTCGGCCTCGTTCAGGTAGATGCTCTGCAGTGCCTGGGGAATGTGCAACTCGTCGACACTGCGCGGGCCCTCGGCCGCAGCCGCAGGGGCCGCCTCCAGCTCGAGCAGCGAGGCATCGGGCCAGTCGAGCGGCCAGTGCGTCGCCGCGGATGTCGGGGTGGCCGCCTCGGCTGATTCGTCCTCGCCCGTGGCTTCGGGCTCGGTTCCGGTCGGTGTCTCGGGCTCGGCTTCGGCCAGCGCTTCGTGCGCCGTGTCGAGCGGCGTCGCCGCGTCGAGCCGCGGCGCGGCCACCGGCCCGAGCGGCAGATCGAACATCGCGTCCAGGTCCGCAGCGGCCGGTTCGTCCGCCCCGGCCTGCAGCGGCGCCTGCGGGACAGGCTCGTCGCTCGGGGTGCGCTCGGCCGGCGCCTGCGGCGGCCATGCCGGCCAGGTCGGGGTGTGTCGGGGCGCGGACTCTTGCTCCGCAGCCGGTTGGCCAGCGGCGTCTTCGAAGCGTGGCGGTTCGGTCTGCGCCCGCTCGACCGGTGTGTCCTCGACCGGGGCGGCTTCGGGGCGCGGCCGACCGGCCTCGGCAGCATCCATCGCGGCGGTTTCGGCAAGCGGCTGCTCGCGCTGCGCCGTCCCGGGCTGCTCGTGCAGCCATGCTTGCCATGCAGGGACCTGTGCCTGCGGCGCGGGCTCGACCGACGCTCCTGCGGGCGGCTCCTGCTCGATCGCTGCCTCCTCTGCCGCGAGGCCCGCGGCGGGGATTTCCTCGAGCGGCCACGGCGCGACCGCGGCCTCGTCGACCGGCTCGGGCTCGAACGGCAGTTCCGCCACCGGGATCGCCTCGATCGGGGGCTGCTCGGCCGCGATCGGCGGGGTCGGCGCCTGCCCGGGCGCCGCTTGTTCGACCGGCGCTTGTTCGACCGGCGCCTGCTCGACCGCGGCCTCGTCGACCGGCTCGGGCTCGAACGGCAGCTCCGCCACCGGGATCGCCTCGATCGGGG
>JAKBBQ010000041.1 GCA_021808405.1 Pseudomonadota bacterium | reverse complement strand
GCCGCGCCAGATGGTCAAAGGTGTTGCGCTGCGGCTCGATGCTGACCGTTCGCAGGTCGATTTGCATGGATCTGTCTCCTTGGGGTTTATCGAAAGCGGATGGCGGTGGCATCGGACATGCGCCATGGCCAGTCGTCGCGCGAGGTCTGCGCCGATTCGGGGTCGAGCGATTCGGGGTCGAGCATGACCACCGCGTTGTCGGCGCAGAACTCGGCGAATGCGGCCTGGCCGAGGATCATCTCCACGCACAGATCGGGCTCGCCGATGGCGAACTCGAACTCGATGAATCCATGGGCTCGTTGCCCTGTCACGCGGACATAGCGCCGGGTGGTGTCGAAGCCTGCGCTCATCGCGAGCCTCCGGCCGGCTCGAGTGCCGGGCCGTGGCGCCGCCAGCGTGGCGCGTCGAATCGGATCATGCTGTCTCCTGGTTCTTGTCGGTCGCTGCGGGGGGACCTCCCTGCGCGGCCCGCGACCTTCCGCAGGTTCCGTGCCAGGCGCGCGGGGCGTCGCCTCCCTCTGGGGGATGCGCCGCAGCGGCCCCCGAGGGTGACGGATTTGTCCAAGGCCCCTGGCGAGGTGACGAATACGTCAAGCTGCAGCGCAACACGGATGACAGCGGTCGTGCCGACCACCGCGAACGTGACCGCGGTCAGCGGCGAGGAGGGGTCGAGAGCGGCCGAGGCAAGCGCTGCGCAGACCGCTGCGCGGGCGCCCTGACGGCAGGCGCGCCTGGAGCCGCGACCGCGCCGGTGGCCGCAGACCTCGATCTCGCAACGCGTCGCACAGGCGGGCGGCCCCGCCGGCGCGGCTCAGGTGCCTTCGCCGGAGTCGCAGGGGCCCTGCTTGAGGCGGTAGGCGAGCTGGCGTCGGGTGATTCCCAGCATGCGCGCGGCGTGGGTCATGTTGCCGTCGGCGCGGCGCAGGGCCAGCGCCAGCAGCTTGCGCACATGATCCTGGAGGTCGAAGCCCTCGGTCAGCAGGGCCTCGTTGATCCGGGCCTGCGCCGCGTCTTCCTGCCGGCCGACGGCCCCCAGACTGTCGACCATGGCACCGCACTCGGGCGGCAGCGGCGATCCGCCGGGGAACAGGTGCTCGACCTCGATCTGCGCTCCCGGTGGGACCAGCAGCACGGCGCGCTCGACCAGGTTCTCGAGTTCGCGCACATTGCCCGGCCAGTCGTGGGCGCATAGCGCCTGCATGGCGCGCTCGCTCACGCCGGGTACGGCCTTGCCGTAGACCGGCCCGAAGCGCTCGATCAGGCTTCCGACCAGCAGCGCAATGTCGGAGAGACGTTCGCGCAGCGGCGGGATGGTCACCGGGTAAATCGCCAGGCGGTAGTACAGATCGGAGCGGAAGCGCCCCTCGGCGATGGCGCGACGCAGGTCGACATGGGTGGCGGCGACCACCCGCACGTCGACCTTGCGCACCTGGTCGTCACCCAGGCGCTCGAGCTCGCCGGTCTGCAGCACCCGCAGCAGCTTGACCTGGGCCGAGGCCGAGAGGTCGCCGATCTCGTCGAGGAACAGGGTGCCACCGTCGGCGCGCTCGAAGCGCCCGGGGCGCGACTCCTGGGCTCCGGTATACGCCCCCTTGCGCACCCCGAACAGTTCCGACTCGACCAGCTCGTCGGGAAGGGCGCCGCAGTTGATGGCCACGAAGGGCCGGTCGGCCCGCCGGCTGTGTTCGTGCAACCAGTGCGCGAACAGCTCCTTGCCGACACCGGTCTCGCCCAGGATCAGCACATTGATCGGGCTCGGTGCAGCCTTGCGCAGCAGGTCGAACGCCGCCTTGAAACCGGGGGAGTTACCGACCAGATTGGGAGCATCGACCGGCCCGCGCGTGACCCCGCGCAAATGCTCGATCTCCTGTTCGATTTCCCGCAGCTGGTCCTCGATCTCGCCCTGGGGGAAATAGTCCAGGTAGGCGTCGTCGCCCCAGGCATCGATGGGCTTGCCCACCAGCATGCACTTGGGGTCGCCACGGCATACGCACTGGGTTTCGCGGAACTCGATGAAACGCCGAAAGTACGCCGAGGTATATCCCGAGGCATAGCCGGTCATGGACCAGCATCCGGTGTGCTCGCCGACCCCGAAGTGAGCGACGTGCTGCTCGCCCTCCCACGACCCCTGCCAGTCGACCTCGCCGAAGAAGGTCCCCTGCTCCCAGTCGATGCGCGCGGTGGTGATGCGGGCCTTGACGACGCCCTCGAAAGCATGCATCTCGGGGCCGATGCTGAACACGTCGTAGTTGCTGCCCTCGCCGGCCAGCGAGCGCGCGATCTCGGCGTCGAGCTGGCCGGCGATGAAGCCCATTCGCAGCATCGTGCGCCGCGCCTGCGCCGGACCGAGGGCCTCGATGATGTCCCGGCGCAACGCCCCGAAAGCCTTGGCGTGAACCAGGATCATGCGATTCTCGTCCAGCCAGATCTGGCCGTCCTCGAGGCGGAACTTCAGCCGCGAGCGCAGCTTGAAGTGCTCGAGCAGGCTGGGCGCGGTCATGACGGCGCTCCTTGCGGGCGGTGACGCTCGTGCCCGTCCAATTCAGCCTTCGCCCCCGGCGGCGCGCAGCACCGTCTTGGCGAGCCGCCCGATGACCTTGATCGCGAGATCCTGCCGGGGGGTGATGTGGCATGCCAGGACAGGCCCGTCCATCTCGCCCTGTGGCCAGACGTGGGCACCGCTCATGATCGGCTGGTCGTAGCTCCCGGCGACGATCTCGACCTTGCACACCCCGCGACCGCCGCTGCGGCATCTCACCGGAATGCCCCGCCTGCCCGTTCGCGCCAGGCCGTGCAGCACCGACTCGCCGTCATCGCGGGCGTACAGTTCGCCCCTGTCCAAGATGGTCGCTGCGTGATGCGGCATGGTTTCTTCCCTGTGTCCGGCACCGTGATCTCCTCCACCGACCCGCTCCGAGGCCTTGGGAGAGGGTAAGGGCCGGATCGGCACGAATCCAATACCTTTCGGGACAAGCGCCGATACCATCGCAGGGTAGAGATGCCCAGCATCATTGTCCAGTCACGGTCCTGCGTCGCCGGCGCTGTTCCTGCCGCACCCCAGGGTGATGCGCTGACGCGGCGGCGTCATGCCGGGCGGCAGACGCTCTTCTTCATGCCTCCGACGACCGCCAGGCGGATGTCCGAGCGCGGACGCACGCGGCAGGCCAGCACCCTGCGGCAGCGCTGGTCGTCTTCGCTGATATGGGCCCGGCTCATCACCCCGGTCTCGTAATCCCCGTCGAGGATGGCCACCTTGCACACCCCGCAGCCGCCGTTGCGGCAGCCCAGCGGGATGCCCTTGCGGTTCAGGGCCACCATGCCTTCGAGCAGAGACCGGGAATCGGAGCAGGCGTAGCGCTCCCCGGTGTCCTCGATGAGTACGTCGAATTTCTGCAATGCGTTCTCCGGTTCCATGGCACGCCGCGGCTCAATGCCGCGGCATCTGCGTCGCTTCCTGGCGCATCGAAGCCAGTAGGGACAGCAGCAGCGGCGAGTCGTCGTCCTCGCGGTAGATGCAGCACAGGTCGACCCGCGAAAGCGTGGGGTGGTGCAAGGGCCGATAGCTGACCCCCGGCAGGGCCATCGCGGTGGCCGAGCGGGGCACCAGGGTGGCGCCGAAGCCCGTGGCCACCAGCGCGACCGCGTGCACGACGTCGCCCACCTCCTGGGCGACCAGGGGGTTGAAGCCGCAGGCCCCGCACATTTCATGCACGCGGTCGATGAAACTCGGGCGGCCTCCGGTGGGGAACAGCACCAGGGGAACGTCCTGCAGTTCCTCCATGGCCACCGCGGTGCGCGCGGCGAGCGCGCTATCGGAGGGAATGGCCACGTACAGCGCCTCGGTCAGCAGGGTTTCGCAGACCAGGCCGTCGACCGGGCGCATCAGGCGGTTGAAGGCCAGGGTGATGCGCTGGTGGCGCAGGGCATCGAGTTGTTCTTCCTTGACCATGTTGTGCAGGAAGATGCTGACCTCGGGATGCGCTTTGCGGAAACTGCGCATCAGCCGCGGGATCGCGCCAAAGATCCCGGAGCCGAAGATCGCCACGTCGAGGCGACCGAGCAGGCCCCTGGCGGCCTTGCTGCTGCGCTCGGCGGCGCGCTCGGCCATCGCCAGGATGTTGCGCGCATCGTCGTACAGCACCCTTCCGGCGTCGGTGAGTTCGACACCGCGGTGGGTGCGCCGCAGCAACTGCACCCCGAGCTGGCCCTCGAGTTGCTGGATCTGACGGGTCAGCGGTGGCTGGGAAATATGCAGCCGCAGCGCAGCGCGCCCGATGTTGCCCTCCTCGGCGACGCACACAAAGTAGCGCAAATGTCGAAGTTCCACGGGTTTCCTGGGCCTTGGTCGCGCCCCGATTGTGAGCGGCCGGCCCGGTCCATACCAATTGGTGTTAACCAGAAGCCAAAGATATACCCGATAAGTATCGCATTCAGATTTCAACGGTATTGGACGCCCGCGGCGGGCGGCCTCTAAGGTAGGGCCCAGGTTCCGTTGCAGCGGGCGTCACCCGGGCAGCGGACGCAACCCCCCGAGCGGAAACCACAGGGAGACAAGAGCATGGCAATGACTGGTGTTTTGCGCCCCGGACATGTGCAGATCCGGGTTCTGGACCTCGAGGACGCGGTGCGTCACTACCGGGACGTGCTGGGTCTGGAGGAAACCGGCCGCGACGCATCCGGGCGGGTCTACCTGAAGGCCTGGGACGAACGCGACCACAACAGCGTGATCCTGCGCCAGGACGACCGCGCCGGCATCGACTTCATGGCCTTCAAGGTCGACAGCGACGCCACCCTCGACAAGCTCGAGGCCGATCTGCGTGCCCACGGCGTGACGACCACGCGGATTCCCGCGGGCGAACTGCTGCAGACCGGCGAGCGGGTGCGCTTCGAAATCCCCAGCGGTCACCAGATCGAGCTGTACGCCCGGAAGACCTTCGTCGGCAGCGAACTCGGCCAGAAGGATCCCAAGCCCTACATGGCCAAGTTCGACAAGGGCATCGCCCCGATGCGACTCGACCACGCCCTGCTGTACGGCCCCAATGTCGACAAGGTGCTGGAGATCTTCACCCAGGTGCTGGGCTTTCACCTGACCGAATACGTGACCCTTCCGGACAGCGACGTCAAGGGCGCGCTGTGGCTGTCGTGCTCGAACAAGGCCCACGACATCGCCTTCGTCATCCATCCCGAGCCGGGCAAGCTGCACCATGTGTCCTTCTACATGGAGTCGTGGGAGCGGGTGCTGCGCGCGGCCGACATCCTGGCCAGCAACGATGTCAAGGTCGACATCGGTCCCACACGCCACGGCATCACCCGTGGCGGAACCATCTACGCCTGGGATCCTTCGGGCAACCGTTTCGAGACCTTCTGGGGGGGAAATTCCTCCTATCCCGACCTGCCGCCCATCGAGTGGAGCTGGGAAGGCCTCGGCGAAGGGGGCGGCCTGGATGTCGCCGCGCGCAAGATGCACGAGACCTTCCTCACCGTGGTGACCTGAGCCATGCGCGCCGCGGGCTGCGCCCGCGGCGCGCCGATCTCCTCCTCCTGCCCGGTGCCCCGATGCCCATAGCCAACATCCATGTCCTTGCCGGCCATCCCCGACCGGTGCTCAAGCGCCTGCTGCGCGAGGCCTCGGCGGCCTTTGCCGCGGCCATCGACGCCCCGGCCGAGCGCCTGCAGGTCTGGATCACCGAAGTCGATCCGGAACTGTATGCGGTGGCCGGCGAGCCGGCCGACGAAGTGCTGCAGCAGCGCACCCGTGCATCCAGCGAGATTCCCCTGATCCGCATGGCGCTGATGGAGGGACGGCCGGTGCAGACCCTGCACCGGGTGATGGCCGACCTCAGCGAGGTGACCGCGCGGGTACTGGGGGGCGACCCCGGCAGGGTGCGGGTGCAGATCGACCTGGTGCACCCCGACCGCTGGGCCATCGGCGGGGTTCCCGCCAGCATCCTGCGCGCCGACGAACTGGCGCGGCGTGCCGCCGCCTTGCCCGCGGCCTGAAGCTTCCGACCCGCGGCCCAGCCGCTGCCACCCACGCCTATGCAGACCACCCACCATTTCATCGACGGCCGCATGCGGCCGGCCAGCGACGGCCAGACCTTCGACAAGCGTTCGCCCGTGGACAACCACCTGATGGGCCGGGTCGCGCGCGGAACCCGCGACGACGTCGACGCCGCGGTGGGCGCGGCCCGCTCGGCGCTGCGCGGCGAATGGGGGCGCATGGCGGTGGACAAGCGGGTGGCGATGCTGCACGCGGTGGCCGACGGCATCACCCGGCGCTTCGACGACTTCGTCGCCGCCGAGGAAGCCGACACCGGGCAGCCGCACCATGTGATCGCCCACGCCTTCGTTCCCCGCGGGGCGGCGAATTTCAAGATCTTCGCCGACATCATCAAGAACGTTCCGGCCGAGAGCTTCGCGATGGACACCCCGGACGGCGCCGGGGCGCTGAACTACGCGATCCGCAAGCCCAAGGGGGTGATCGGGGTCATCAGTCCGTGGAACGCCCCCTTCCTGCTGATGACCTGGAAGGTCGGCCCGGCGCTGGCCTGCGGCAACACCGTGGTGGTCAAGCCCTCGGAGGAAACTCCCGCCACCGCCACCCTGCTGGGGGAAGTGATGAACGAGGTCGGGGTTCCGCATGGGGTGTACAACGTGGTGCACGGCTTCGGCCCCGACGCGGCCGGGGAGTTCCTCACCCGGCATGACGGGGTCGACGCCATCACCTTCACCGGCGAGACCCGCACCGGCGCTGCCATCATGAAGGCCGCCGCCGACGGGATCCGCGACGTCAGCTTCGAACTCGGGGGCAAGAATGCGGGCATCGTGTTCGCCGACTGCGACTTCGACGCCGCGGTCGAGGGAATCTTCCGCTCGGCCTTTCTCAACACCGGCCAGGTGTGCCTGGGAACCGAGAGGGTGTACGTCGAGCGCCCGGTCTTCGAGCGTTTCGTCGCCGCGCTGAAGGCGCGCTGCGAGGCGGTTCGCCACGGCCGCCCCAGCGACCCCCAGGCCGACTACGGCCCGCTGATCAGCCAGGAGCACAAGCGCAAGGTGCTGTCCTACTACCAGCGCGCAGTGGCCGACGGGGCCACGGTGGTCACCGGCGGCGGGGTGCCGGCGATGCCCGACGAGCTCGCCGAGGGCGCATGGGTGCAGCCGACCATCTGGACCGGGCTTGCCGAGACCGCAGCGGTGGTGCAGGAGGAGATCTTCGGCCCGTGCTGTCACATCCGCCCCTTCGACAGCGAGCAGGAGGTGGTCGAGCTGGCCAACGCCAACCGCTACGGGCTGTCGACGACCATCTGGACCGAGAACCTGCGGCGGGCGCATCGCATGGCCGGCGCCATCGAGGTGGGAATCACCTGGGTCAACAGCTGGTTCCTGCGCGACTTGCGCACGCCCTTCGGCGGCGCCAAGCAAAGCGGCATCGGCCGCGAGGGCGGCGTGCATTCGCTGGAGTTCTACACCGAAATGCGCAACGTCTGCATCAAGCTTTGAGCCCCGCCGCCATGGACGCCACCACCATCGAACGCTGCGGCGACGAGCTCTACGAGGCCTGGCTGCAGCGCCGGGTGCTTGCCCCGCTGATCGAGCGCCACCCCGACATCGCCATCGACCAGGCCTACGCCATCCAGTCGCGAATGGTCGCGCGCCGCGTGCAGGCGGGCGAAACCGTCGTCGGCAAGAAGATCGGGGTGACCAGCAAGCCGGTGCAGGACATGCTGGGGGTGTACGAGCCCGACTTCGGCCAACTCACCTCCGGCATGGTGTGCGACGAAGCCGACGGGGTCGATCTGGGGGGCCTGATCCAGCCCCGTGCCGAGGCCGAGCTGGCCTTCGTGCTCGAGCGCGATCTGGCCGGACCAGGGGTCACCGCGGCCGACGTGATCCGCGCGACCGCCTGGGTCAGCCCGTGCTTCGAGATCGTCGACTCGCGGATTCGCGACTGGAAGATCCGCATCCAGGACACGGTGGCCGACAACGCCTCGTGCGGGGTGTTCCTGCTCGGCCAGGCGCGCGGCGACCCGCGGCGGCTCGACCTGGCGCTGGCCGGCATGGTGCTGCAGCGCAACGGCCAACTGCATTCGACCAGCGCCGGCGCGGCCGTGCAGGGCTCGCCGGTCAACGCCGTGGCCTGGCTGGCCAACACCCTGGGGCGCCTGGGGCTGCCGTTTCGCGCGGGGGAGGTGATCCTGTCGGGGTCGCAGTCGCCGCTGCTTGCGGTGGCCGACGGCGACGAACTGGTGTGCACCATCGGCGGCCTGGGCCAGTGCCGCGCGCGATTTCACGGGAGCCCCGCGCGATGAACCCCCAGGCCCTGAGCATGCGACCCGCGCTGGCGGGCGCCGACATCCAGGCCCTGGCCGACAGGGTGCTGGGCGCCCAGCGCGACGCGCGGGCGATCCCGAAGCTGACCGACGACTTTCCGGCGATGACCCTCGGCGACGGCTATGCGGTGCAACGGGAGTTGCTGCGCCGTGCGCTGGCGCAGGGCCGGCGCCAGGCCGGGTGGAAGGCCGGACTGACCTCGCGCGCCAAGATGGAGCAGATGGGGGTGCGCGTTCCGACCGTGGGATTCCTGATGGCCGACATGTGCCGCGCCGAAGGCAGCGTGCTGCGCGTCGACGAACTGGTGCACCCGCGGGTGGAATGCGAGGTGGCCTTCGTCCTCGCAAGGCCGCTGGCGGGGCCCGACTGTACGCGCGAACAGGTTCTGCAGGCCACCGATTTCGTGCTCCCCGCGCTGGAGGTCATCGACTCGCGCTACACCGGTTTTTCCTTCGACCTTCCCAGTGTGGTGGCCGACAACAGCTCGTCGGCGCGCTACGCCAGCGGAGGGCGCGCGCGGCTTGCCGAGGACGTCGACCTTTCCAGCCTGGGGGTGGTGCTGGAGAGGAACGGCGAGCCGGTGGCCATTGCCGCGTCGGCCGCGGTGTCGGGCCATCCGGCCGATGCGGTGGCGCTGGTGGTCAATGTGCTGCACGAACTCGGGCAGCAGCTTGCCGCCGGCAGCTTCGTGATGAGCGGAGGGATCACCGAGGCCATCGCGGTGCAGCCCGGGGACTTCGTCTGCGCCCGCTTCCAGGAACTCGGCAGCGTGGCCTTGCGCTTCGCCTGAAAGGAACATCCATGAACAAGATCAAGTGCGCGCTGATCGGCTCCGGCAACATCGGCACCGACCTGATCTACAAGATTCGCCGCAGCCCGGTGCTCGAACCGGTATGGATGGTCGGCATCGACCCGGCATCCGAAGGCCTGCGGCGTGCCCGTGACATGGGACTGAAGACCACCTCGGAGGGCGTCGACGGCCTGCTGCCGCATGTCGCGGCCGACGGCATCCAGATCGCCTTCGACGCCACCAGCGCCTATGTGCATGCGCAGAACAGCCGCAAGCTCAATGCCCTGGGGGTGCTGATGGTCGACCTCACCCCGGCGGCCATCGGTCCGCTGTGCGTGCCCCCGGTGAACCTGCGCGAACACGCCGACCGGCAGGAAATGAATGTCAACATGATTTCCTGCGCCGGGCAGGCGACGATTCCCATCGTGCACGCGGTCAGCCGCATCCAGCCGGTGGGCTACGCCGAAATCGTCGCCAGCCTGGCTTCGCGTTCGATCGGCCCGGGGACGCGTGCCAACCTGGACGAATTCACCTACACCACGTCGAATGCCATCGAACGCGTCGGCGGGGCGCGCAAGGGCAAGGCGCTGGCGATCATCAACCCGGCCGAGCCGCCGATGATCATGCGCAACACCATCCAGTGCCTGTGCGACGACCTCCCCGATGAGCGTCGCATCACCGAATCGGTGCTGTCGATGATCGAGGAGGTGCGCAAGTACGTCCCCGGCTACAGGCTGGTCAACGGCCCGCTGTTCGACGGCAAGCGGGTGGCGGTGTTCATGCAGGTGGCGGGCCTGGGGGACTACCTGCCGACCTACGCCGGCAACCTGGACATCATGACCGCCGCGGCTTGCCGCACCGCGGAGATGTTCGCCGAGGAAATCCTCCGCGGCAGCCTGACGCTCAGGCCCGTCGAAGCCGCCATCGCCTGAAGCATCCCACGGAGACCGACGATGACCAGCAATCTCCAGGGCCGCAAGGTCCTGCTGCATGACATGTGCCTGCGCGACGGAATGCACGCCAAGCGCGAACAGATCTCGGTGGAGCAGATGGTCCGCGTGGCCACCGCGCTGGACGACGCCGGGGTGCCGCTGATCCAGGTCACCCATGGCGCCGGCATGGGGGGCAACTCCCTGCAGCACGGTTTCGCCCTGGCGAGCAACGAGGAATACCTGCAGGCGGTGTGTCCGAGGATGAAGCAGGCCAAGGTGTCGGTGCTGCTGATCCCCGGGCTGGGGACGATGCGCGAACTGCAGTCGGCCTACGACTGCGGGGCGCGCAGCGTGCACGTGGCCACCCATTGCACCGAGGCCGACACCTCGCCCCAGCACATCGCCTTCGCCCGCAAGCTGGGAATGGACACCACCGGCTTCCTGATGATGGCCCACCTCAACGACCCGGCCGGACTGGCCGAGCAGGGCCGCCTGATGGAGAGCTACGGCGCGCAGACCGTCTACATCACCGATTCGGCCGGCTTCCTGCTGCCCGACGACGTGGCGCGGCGGGTGCGCGCACTGCGCGAGGTGCTCAAGCCGGAAACCGAAATCGGCTTCCACGGCCACCACAACCTGGGGCTGGGGATCTGGAATTCCATCGCCGCCATCGAGGCCGGCGCCAGTCGCATCGACGGCTCGGTGGCGGGCCTGGGCGCCGGCGCAGGCAACACGCCGCTGGAGGTCTTTGCCGCGGTGTGCGAGCGCCTGGGAATCGACACCGGAGTCGACCTGTTCAAGCTGATGGACGTGGCCGAGGAGGTGATCGTGCCGATGATGGACCACGTGGTCCGTGTCGACCGCGACTCCCTGACCCTGGGTTTCGCCGGGGTCTACTCGACCTTCCTGCTGCATGCCAAGCGCGCCGCGCAACGCTTCGGCGTCCCGGCGCGCGACATCCTGGTCGAACTCGGGCGCCAGAAGATGATCGGCGGCCAGGAGGACATGATCGAGGACACCGCCATGACCATGGCCCGGCAGCGCGGGCTGCTGCGGGGGGTCGCCGGCGACGCCGCGACCTGAGGCGGTGATGGCCGCGATGCGTGAACTGGCGGTGGTGGTGGGCGCCACCGGGGCGATGGGACGCCTGATCTGCCGCGGCCTGGCCGAGTCCGGGCTGCAGGTGGTGGCGGTGGCGCGCAGCGCCGCAGCGCTGGACGAACTGGCGCGCGATCTTCCCGGTATCCGCGGATGCACCGCGGACATAGCCGACGATTCCAGCATCCAGGCGATCTCCGGTTGCCTCGACGCTCCGGTGCGCATGGTCGTGCAGGCAGCCGGGGTGGCCACCGCGGGTGGGGTGCTCGAGGCCCCCGCGGGCGCGCTGGCCGAAGCGGTCAACATCAAGGCCGGCGGAATGTTGCGCCTGGTGCGCGCCGCCGATGCGCGACTTCAGCCCGGGTCGCGGCTGGTGGCCATCGGCGGGCATTACGGCTTCGAGCCCAGCGCCTACGCGGCCACCGCCGGAGTGGCCAATGCCGCGCTGGCCAACCTGGTGCGCCAGCTGTCGTGGGCCTACGGGCCGCGGCACATCACCTCCCACCTGCTGGCTCCCGGCCCGGCCGACACCGAGCGCCTGCGCCGGGTGGCACAGGCACGCGCGGCGCGCGACGACGGTTCGGTCGACCAGGTGCTGCAGCAGATGCGCCAGGAATCGGCGATCGGCTCGCTCACCGGGGTCGAGCAGGTGGCGTGGGCGGTGCAGTTGCTGCTCGCCCCGCATGCCGACGCGTTGGCCGGGAGTACATTGTTCCTCGACGCGGGCCGCCGCAAGGGCCTGCCCTGATCGCCACCTGCTCCCGCGCCAGCCACCGACGATGAAGGACGAAGCGCCAGCCCCCCGGCACGCCGAGGGCCCGACCCTGGAGTCCCTGGCGCCGTCGCAGGAGCTGGTGTCGCGGCTGCATTTCGACACCCGGGAGGGCCGCATCTGGCTCAACGACCAGCGCATGGTGCTGCTGCACAACTCGGCGCTGGGGGTCTTCCGGCAGGAACTGATCGAAACCCTGGGGGCCGAGAAGGCGCGTGGATTGCTCACTCGCATGGGCTACAACTGCGGCGCCCACGACGCCGATCTCGCGCACCGTTTCCAGGGGGCCGACGAGGCCGACCAGGCGGTGTTCATCGGCCCCCAGCTGCACATGCTCGAGGGAGTGGCGCGGGTGGAGGCGGTGCACCTGGAGCTCGACGTCGAAACCGGGCAATTCCTCGGAGAGTTCAACTGGCATGGCTCGGCCGAGGCCGAAGCGCATATCCGGCTGTACGGAGTCGGCGCCGACGTCGCCTGCTGGCAGCAGGTCGGATACGCCAGCGGCTTCGTCAGCCGTTTCATGGGCAGGCCGGTGGTGTTCCGCGAAGTGCAATGCTGCGCCCAGGGCGCGCCCCATTGCGTGATCGTGGGCAAGCCGGCCGAGGCGTGGGACGACGCCGCCGACGAGCTGCGCACCCTGCGCGCCGACGCGCTGACCAGCGGGGTCAGCCTGCCGCATGCTGCGGGGCCGAAGGCCCTGCTGGGAACGGCGGAAGTGGTGGGTGTGAGTGCCGGCTTCAACGCCGTGTGCCACATGGTCCGGCGCGCGGCGCAGACCCAGTCGACGGTGCTGTTCCTGGGGGAGAGCGGGGTGGGCAAGGAGGTGCTGGCGCAGGCCCTGCACCGCATCAGCCCGCGCGCGCAGGGGCCGTTCGTGGCCATCAACTGCGCGGCCATTCCGGAGGAACTGATCGAGTCCGAGTTGTTCGGGGTCGACAAGGGCGGATTCACCGGGGCGCAGAACAGCCGGCCCGGGCGCTTCGAGCGCGCCCACGGCGGCACGCTGTTCCTCGATGAGATCGGCATCCTCGGCTGGACGGCGCAGGGCAAGCTGCTGCGCGCGCTGCAGCAGCGCGAAGTCGAGCGCATCGGCGGATCGCAGGCCGTCAAGGTCGATGTGCGGGTGGTGGCGGCGACCAACCTGAACCTCAAGCGAGAGGTCGAGGCGGGGCGCTTTCGCGAGGACCTGTATTTCCGCCTGAACGTGCTTCCGGTGCGGGTTCCCCCGTTGCGCGAGCGCCGCGAGGACATCCCGGTGTTCATGAACCACTTCCTGCGCAAGTTCACCCAGCGCGAGGGGCGCCGGGTCACCGGTTTCACCGCCCGCGCGATCGACGCGATGATGGCCTACGACTGGCCGGGGAACATCCGCGAACTGGAGAACCTGGTCGAGCGCGGGGTGGTGCTGGCCAGCGACGACGGCGCGATCGACATCGGGCACCTGTTCCTGGGCGACGAGCGTCTGGATGCCGAATGGCTGGGGTTGCGCAACGATGGCGCACTGCGCAACCACCTCCCGGGCGGGCCCGACCTTGCCAGGGCGGCGCAGGCCCAATCCCTGGGCGAGAGGGTGCAGGCCTTGCTCAGCGGCCATCCCGGCCAGGCCGCGCTGCCCCTGGACCAGCTCGAGGCCGAACTGGTGCGCAGCGCGCTGACGGCCACCGCCGGCAACCAATCCGCCGCGGCGCGGCTGCTGGGAATCAGCCGCGCGCAGTTGATCTACCGGCTCAAGCGCCTGGCTGTCTGAAAGTGCACATCGCGGGCGTTGCCCGCGGTGGCACTTGCGCGATTTTCTACAGCCCGCGAATCCTTCGGGCCAGCGCGGCGCGGAGTCGGCGGCGGTGAGTGCCGCAAGCCCCGCAAAACCCTCAGGGTCTTCCCGGATTTTTCGCAAACTGGCACGGAGCTCGCAACGCACCGGGCTGCCGGAGGCGATTGCAGCAACTTCCACAAGACCCCGGCAGGAGACCACCGTGACCGTCCATGAACTGCCTGCGTTGTCGCCGATCCATGGACGGCCGTGCTGGGTGCGTGTGACCAGGCGCCGAGCCGATGGCTTTGTGGAGTTCGACTTCTCGATCGGCGATCCCGATCTGGCGGTCGACCTCATTCTTCCCGCCGCTGCATTCGAGGAGTTCTGCCGCGTCAACCGTGCACGGCACCTCAGCGACGAACAAGGGCGCCGGCTCGATCGCGAGCAGTCCAAGTGGCGCTACGGCAAACCCGGCGTCGACGCATGAAGCGCCCCATACCCAGGAGACCAACCCCATGACCGTGGATATCCGCGTGCGCAGCGTCAAGCCGCTGCGCAACACCTTCGCCCATATCGCGCAGCGCTTCGGCGACAAGCCGGCCTCGCGCTACCAGGAGGGAACCTACAACCTGCAGGCCGAGGTGAACTACCACTACAAGCCCCTGTGGGATCCCGACGGCCAGCTCTACGACCAGCGCCGCACCGCGGTGGTGATGGCCGACTGGTATGCACCGAAGGACCCGCGGCAGTACTACTACGGCAGCTACACCATTGCCCGTGCCCGCCAGCAGGAAGCCGCGGACCGCCAGATGGAAATGGCCGAGCAGCGCCGGCTGATCGCCGACCTGCCGCAGGCCGAGCGCGACTTGCTGGTGCGTGCGCTGCTGCCGTTGCGCCACTATGAATGGGGCGCCAACACCAACATGAGCCAGATCGCCGCCTACGGCTGGGGTACCGCGATCACCCAGGCCGCCGCGATGGCCATGATGGACCGCCTGGGAATGGCCCAGCACCTGTCGCGCATCGGCCTGATGCTCGACGGCAACACCGGCAGCTCGCTGGCGCAGGCCAAGCGGCAATGGATGGACGACGCGGCCTGGCAGCCTCTGCGCAGGCAGACCGAGAACACCTTCGTGCTGCGCGACTGGTTCGAGACCCTGGTCGCGCAGGCGCTGGTGGCCGACGCCCTGGTCTATCCGCTGCTGCTCGACCGCTTCGAGCAGCACCTGGCAGCGCGCTGCGGCCATGGCCTGGCCACGGTGCTGGACTTTCCGCTGCGCTGGCAGGCCGAGTCCAGCCGCTGGGTGGACAGCGTGCTCAGGACCTGCGCCGCCGAAAGCGACCAGAACCGCAGGCTCATCGCAGGCTGGGCCGACAAGTGGCAGGCCGCCTACGGCGACGCGCTCGCGCCGCTGGCCGAACTGGCCATGGGTGCCGGGCCGGGCGCGGCCGGCTTGCGGCAGGTGGGCGACGAGCTGCGCGCGCGCCTGGCCCGCCTGAAGGTGATCGACTGAAGATCCGCGCCCGATGCGCGCCCCTTGCCGACACCCCACCAGAAACCACGGAGACATTGCATGAGCCACCTTGCCACCCATGGCGGCAGCCGACCGCCGGTGTTCATCGCCTTCCAGGCCAACAACGACACCCGGCCGATCATCGACGCCATCCACGCCGACAACCCCCAGGCCGACGTCGAGGAGTTTCCCGGCATGGTCAAGATCACCGCTCCCGGGCGGCTGGTCATCCGCCGCGAGTCCATCGAGGAGCAGGCCGGGCGGGAGTTCGATCTGCGCGAAGTCCACATCAACCTGATTTCCCTGTCGGGCGAGGTCGACGAGGGCCTGGACGAGTTCGTCCTGGAATGGAAGTCGTGCTGAAGACCTGACACACCGCACAAGGAGACCACCGATGAACACCACCGCCACTCCCAGGAAACTGAGCCTGAAGGAAAACTACGCGCTGCTGACCCGCGACCTGGGCTGGAAGCCCAGCTACCAGGCCGAGGACGACATCTACCGCAACGTCAAGTTCGAGGGCATCAAGATCCACGACTGGGACAAGTGGGAGGACCCGTTCCGCCTGACCATGGACGCCTACTGGAAGTACCAGGGCGAGAAGGAGCGCAAGCTCTACGCCATCATCGACGCCTTCCAGCAGAACAACGCCCAGTTCAACGTCACCGACGTGCGCTACGTGCAGGCGCTGAAGATCTTCATCAACGGGGTGATCGGCATGGAGTACGCGTCGCACCGCGGCTTCAACATCGTCGGCCGCGAGTTCCCCGGAACCGCCGCGCGCATCGCCGCGCAGATGCAGGCCATCGACGAGTTGCGCCATGCGCAGACCCAGGCGCACGCCCTGTCGCACTACAACAAGTACTTCACCGGGATGTCCAACTTCCCGTACCAGTACGACCGCACCTGGTACCTGTCGATTCCCAAGTCCTTTTTCGAGGACGCGGTGTCGTCCGGGCCTTTCGAGTTCGTCGTGGGAATCTGCTTCGCCTTCGAGTACGTGCTGACCAACCTGGTGTTCATGCCCTGGATGTCGGGGGCCGCCTACAACAGCGACATGTCGACCGTGTCCTTCGGCTTCTCGGCGCAAAGCGACGAGGCGCGGCACATGACCCTGGGCATCGAGGTGATCAAGTTCCTGCTCGAGCAGGATCCGGGCAACGTGCCCATCGTGCAGGGCTGGATCGACAAATGGTTCTGGCGCGGCTATCGCCTGCTGTCGCTGGTGGCGGCGATGATGGACTACATGCTTCCCAAGCGGGTGATGAGCTGGGCCGAGGCGTGGCAGATCTACTACGAGGAAAACGGCGGCGCGCTGTTCGCCGACCTGGCGCGCTACGGCATCCGCCCACCCCGGCATGCCGATGTCACCATCCAGGAGAAGGGCCACGTCAGCCACCAGCTGTGGAGCACCTTCTACCAGTTCCGCCATGCCGCGGGCTTCCCGGTGTGGCTGCCCAGCCAGGAGGAGATGCAGTGGCTGTCGGCCAAGTATCCCGACACCTTCGACAGGTACTACCGGCCGCGCTTCGAGTACTGGGCCGAACTCGAACGCCAGGGCAGGCCTTTCGCCAACCCGACGCTGCCGCAGCTGTGCCAGACCTGCCAGTGGCCGCTGCTGTTCACCGAACCCGACGACCCCACGCAGATCTGCTACCGCGAGGAAAGCTACCTGGGCGACAAGTTCCACTTCTGCTCGGACGGCTGCCGCGACATCTTCCGCAAGGAGCCCGAGAAGTACGTGCATGCCCATCTTCCGGTGCACCAGATCTACCAGGGCAGCTACTTCCTCCCGGACGTCAACCCTGCGTCCCCCGACTTCAATCCCCTGGTCGAGGCGCTGCGCTACATGGGAATCCAGGCCGGGGTCGATGGCGGGGACTTCGAAGGCCACGTGGACGCGCGCAACTGGACGCAGTGGACCCAGCGCGCCGCCAATTCCCACGCCCCCGCGCAGCCGCGGCCCGCCGAGCCCCTGAGCGCCTGAGCGCCTGAGCCCCCGAAACGGAGATACAGCATGAGCACCAAGGCCATCCGCCCCGGCTACCACGGGGACATGAAGGACACGGCGGACAAGTTCCACGGGCAGCAGATCCTCAACATCGGCTGGGACCAGCACCTGATGTACGCCACCCCGATGTGCATTCCGGTTCCCCCGGGAATGCCCTTCGGCGCGCTGGTCGAGCAGGTACTGCCGGGGCTGTTCGGGCAGCACCCCGACTTCGCCCGCATCGACTGGTCGGCCGTGCAATGGATGCGTTCGGGCGAGGCATTCAGCCCGCAGATGGATCGCAGCCTGGCCGACAACGGGCTGGGCCACAAGGCCAGCCTGAGGCTGCGCACCCCCGGGCTCGACGGCCTGGCGGGCGCGGCGTTCTAGCGGCCGCAAGGGCCCGGCCGCCGCCGTGCCAGCGGGCACGGCGGCGGCGCATGCACCAGCCAGACGATCCATGAGCCATACCCTGCACATCGAACCCATCGCGCAGACCGTCGAAGTCGAAGACGATCAGACCATCCTCGACGCCTGCCTGCGCGCGGGAATCTGGCTGCCCCACGCCTGCTGCCACGGCCTGTGCGCCACCTGCAAGGTGCAGGTGCGCGAAGGCGAGGTCGACCATGGCGAGGCCTCGCCCTTTGCGCTGATGGATTTCGAGCGCGACGCGGGCCATGCGCTGGCGTGTTGCGCGACCCTGCAGTCCGATGCGAGCATCGTCGCCGACATCGACGACGATCCAGACGCCGACCGGATCCCGGTGCAGGACTACCAGGCGACGGTATGCGCCATCGCACAGGCCTCGCCGACGATTCGCATTCTGAGGCTGCAACTTGACCGAGCGTTGCGCTTCCAGGCCGGGCAGTATGTCAACCTGCGGGTTCCCGGCGTCGTCCATCCGCGGGCCTTTTCGATCGCCAGCCCGCCGTCGCGCCCGGATGAGGTCGAGCTGCATGTGCGCCATGTTCCCGGAGGCGCCGCCACCGGCTACTTGCACCAGCAGCTGGCGCTCGGGCATACCCTGGCGCTGGCCGCGCCCTACGGGCGTTTCCACGTTCGCCACGGTGCGCACACCCGCGACAAGCTGCCGCTGCTGTTCATCGCCGGGGGTTCGGGACTGTCGAGTCCGCTGAGCATGATCCAGGATCTGTTCGATCGCGGCTGCGGCCTGCCGATCACCCTGGTCTATGGCCAGCGCAACCAGGCCGAGCTCTACCACCATGCCAAGCTCGCCGCGCTGGCTGCGCGGCAGCCCCATTTCACCTACCTGCCGGTGTTGTCCGACGAGCCGCCGTCGAGCGCCTGGGCG
>JAKBBQ010000322.1 GCA_021808405.1 Pseudomonadota bacterium | reverse complement strand
TGTAGCCCTTCATGCGCAGGTACCGGGTCAACATGTCGTTGATGGTGTAGTTGCGCACGTGGCCCATGTGCAGCTTGCCGCTGGGGTAGGGCAGCATCGAGCAGGCGTAGAACTTCGGCCCGGGCGCGTCCTCGCGCACCCGGTAGGCGTCGGTGGCCTGCCAGTGTTGCTGCGCGGCGCGCTCGACCGCGGCGGCGTCGTACTTGGAGTTCATATCGGCTGGGGCTGGAAGGTCTCGCGCCGCGCGCGGCGGCGCGCCAGCCGCCATGTTAGTGGCCGCCGACGCTTCGCGGCGAGGCCGCGGCCGGCGCCCCGCGTCGCGAAGTGGCTGCCCGGCCCGCGGGGAGCGCCGCGGGCCGGGTCATCAGATCCAGGCTGGTCAGCCCGGCGGCCTGCGCCGCCGCCATGACCCGCGCCACCTCGCCGTACGGCACCGCGGCGTCGGCGCGGATGCGCAGCCCGCGGTGGGTCGGCGACGCGGCCAGCGCGCGCAGCGCAGCGGGCAGCTGCGAGTCGGTCAGCGAGCGGCCGTCCAGGTCGATGCGACCGTCGCGCTGCAGGCTGAGCACCGGAAGGTCGACCGCCGCCGCGCCGGCCGCCGCATCGACCCGCGGCAGCTGCAGCGCGATGCGGCCGTCGAGCAGCGGCGCGGTCAGCAGCAGGATGACCAGCAGCACCAGCATGACGTCGATCAGCGGGGTCATGTTGATGTCGCTCAGCGGGGCTTCCCCGCGGTCGCGCTCGAAGCGTGCGAAGGCCATCGCCGGGTCGCCGTCGCTCAGGCCGCGGGGTCGGCGCTGCCGGGGGGATCGAGCGCGAGTTCGCGCCGCAGCAGTTGCCAGGCCTGCTCGGCGGTCTCGACGTAATGGAACAGCTTGAGGTCGTCGGCGCCGATCATGCCGGTGCGAACCAGGTGGTCGAAGTCGATCAGGCTGGTCCAGAACTCCCGGTCGAACAGCAGGATCGGTCGCCGGTGCACCTTGCGGGTCTGGGTCAGGGTCAGCACCTCGAACAACTCGTCGAGGGTTCCGAAGCCCCCGGGAAAGCACACCAGCGCGACCGATCGCATGAGGAAGTGCATTTTCCGCATCGCGAAATAGTGGAAGCGGAAGCACAACTCCGGGGTGATGTAGGGGTTGGGTTCGCCTTCGTGGGGCAGCACGATGTTCAGCCCGACGCTGGGCCCGCCGGCGTCGAGCGCGCCGCGGTTTCCGGCCTCCATGATCCCGGGGCCGCCGCCGGTGACCACCGCCAGAGGTTGCGCCAGGTCGTGGCTGGCGCGGGTGACGAGTTCGGCGAAGCGCCGCGCCTCGACGTAATGGCGCGACAGCTTGAGCGCCTGGCGCGCGCGCGCCAGGCCCTGGGTGTCGCCGGCATCCTGCGCCTGCTGCAGCCGCTGTTCGGCGATGTCGGGCGCCACGATGCGCGCGCTGCCGAACACCACCACGGTGGCGTCGATCCCCTGCTGGCGCTGCACCATCTCCGGCTTGAGCAGCTCGAGCTGCAGGCGAACCGGCCGCAGGTCGTCGTGCAACAGGAACGCGGTGTCGGTGAAGGCCAGGCGGTAGCTGCTCTCGGGGCCGGCGTAGCGCGACGGCAGCCCCTGCTCGGCCGCCTCGTCGCGCGCGCTGGGGAAGTTGCGGGCGTGCAGCGAGTTCTTGCGTTTTCTGGACATGCCCGCAGCTTAGCGTGGCCGCCGGGCAGCCGGCCAGCGCGCTGCCGGGCGGCGGAGCCAACCCTATACTGGCCGCTGCCGCTTCCCCCCGATTCCCGCCGCCCCCGTGATGGCCCCTCCGTTGGAAGCGCCCGAGCCGCGGCCCGAGCGCATGCACTTCGACACCCCGCTGCCGCTCAGGAGCGGGGCCGTGATGCCGGCGTACGAGCTGATGGTCGAGACCTACGGCAGGCTCAACGCCGAGCGCAGCAACGCGGTGCTGATCTGCCACGCGCTGAACGCCAGCCACCATGTCGCCGGCTGCTACGGCGGCGACGACAAGACCCGCGGCTGGTGGGACAACATGGTGGGGCCGGGCAGGCCGGTCGACACCCGGCGCTTTTTTGTCATCGGCATCAACAACCTCGGCTCGTGCTTCGGCTCGACCGGGCCGATGAGCATCGACCCGGCCAGCGGCAAGTCCTGGGGCAGCCGCTTTCCGGTGGTCACGGTGGAAGACTGGGTGGACTCCCAGGCGCGGGTGCTCGACCGCCTGGGCATCGATCGCCTGGCCGCGGTGATGGGAGGCAGCCTGGGTGGCATGCAGGCGCTGTCGTGGACCACCCGCCATGCGCAGCGCGTGGCCCATTGCGTGGCCGCGGCGACCGCGCCCAGCCTGTCGGCGCAGAACATCGCCTTCAACGAAGTCGCGCGCCGCGCGATCGCCAGCGATCCGGACTTCCACCAGGGCAACTACTACGAGCACGGCGTGGTGCCTCGGCAGGGCCTGAGCGTGGCGCGGATGATCGGCCACATCACCTACCTGAGCGACGACGCGATGGCCAGCAAGTTCGGCCGCAGCCTGCGCAGCGGCGAGTTGACCTACGGCTTCGACGTGGACTTCCAGATCGAGAGCTACCTGCGCCACCAGGGCGAGAAGTTCAGCGGCTACTTCGACGCCAACACCTACCTGCTGCTGACACGCGCGCTGGACTACTTCGACCCCGCCGGCGAGCACGACGGCAACCTGGCGGCAGCGCTGGCGCCGGCGACCGCGCGCTTCCTGCTGGCCAGCTTCACCACCGACTGGCGCTTCTCCCCGGAGCGCTCGCGGGAGATCGTGCGGGCGCTGCTCGCCAATCGCCGCGAGGTCAGCTACGCCGAAATCGACTCGCCGCATGGCCACGACGCCTTCCTGATGGACGAACCCCACTATCACGACGTGGTGCGGGCGTATTTCGGACGCATCGCCGACGAGCTCGGCATCGGCGAGGCGGCATGAACCGGCGCCTGGACCTGATCGCGGCGCGAGTGCCCCACGGCAGCCGGGTGCTCGACCTGGGCTGCGGCAACGGCGCCCTGCTGGCGCAGTTGCGCGACCAGCGCGGCTGCTCGGTGCAGGGGGTGGAGATCGACCCCGACAAGGTCGTCGCCTGCGCCAGGCGCGGCGTGGACGTGCTGCAGCTCGACCTCGAGCAGGGCCTGTCGATGTTCGCCGACGACAGTTTCGATGTCGTGCTGATGATCGACTCGCTGCCCAACCTGCGCCACACCGAGCGCGCGCTGCGCGAGGCGGCGCGGGTCGGCCGCACGGGCATCGCCACGTTCGCCAATTTCGCCTACTGGCGCATCCGGCTGCGCGTGGCCAGCGGCCGCCTGCCGGTGACCGAGGAGCTGCCCTACCAGTGGTACGACACGCCGAACCTGCGCGTGGCCACCTGGGCGGACTTCTCGGTGCTGGCCGCCAAGTGCGGGCTGCGGGTGCAGCAGGCCTTCGGCATCCACGCCGGCAGCGAGGTGCACACCCTGCCGAACCTGCTGGCTTCGGAGGCGATGTTCGTGTTCAGCGGGTGAGGTGGGCCCCCTTCGTCGCCGGGGGCGGCCCCGGCTCCGTCCCCCCGAGGGGGACGCCTGCGGCCTTGGGGCGGCCCGGCGGCCGCAAGGCCCTCGGCAGCGCAGGGGGTGCGCG
>JAKBBQ010000321.1 GCA_021808405.1 Pseudomonadota bacterium | reverse complement strand
CGCGCATGCAGCAGCGCGCGCAACGCGCCGACCTTGGAGGCCACCGCCGCCGGCGAGAAGTCCTCGATGCTGTGGAAGCACAGGTCGACGCTCATCTGCCCGCTGCCGCCCAGGGTGTCGGGCACGCTGAAGGCCACTCGCGGGGACAGGGCCCGCATGCGCTGGTCGAAGGTGTCGGCGTCGATGTCGACAAAGCGGCGCTGCCCCAGGTCGTCGGCGCCTGCACCCGCCTGCACCGACGCGGCGGCTCGGCCCGCCTGCCCCGACAGGTCGGCCAGCACCGCCATCACGAAGGGCAACTGCACGCTGGCCTGGCTGCCGTAGGTCTCGACCTCGTACTCGATGTGCACCCTGGGCGGTCGGTTGCGGGCGAGGAACTTCTGGCTGCTCTGGGTCATGGCGCGGGCCTTGCGCCCCGCGAGGGGCATGGTCTGCAGGAACACGTGCGCGGCGGCACTGCCTTCAGGTAGAGTGCAAGGCGCCCGACAAGTTCCCCTGGCCCCGCTTCGCCTGGGGTCTTGGTGCAAGGCCACGGGCGCTGCCAGCGAGGTCGCCGATGTCCGGAACGCCTGCCTTCCCCGAGTCTGCCGCGGACCGCGCGGCGCAGGCGCGATGCCTGCTGCGCCGCCACCTGCACGGAGTGCTGAGCACCCTGTCGCGTCGCTGCGGGGGCGCGCCCTTCGGCTCGCTGGCGCCCTTCGTCCTCGACGCGGCCTGCCGCCCGGTGATCCTGGTGTCGAGCCTGGCCGAGCACACCCGCAACCTGCAGGCCGACTCCCGCTGCAGCCTGCTCGCCCACCCCTGCGTGCCCGACTCACAGGCCGCGGCGCGGGTCACCGTGGTCGGACTCGCCCGCCGCCTGCCCGACAAGCAGGCGCTGGGCCCGCGCTACCTGCGCTATTTCCCCGAGGCGCAGGGCCACTACGGGTTGGCCGATTTCCAGTTCTACGTCATCGAGCCGCAGACCCTTCGATACATCGGGGGCTTCGGGAGCATCCACTGGATTTCCGCCGAGGATTTCGCGCCCCCAGCCAACTCGCTGCAGGACGCCGAGGCGTCGATCCTCGACGCCCTGAACCGCGACGACCCGGAGCGCCTGCGCGACTGGTGCGCGCAACGGCACGGGGCGCGGCCGCGCCAGGTCTGCATGGTCGGGGTCGACGTCGACGGGTGCGACCTGCGCGCCGACCAGCAACTGCTGCGCCTGGATTTCGCCCGGCCGGCGCCGCACCCCGAGGCGGTGCACCAGGCGCTGGCCGAGCTGGACCGGGCCTGCGCAGGGCGCCCGCGCTGAATGTGGCCGGCGCCCGCGCCGAGTGTGGCCGGCGCCCGCGCCGAGTGCGGCCGGCGCCGGCGCGAGCGGGCTCGAGCCGACTACCGGGCCGCGTCGAGCCGGCGCACCAGCACCGCCTGCTCGACCGCGCCGGTGATGCGGCTGCCGTCGTGCAGGAACATGGTCGGGGTGCTCTGGATGTCCAGGCTCTCGCCCAGCTTCAGGTTGGCCTGCAGCACCTGGGAATCGCACTGGGCGGGGGCCGGCGGCGGGCTCTTGTGGGTGCCCATCCACGCCACCCAGGCCTGGCCGCGGTTGGGCGCGCACCAGATGTCGCGCGACTTGGCCGGCGAGTCCTGGCTGATCACCGGGAACAGGAAGACATGCACCGTCAGGTTGCCGATCTTGGCCAGCGTGCGGTCGAGCGCACGGCAGTAGGGGCAGTACGGGTCCTCGAACACCGCGACCTGGCGGGCCCCTTTGCCGTACACCACGCTGAACGAGTCCTTCAGCGGCAACTTGTTCCAGTCCACCTTCTGCAGCTGCTGCACCCGCAACTGGGTCAGGTTGGTCCCGCTGTGGGCTTCGATGATGTCGCCGGTGAACAGGTACTTGGCCTGGGCGTCGGTGTAGAACACATGGTCGCCGATGTCGACTTCGTACAGGCCCGAATAGGGGGTCTTGAGCACGTGCGCCGAAGCCGGGAAGCCCGGGACGTGCTCGGCCAGGGCGTGGCGCACCTGGGCGGTGGTGTCGGCATGCGCGGGGCCCGACAGGGCGCACGCGGCGACGGCGGCGATCAACCAATCTCGGATGTTCATGGAGGGCAGTCTTCGTTGGGGTCGGGCCGCCGGTCGCGGCGGCCGCTGCAAGGCGCTGTGCACAGTCTGGTCCTGTCGTGCCGCCTGCGCAAGTCCCGCGACGGGCCGGCAGCCGGGATGCCACCGGCCGGCGGGCTCGCGGGATCGGCTCAGGACAGCACCGAACTCCCCGAAGCATAGTCCGCCAGCCAGGTCTTCAGCGGCGACAGGCGATCGACCGCGCGCAATCCCAGCGCGCGCAGCGGGGCCATCCACCGAAGCTGGGGAGCGTACAAGCGGTGCAGCCCGTCGGTCGCCAGCTGCATCGCCAGCACCTGCTCGGCACGCGCCCGGGCGTAGCGCCGCAGCAGTTCGGGTCGACCCGCGGACTCGCCCGGCAGGCGCCGCGCCAGCACCGCGGCCAGTGCCTGCACATCCTGCAGCCCCAGGTTCAGGCCATGTCCGGCCATCGGGTGCACCACGTGGGCGCTGTCGCCCAGCAGCGCCACGCCGTCGCCCGCCACGCTTTCGGCTCGCTGCAGCAGCAGCGGCCAGGCCGCGGGCTCGCCGGCCGCCTGCAACGGCGCCAGCCGCTCGGCGCCCAGCGCCGGCAACTGCTGCTGCACCCGTTCGGCCAGTTGCTCGGCCGACAGCGCGCGCAGCTGCTCGGCCAGCCCGTCCGGCGCCGACCACACCAGCGACACCTGGTGCCGGCCCCGCCAGTCGGGCAGCGGCAGCAGCGCCAGCACGCCGCCGTCGGGCGTGAAGGCCTGCAGCGCGCGGGCACCATGCGCTGCCGCGCAGCTGAGATTGCACACCACCGCCGACTGCCCGTAGGGCCTGCTGCGCACGCCGATGCCGCTCCATTCGCGCACCCGGCTGCCGCGGCCGTCGGCACCCACCAGCAGCCCGCAGCGCAGCACCTGGCCGCCGGACAGCTCGACCTGCCAGCCGGCGTCCGTGCGTTGCGCCCGCACGACGGCGTCGGCGTGCAGGCGTACCCCTCGCTCGAAGCGCAGCACCAGGTCCAGGGCCCGCTCGACGGCATCGGATTCGACAATCCAGGCCAGCGACTCCACCCGCTGCGAGTAGGCGTCGAAATGCAGGGCCGCGCCGTCGGCGGCGATCTGCATGGCCTGCACCGGCTGGATCCGCTCGCCGGGGATCTGCTCCCAGGCGCGCAGGCGCTGCAGCAACCGGCGCGACGCCGCGTTGAGGGCATAGATGCGCTGGGCAAAGCCCGCCTGCGGCTGCGCCGGCGCGCTGCCGGCACCGCACAGCGCCACCCGCAAGCCGGCCTGCGCCAGCGCCAGCGCCGCGGCCTTGCCCACCAATCCGCCGCCGACCAGCGCGACTTCGTCGTCCAGCATCGTCGTCATCCTCGAGCTGTGCCTAGAATCACCCGCAGAATGTCGCCAACACCCTACATCCCGCTGATTGTGCTTCGGCATTGTGCTCCCATCGACCGCGCCACCCGGGGCCGCTGCCGATGTCGGGGCGCGGCGCCGCCGGGCCTGCGACGGGCACCCGCAGGCGCATGCTCGCGCGGCTGATC